>JANNAF010000153.1:0-2159 GCA_031384005.1 Rhodobacterales bacterium | reverse complement strand
CGATCTGTTCGATCTGGGTGCAGATCTGTGCACCCCGGACATCGAAAACGACGCAACCGCCCCCTATCCGCGTCTGCGCATCATCACCCCCCAGATCGACCGTCTGGAACGCGAGATTGACGTGATGAACGACCGTCTGACTCCCCTGCGCAGCTTTATTCTGCCCGGCGGGTCCGCCTTGGCCGCCCATCTGCATGTGTGCCGCACCGTCTGTCGGCGGGCCGAACGTTTGGTGGTGGAACTGGCCGCAGCCGAACCGGTGAACCCCGAGGCGGTGCGCTACCTCAACCGCCTGTCGGACTGGTTTTTCGTCGCGGGCCGGATCGCAAACGAGGATGGCGCGCGCGATGTGTTGTGGGTGCCCGGCCTGACCCGATAGGGCGTCCAGATCTGGACGTTTTTTAAAAACGTTTGGAATCAATGGGTTGGTTTTCAAAAATTAACCAATTGGCAAGAACAAGGGTAGGGTGGGTGCCAACCCACCGCCCTGTTTGCGTCCGTGCGGCAGGTTATCCTGACCTTTGTCGTTGGAAAAGTTGGGGAAACACATTTTACCCCTCGACCGCCACCCAGATCTCGTATCCGCCGTCGCCGGTCATTCCGTCAAACGCCGGTGGATAGTATTCCACTGATGGGCCGGGGCGCGGGCGGAAATCGGGGCGGGTCAGCCAATCGCCATAAATCTCGGCCCATGCCGTCGCCATGGTTGCAATATGCCCCGTGGTGGCAAACCGCGCATAGGCGCCGCTGATCGCCACGCTGGCAAAGCCTGCGGGCAGGCTGGCCCCGGCCAGCACCTCTTGGCCGCATATATAGTCCAAGGTGCCGCCATCCTCGCTATAGTTGAACACCAGCCCATAATAACCGTCCGGTATCGCCCCGGTAACGCGCACAGCCTTGGCGTTATAGGCATCCCATTGCGCCGGAATCCCGGCGCGGGTTTGCATGTCATAGCATTGCACCGGACCGGCGAAATGGCGGGCTGGCATGACCCGGATACAGGGGGCAGACAGAAGTTTTGCCATGGGGCACCTTGGCGGGATGAGGGCGATTGTCAGGCCATGGCCCATCACGCCCCACGATTTGATCAACTATGCCGCAACGCCGGGGGAGCTGTCATGATCACAATTGCAGGGTCTGCCAACTTGTCGCGAAAAACGCGGCGTCCTTGCGACACCTTGTGTCGATTTTGGTCTGTTGTGCCGCGCCTCAAAGGTTTATGACCCCAGCAATGATTTACAGCGGCTGCCCAAGCCCCTTGGGTTTGCCCATTCATGGAGTTTGCAATGAAGGTGCTGGTGCCTGTCAAACGTGTGATCGATTATAACGTCAAGGTGCGTGTCAAAGCGGACGGTACCGGCGTCGATCTGGCGAATGTAAAGATGTCGATGAACCCGTTTGACGAGATTGCCGTCGAGGAGGCGATCCGTCTGCGCGAAAAGGGGATTGCGACCGAAATCATCGTGGTGTCGATTGGTGTCAAGCAGTCGCAGGAAACCCTGCGCACCGCGCTGGCCATGGGTGCGGACCGCGCCATCCTGATCGAGGCGGCAGCCGATACGACCGTCGACATCGAACCTCTGGCTGTGGCCAAGCTGTTGGCCGCCGTGGTCCGCGAGGAGGCGCCGGGTCTGGTGCTGTGCGGCAAGCAGGCGATTGACAATGACATGAACGCCACCGGCCAGATGCTGGCGGCGCTGCTGGGCTGGAGCCAGGCAACCTTTGTGTCCGAACTGGTGGTGGATGGGGCCAATGCGGTCGTGACACGCGAAGTGGACGGCGGTTTGCAACAGATCTCGTTCAACCGCAGGTCCACCGTCACAATCGCCGGCATCTTGACCGAGATTTGCTGCAAGCCGCCGTCCACTTCGCGTGTCACGACCGCATTGGCCCCGTCCACCACCAGTTCGGACACAAAGGTTGCCTGGCTCCAGCCCAGCAGCGCCGCCAGCATCTGGCCAGTGGCGTTCATGTCATTGTCGATCGCCTGCTTGCCGCACAGCACCAGACCCGGCGCCTCCTCGCGGACCACGGCGGCCAACAGTTTGGCCACGGCCAAGGGTTCGATGTCGACGGTCGTATCGGCTGCCGCCTCGATCAGGATGGCGCGGTCCGCACCCATGGCCAGCGCGGTGCGCAGGGTTTCCTGCGACTGCTTG
>JANNAF010000204.1:0-1600 GCA_031384005.1 Rhodobacterales bacterium | reverse complement strand
CTGGCGGGCATTACCAAAGTTCATAGTCCGTGACCTGCCCCCCTGAAACGCCCTCAGACTGATGTAGAGTCTGCCCAACCCTGAAGGAGCAGACGACATGAGGAAAAGCCGGTTCACCGAAGCGCATATTGTCGGGATGATCAAAGAGCAGGAGGCTGAGCTGCCGACGGCCGAGCTTTGCCGCAAGCACGGGCTCAGCCCTGCGACGTTTTACAAGTTGAAGGCCAAGTATGGCGGGATGGACTTATCCGACGCCAAGCGGCTGAAGCAGCTTGAGGACGACAACGCGGAGCTGAAACGCCGGGTGGTGGATGTCATGTTGGGCAATGTCGTGCCGGCAGATCTGCTGGAAAGGCCCTGACGACGCCGGTGCAACGGCGGGACGCGGTATTGCGGGCGATGAACGGTCATCCGATCTTTTAACGCCGGGCCAGCGTCCTGATCCCCTCTCGCACATGCAAAGCATGTGCTTCCGGGCAATGGCTGTCGATCCCAAGACCCTGCAGCGCGAGCATCCGCGCGATCAAGCCGGAAATCCGTCTGGAAATGAACAAGATTGCTGAGAAACGGCGCCAGCTTGGCTATCCATTGGCCAGTAGATTTCCCGCAATCGCCGCAAGGCGGCGCATCGGTGTCATGCTGTAACCTGTGGGAATGGTGATGAACAAAAAAAGCTCTACCGGATTTACCGATACGAAGGCCTGTAGGTGCGCCGCCGTCGTGGCCGCTAACAAGCGCGCGCCAGCCGCACGCCAATACCTGTGCCGCTGCGCCCGAACCAGCGCTGGTCCCTGGACTTCCTGTCAGACACATTCGGGGCCTGCCGGAAGTTCCGCATTCGGGCGGTCAATGACGATTGCTGCCGCGAAAACTGAGCTACCCCCCGAAAATCGGACAGTGGCGGATGCTGTGATCTGAAGTCTGCTGATCTGCCAGAACGAGGAAAACTGATATGTCGAAACGCAGGAACCATGACGCAGCATTCAAGGCGCGGGTGGCGTTGGAGGCGTTGAAGGGCGCGCGCACGGTGTCGAAACTGGCGACCGCCTATGGGGTGCATCTGGTACCGGCCGGTGTTTGCGCCCAAACACCGGTGGGCGAAGATGAACCATTTATGGCGGAAAGCACTGCTGAAAGGGGCCGCTGGTACTTTTTAGCAGGGTGGTAAGCTAGCCGCTTCGGTCGAGATTGTCTAGGACACGGTTCGCGACCTGCATGCCAAGATCGCAGGGCTGGCCGTCGCGAACGATTTTCTGGCAAGGAATCAAGCCCTCGACCGCGAAGTGAGGCGCGGCATGATCGAACGGACCCATCCCAAGATGTCGGTCGGGGCGCAGTGCCGCCTGCTGTCGATTTCTCGGTCGTCGTTCAATTACGCCCCTCCGGTCAAGACTGAAATGAACCTTGGCCTCATGCTGCTGGTCGACAAGCAATTCCTGGGCACCCCGTTTTCCGGTGTCCGGCCAATGACGTGGCACCTGCAGAACGAGGGCCATGATGTGTATGAAAAGCGCATCCGGCGGCTGATGCGCCCCCGCTCGGCAGATTGCCATGCAATCGCCTGCCGGGCAATGGATGCGCAAAGGCTTTTTGTATCTTG
>JANNAF010000521.1:0-1509 GCA_031384005.1 Rhodobacterales bacterium | reverse complement strand
CAGGGCGGGCGTCTTGGCTTTTCCATCCCCGGCCCCGATGCGGCCATCGTGCAGGGTGCTTCGGATCAACCTTATACCTTTGCCAATTACCGCGTCACGGGCTACCGCGCGCCGGTGATGGTGCCGGTCGGGTCGTGGCGGTCGGTCGGCAATTCGCAAAACGCGTTCTTTAGCGAAAGCGCGGTTGATGAACTGGCCCATCTGGCCGGAGCGGACCCGCTGGAGTTTCGGATGTCACACCTGACCCACGAACCCAGCCGGGGCGTGTTGCAGGCGGTGGCGCAAATGTCGAACTGGGGTACCGTGCCTGCGGGCCGGGCGCGCGGTGTGGCGTTTTGCCTGTCCTTTGGCGTACCGACCGCGCAGGTGATCGAGGTGATGGACACCCCCGACGGCATCCGCATGACGGGCGCATGGTCTGCGGTCGATGTTGGCGTGGCGCTGGATCCCGGCAATTTGCAGGCGCAGGTGATGGGGGCCATGGTTTACGGCCTGTCGGCGGCAATCCGGGGTGAGATTACGCTGGCCGAAGGGCGTGTGCAGCAATCGACCTTCTGGGATTTTGAACCCCTGCGCCAACCTCAGGTGCCGCCGATTATGGTGCAGGTGTTGGAAACCATGCTGGAAATCCGCGGTATCGGTGAACCGGGCACCCCGCCTGCCGCCCCTGCGCTGGCCAATGCCATCTTTGCCCTGACCGGACAGCGCCTGCGCGACATGCCGTTCAACAAGACGGTCAAGTTTGCCTAAGTAAATTTTACTAAAAGAATCCCTTCCGTCGGGCCGATTGCTGGTGCTAGCAATGGGATACTCAATGGGGGGGATACCATGACAATTCGCTGGGGCATCATCGGACCGGGCAGCATCGCCAACAATTACGCCGACGGGTTGGCGCAGTCCAAGTCGGGCAAGCTGGTTGCCATCGCCAGCCGCGATGCGGCACGGCGCGCCAGTTTTGGCGACAAATACGGCATCGCAGCTGACAAACGTCACGCGACCTATGCCGCGATTCTGGCCGATGCCGATGTGGATGCCATCTACGTCTCGACCCCGCACCCATGGCATGCCGAACTGTCGATTGCGGCGTTGCGGGCGGGCAAACATGTGCTGTGCGAAAAACCCGCAGGCATGAACGCGGCCGAGGTGGTGGCCGTGACCGAGGTGGCCGCACAAGAAGGCCGCTTTTTCATGGAAGCATTCATGTACCGCTGCCATCCGCAGATCGCCCGTGTGCTGGACATCATCGCCTCGGGCGAGATTGGCGTGCCGCATCACATCAAAACCCATTTCGGCTTTAACGCGCCCTACCGCCCCGGATCGCGGCTGTATGACATGGCGTTGGGCGGCGGTGGGATTTTGGATGTGGGCGGCTATCCCGTATCGCTGGCCCGCCTGATTGCCGGGGCCGCCGTCGGCGCGCCCTTTGCCAACCCGGTTGCGGTCAAGGGCAACGGGGTTCTGGCCAAAACCGGGGTGGATGCCGCCGCCTATGGCCTGCTGACCTTTGCG
>JANNAF010000181.1:0-2006 GCA_031384005.1 Rhodobacterales bacterium | reverse complement strand
TGATCATCGGTGACCGTCAGACCGGCAAGACCGCCGTGGCACTGGACACCATTCTGAACCAGAAGTCCTATAACGAGGCGGCTGGCGACGACGAAGGCAAAAAGCTGTACTGCATCTATGTCGCCATCGGGCAAAAGCGTTCGACCGTGGCACAGTTGGTCAAGAAACTGGAAGAAACCGGCGCGATCAAATACACGATCGTCGTGGCGGCTACCGCCTCCGACCCGGCCCCGCTGCAGTTCCTGGCACCCTATGCCGCCACCTCGATGGCCGAGTTTTTCCGCGACAATGGCCGTCATGCCCTGATCATCTATGATGATCTGTCCAAGCAGGCCGTCGCGTATCGCCAGATGTCGCTGCTGCTGCGCCGCCCGCCGGGCCGTGAAGCCTATCCGGGCGACGTGTTCTATCTGCACTCTCGTTTGCTGGAGCGGTCGTCGAAGCTGAACGAAGATTTTGGTTCGGGGTCGCTGACCGCATTGCCGATCATCGAAACCCAGGGCGGCGACGTGTCGGCGTTCATTCCGACGAACGTGATCTCGATCACCGACGGCCAGATCTTTCTGGAAACCGAACTGTTCTATCAGGGCATCCGCCCGGCGGTGAACACTGGCCTCAGCGTTTCCCGCGTGGGATCGTCCGCCCAGACCAACGCCATGAAGTCGGTGGCCGGCAAGGTGAAACTGGAACTGGCGCAGTACCGCGAAATGGCGGCCTTTGCGCAGTTCGGGTCGGACCTTGACGCCTCGACCCAGCAATTGCTGAACCGTGGCGCGCGTCTGACCGAGTTGATGAAGCAGAACCAGTATTCGCCGATGACCAACGCGGAAATCGTCTGCGTGATCTATGCGGGCACCTCTGGTGCGCTGGACAAGATCGCCGTGCGCGACATTGGCCGGTTCGAGGCGGGTCTGCTGAAGCATTTGCGCAGCACCGGCAAGGCAGTGTTGGACGACATCACCATGAACGACCGCAAAGTATCGGGCGATCTGGAGAAAGCCATCAAGGCCGAAATCGCGGCATTCGCCAAAGACTTTGCCTAAGGCCAGGGGGATAAACGATGCCCAGCCTAAAGGACCTTAAAAACAAGATTGCGAGTGTCAAGAACACCCGCAAGATCACCAAGGCCATGCAGATGGTCTCGGCAGCGAAACTGCGTCGCGCCCAAGACAGCGCCGAAGCCGCCCGGCCCTATGCCGAGCGGATGAATGCGGTGATGGGCAGCCTTGCCTCGTCTGTTGGGGTTTCCCCCAGCGCGCCCCGGCTTTTGGCCGGGACGGGCAGCGACAAAGTGCAGCTTTTGGTCGTCATGACATCAGAGCGCGGTTTGTGTGGCGGTTTCAACTCGACCATTGTGCGTCTGGCCCGTGCCCGCGCACATGAGTTGATTGCGGCTGGCAAGACGGTCAAGATCCTGACCGTTGGCAAAAAGGGGCGTGAACAGCTGCGCCGCGACTTTGCCGACAAGATGGTCGGCCATATCGACATGTCCGAGGTCAAGCGTGTCGGCTATGCCAATGCGCAGACCATCGCGCGCGACATTCTGGCCCGTTTTGAGGCGGGCGAATGTGATGTGGTCACGCTGTTTTACAACCGTTTCCAATCGGTGATCGCCCAGATCCCGACGGCGTTGCAGGTGATCCCGGCGCAATTCGAAGGCGGGTCAGCCTCGGCCGTCTATGACTATGAACCCGGTGAGGAGGCCATTCTGGCCGACCTTTTGCCGCGGGGGGTTGCAACGCAGGTCTTTACCGCCTTGCTGGAAAACGGCGCCTCCGAACAGGGTGCGCGCATGAGTGCGATGGACAACGCGACCCGTAATGCGGGTGAGATGATCACGAAATACACGACCATCTACAACCGCTCGCGTCAGGCTGCGATCACCAAAGAGCTTATCGAAATCATTTCGGGCGCGGAAGCGCTCTGAGGAACCGGAGAAACGACATGGCAAATGCAGCAGCAGCCGCAGGCAAGGTGACCCAAATCATCGGCGCCGTGGTGGACGT
>JANNAF010000485.1:0-5344 GCA_031384005.1 Rhodobacterales bacterium | reverse complement strand
GCGATGACCGATGTGATCCCGATTCACGGCATGAAATCGGCGCCGCATCTGGATTTTGCCGGGCGGGTACGGGCCGAGGTTGGCCTGCCCACCTTTCACGCCGCGCGAATCGCAGATGTCGCGACGGCGCGCTATGCCGTGGCCAGCGGGCAGTTGGACATGGTGGGCATGACGCGGGCCCATATGGCCGACCCGCATATCGTGCAAAAGATCATTGCAGGCCGCGAGGCAGACATACGGCCCTGCGTCGGGGCCACCTATTGTCTGGACCGGATTTATCAGGGCGGCATGGCGCTGTGCATCCACAACCCGGCCACCGGGCGCGAGGAGGTTTTGTCACACACTGTCGCCCCGGCCACCACCAAACGCCGCGTGGTGGTTGTGGGGGCAGGTCCGGCCGGGCTGGAGGCGGCCCGCGTTGCCGCTGAACGGGGCCACAGCGTTGTGGTTCTGGAGGCTGCCGCGCAGCCGGGTGGCCAGGTGCGCCTGTGCGCCAAGACCAAGCGGCGCGCCGAAATGATGGGCATTATCGACTGGCGCATGGCCCAATGCGCCGCCTTGGGGGTCGAGGTGCGGTTCAACACATGGGCCGAGGCCGCAGATGTTTTGATGTTGCGCCCGGATGTCGTGATCGTTGCGACGGGCGGTCTGCCGGAAAAGGACATTCTGGCGGGCGGCAACGAATTGACTGTGTCGGCATGGGACATTCTGTCGGGTGATGTGAAGCCAGGATCCCATGTTTTGCTGTATGATGATGCGGGTGATCACGTCGCCTTGCAGGCCGCGCAACTGTTGGCCGAGGCTGGGGCCAAGGTGGAAATCATGACCCCTGACCGCAGTTTCGCCCCGGATGTGATGGCAATGAATCTGGTGCCCTATATGCGGGCGATGCAGGATAAGGACGTTACGTTTACGGTCACGTATCGTCTGACCTCGGTCGAGCGGGATGGCAACCGGATCAAGGCGACGATTGACAGCGATTATATGAAGATTGGCAAGGTGGCTCACTATGACCAGATCGTGGTGAACCACGGCACACAGCCGCTTGCCGATATCTATTTTGCGCTGAAACCGCAGTCATCAAATCTGGGGGCGGTTGATTATGATGCGCTGATTGCCCAGCAGCCCCAATTGCGCAAAGATGGGCCCGACGGGTTCCAGCTGTTCCGGATTGGCGATGCGGTCGAGGCGCGTAACATCCATGCGGCGGTCTACGATGCGCTGCGGCTGGTTTCGGTGATCTGACGTCAAACGGGCAGCCGTGACACTTGCGCGGTAACTTTTTAGTTACCGCGTGCGAAGAATCGAATTTGCGGCTAAGGTGGCGGCGTTGGCGGCGTTCCGTTGGCATAGGCCGGCCCAATCCCGTGGGCCAAGCGGTATGGGGAAGCCATGGCCAAGACCGAACTGTTGGAGGATGAGGTCCAGCTGTGCTTGCGGGCGGTCTGTGGCCCTTGCGGGTTGGCGACGGATGTTTTGGTCAACCGTTTTGGCCTGCCGCGGCCCAATACAGAGGGCATTCTTGAACGTGGCTATGGACTGCTGGCGCCGCGCATGGCGGCAGCCGAAGCCCGTGCCGCCGTGCCATTGCTGGCGGTACTGGGTTTGCGGGTGGTCATTCAACCTGTCGAAGCGCTGCCACCGGATGAATTTTGTGATCTGTCGATCCGGGTTCAGAACCCCAAGATCACGAACCGGTTGATGGCCAGACTGGACAAATTGCTGGGGCTGCCGGACCTGACGCCTGTGTCGTTCAACGGGCCCGCGGGACTGGTTCTGACCGGGCTGTCCCCGGCGCGGGCAGAATGGCTGTGTGACGCATTGCGACCGTTGACCGGCGCGCAGACAACCATTTCGGATCATCACAGCGCCCTATATGACCTGTTTGCCCCAAGCGGCCTGACCGAGGATGAGGATTTGGCTGTCCGGCGGTATCTTAGCCTGGTTGGCGCGGTTCCGGGCGGGTTTGGCGATGCTGTCGGCACCGGGCTAGAGCGGCGCGTGCTGGACCGGGTGTTAGCGCGGTTCAAGACATATGACCTTGTTGGGGTCAATCAGGCATTTCAGCGTCATGACCTGCTGATCATCGGCAAAGGGTCGTTGATCCTGACCGAATTCGTTGATTTCCTGATGACGCGCCCAGCGGCCCAGTGCATCCCGATGCGCAAGCTGATGGAGGCCCTGCCGTTAAAGTTGGAAGGCTCTCTGACGCGGACGAGGGCCCGGCAATTTCTGTCGGATTATTCGGCCATTGGCATGCAGGCTGTCACCCGGCTGGTCTGGGCACCCCACACATTGGCAGGAAACCCCTAAAATACCGCAGGTTAAGCCCAGATTAACGGCGATCCTGTAGAACAGGCGTTGGGTGAATATGGGGTGTTTGAATGGCCGCACAGGGTAGTGTAGCGCCAGTCATCATCAAGCGGAAGAAAGTGATAAGCGGCGGTGGGCACCACGGTGGGGCGTGGAAAGTGGCCTATGCTGACTTTGTGACGGCCATGATGGCCTTCTTCATGCTGATGTGGCTGTTGGGTGCAACGACGGAAAAACAACGCAAGGGTATCGCGGATTACTTTAACCCGACGATTCCGATCAACCGGGTTTCGGGCGGCGGTGACGGGGCCTTTGGCGGAGACTCGATCTTTAGCGATGAGACTTTGGCGCATAATGGCACTGGCAGTAACGCCAGCAGTCCATCCGACGACAAAAAGGCGGGTGGAACCGAGGGTCCGGCGACCGGCGAAAGCACGGGTGCCGAGGATACCGAGTTGAAGAAACTGCAAAGCGCGTTGGAGGGCAAGGGCGGCGAGAGCATGACGATGCAATCCTTGCTGGCGCATGTTGTCACCAAGGTTACCGATGAGGGGTTGGTCATCGAGATTTTCGATCTGGAGGCGGTGCCATTGTTCGAAACGGACTCGTTGGTGCCCACGCAGACCCTGAACGATATCAGCGAGTTGGTGTCAGAAGTGATTGGCGTGGCGGAAAACGATGTTGCGGTGGAGGGCTATGTGCGGTCCTATCCGGTGATGATGCTGAACAACCCGACATGGGATCTGTCGGCCTCGCGGGCACAGACCGTGCGCAAGCTGCTGGAGGACGCGGGAACCGAGGCGGGCCGGGTGGCGCGTGTCAGCGGTCATGCCGACCGAAAACCTGCAACTGCAGACCCGACAGCGGTGCGCAACAACCGGATCGAGATCATCCTGCTGCGAAAGGACCGCTAATTTCCGGATGGATTTTAGACGTTAGGGCAATCTTAAGGCGCAACATGCAGGGTCAACCCACAAAGGTCGAGCTGCAGAAAGGCGCTATCGATGACAATATCCTCTTCGCTCTACGCGGGAGTTGCCGGTTTGAACGCGAATGCAAACAAACTCGCAACGATTTCCGACAATATCGCGAACTCGTCGACATATGGGTACAAGCGGGCCCAGACCGATTTCTATTCCGTCGTTGTGCATGGCAATTCAGCGCACAGCTATTCGGCGGGTGGCGTCAGATCCACCAATATCCGGCTTGTGGATGAACGGGGTCCGCTGATTGGTACGAATAACTCAACCGACCTTGCGGTGGACGGGCGCGGATTTCTGGCTGTGACGACGATGGATGCGGTCAACCGGGGTGTTTCGGTCTTTCCGATTGCGCTGACCACCACGGGATCGTTCCGGCCGAACGCTGACGGTATCCTGCTGAACTCCTCCGGAAATGTTTTGATGGGCTGGCCGGCATTTCCCGACGGGACGCTGGGCAGTTTTCCGCGTGACAGCATGTCGGCCCTGATCCCCGTCAAGCTGGATCAAAATCAGTATGTTGCGAACCCGACCAATGCAATGCGTCTGGGCGCAAACCTTCCTGCAACGGCAACGCAGGCCGGAGCCGATGGTGAACCTTATGAGATGTCTTTGCAGTATACGGGAAACCTTGGCACGCAAGAGACGCTGACCTATATCTTTACCCCGGCAGTGCCGACCTCGGGAGCGTCCAACGCATGGTCCATGTCCATCACGGACAGCGGATCAGACGGTGCTGTCATTGCCGAATACCAGGTAACCTTTGACGATACCCAATCCGCTGGTGGAAATCTGGCCACCGTGACGACCGTGACCGGCGGCGACTATGATGGGGTCACCGGAACCCTGCCGCTGGCCGTTGGGGGCGGTCTGATCAATCTGGACATTGGATTGATCGGTGAATCCGGCGGTCTGACCCAGCTGTCTGAAAGCTTTGCTCCGATTGGCAAGGCCACCAACGGCACCCCTGTCGCGCGTCTGGTATCTGTCGAAGTAGACGATAATGGCATGCTGCATGCGAATTACGACCAAGGGTTTTCAAAGATCATCTACCAGATCCCGATCGTTGACGTGCCAAATCCCAACGGACTGGAGGCGACCAGCAACCAGACCTATCACATCTCGGCCGAGTCCGGGCCGTTTTACCTGTGGGATTCGGGGGATGGTCCGACGGGCCAGTTGATCGGATATTCACAAGAACAATCTACAACGGATGTCACGGCAGAACTGACCAACCTGATCACGACGCAGCGCGCCTATTCTTCGAACGTCAAGGTCATCCAGACGGTGGATGAGATGATGCAAGAAACCACCAACCTGAAGCGCTGACCCACAGGAGGCGTGAATGAGTCTCAGTGGCACATTGTCCAGCGCGTTGTCGGGGCTGACCGCCTCGGCAAGAGCGGCCGAGGTTGTATCTTCGAACATCGCCAATGCTGCGACGCCGGGCTATGCCCGGCGCGAATTGCTGCTGACATCGCGCACTGTCGGGTCAACCGGACAGGGCGTGCTGGTTTCCGGGGTGCGCCGGGCGGTCGACACACCGCTGTTGGGCGACCGCCGCCTGTCGCAGTCGACATCCGGGGACGCCGACGCACGCGCCGCATTTTTTCGGCTGCTGGAACAGACACTTGGCACGCCGGATCAGGCGTTCTCTATCAATGGCAGGGTCGCCGCGTTCGAGGCGGCCCTGACCGAGGCCACATCGCATCCAGAATCCGAACCGCGCCTGACCAGTGTATTGAATGCAGCCAAGGCGTTGGCATCGCAGATCGGAGTCGCGTCAAAGGATGTTCAGGCAGCCCGCAGACAAGCCAACAATGATATCAAGAATGACGTTGATACGTTGAATGGTGCGTTGGAGCGGGTGGTCAAGCTGAATGTGCAAATCAGGCGCGGCTTTGGGCTTAGGCAGGACACTGCCGCCCTGCAAGATCAGCGTCAGCAGACGATCGATCAGATTGCCACGATTGTTCCGCTGCGCGAATTGCCGCAGGATGATGGGACCGTCTCGCTGTACACACCCAGCGGTGCCGTCTTGTTGAACGGTG
>JANNAF010000468.1:0-1601 GCA_031384005.1 Rhodobacterales bacterium | reverse complement strand
GCATCGGGCTTCGGCTTGGCCGATGCCGCATTGTCCTCATGTGCCTTGGCGATTTGCACAGCCCGCTCGCGCTCGACGACCACCGGGTCGATATCGGCTTCTGACAGCGAAATCGGGCTGAAGGCTGCAATATGCATCGCGTTCTGGTCGCCGTCAAGGGCACCGACAACGGGATTGCCAAACAGATCGCGATGCATATTGCAGCCTTCAGCCCGATTTCGCTGTCTGAAGCCGACCTTGACCCAATTGTGGTCGAGCGTGAGCGCGCCGTTCAGATCGCCAAGGCGAAAGAAGACAACGCTGCCTCGGCCAAGCCGAAGCCCGATGCTGTGATCGAAAAGATGATCGTGGGCCGGATGGCGAAGTATTTCGAGGAAGTCACCCTGCTGGGTCAAAAGTTCGCGATGAACACCGACATCACGGTGGCGCAGGCCGCCAAGGATGCGGGCGTTGAGGTCACGGGCTTTGTCCGGATGGCCGTGGGCGAAGGCATCGAGAAGGAAAAGGAAGACTTCGCCGCCGAAGTCGCCAAGATGGTGCAAGGCTGAGCGGAACCCAAGATGGGCAAACCGCCTTTCCGCAAGGCGAAAAGGCGAACTGCCCATCCTACAAGTGACTTGCAGAGACCGGGAAACCCCCGGTCTTTTGCATTTCCTGCGGTCTTTTGTCCTTTTGGCGGACAATCGACGGAATGTGATGGCAGCGGCGTTGTAACTGGCAGCGGGCAGGCGCAGTTTCCACGTTGCCCCTGAAACCAAGGACACCTGACCATGCCGGATGAAACCGTGACCGTTCAAACCATCACGCGCAAGCGCAAGCGCAGCCGGTTTCGCGGTTGGGCCCTGTGGTCGGTTTTGGCGTTGGGATTGGCGGGGACCGGCTTTTGGTGGTGGCAGGGGCAGGCGACCGAGACTGCGACGGTGCGTTACACCACCACGGGTGCTGCCAAGGGGGACATCACGGTCATCGTGACGGCTGTCGGCACGGTTGAACCGATTGAACAGGTGGATGTCGGGTCGCTGATTTCGGGGACGATTGCGCAGGTCAATGTCAAGATCAATGATGAGGTCACCAAGGGGCAGGTGTTGGCCCGGCTGGACACCTCGTCGCTGGAGGCGGAACTGGCGCGTGATGAGGCGTCTTTGTCGGCGGCCAATGCGCAGGTCGAGGATACGCTGGCCTCGTTGGATGCGGCGCAAGTAGGGCTGGAACGGGCGCTGAAATTGCGTGCGCGGGGTCTGAATTCGGAGGAGGATCTGGCGGCCGCACAGACGGCCAAGCGGCGGGCCGATGCCTCGGTCGCCTCGGCCAAGGCGAATGTGCATGTGGCAGAGGCCAATGTGAAACTGTCCAAGACCAGTATCGACAAGGCAGTGATCGTCGCGCCGATCGACGGCATGGTGCTGGACATGACGGCGGACCTTGGCCAGACCGTATCGGCCAGCGGGTCCACCGTCACGCTGTTCACGCTGACCCATGATCTGGGCCAGATGCAGTTGCAGATCGACGTGGACGAGGCCGACATCGGCAAGGTCGAACTGGGCGATACCGCCACCTTCAGCGTCGATGCCTATCAGGGCCAGACCTTTCCGGCAAAGGTC
>JANNAF010000441.1:0-8911 GCA_031384005.1 Rhodobacterales bacterium | reverse complement strand
ACTTCTTCCAGAAACTCAAGGAATACAGAGGGATCGCCATGCGGTGCTGCAAGACTGACACAAGTTACAATGCATTCATCGCCCTCACCGCAACCGTCATACGATTGAAGTGAACGTCAACAGGCCCTAGATGAATGCATTTATATATTAGAATCAGGCGCTAACGTGGTATCATGCAACTCAGGGAAACCAGGCGAAACCTGATGCCTCAAGACTGAAATTGAGGGTCGGGCGTTCGAATCGCTCTGGGTCAACCACTTTTTAAAACCCTGTGAGAACTGATCAGTTGGGGCGGCCCCCCCCCCCGCCGGGGAGCAGGCATGCGATGGTTTAAATCCGTTTGGGTTGTCTGAAACGGTGCCTGCGGGCTGCGGCAGAAACGATGGGTATTGGGCCGCTTGGGTGCCAGTTTGATCGAGCCTGCGGTCTGGTTATCTGTGAAGCCTGCATCAAATTTATGTGATCGAAAGCATGGCCACGCTAACCTGAAGCAGCAGGTCATTTGCACAAATCGGTGCCATAACAGTGCCCAGCCAACAGCACCGGAGAGCCCCTTGGTTCAAAACAGCCCATTTGCCCGCAAGATCGCGTCCTATGTCAAGTTGGGGGAGATTGAGGTTCAGGCGATTTCAGACCTGTACAAGCGGCGGCGCAGGTTCGCGCCGGGGCTTGATCTGGTCCATCAAGGTGAAATTGACCAGTCGGCCTTCATTATGGCCGAAGGTTGGGCCTGTTCGTACAAGATCCTGGTGGATGGGTCGCGGCAGATCTTTAACTTTCAAATCCCGGGTGATTTCTTGGGTGTGCGTTCGGTCTTGTTCCGCACTTCGGACCACAATGTCGAACCGATCACATTGATCGAGGCATCAGAAGTATCAAAGACCGATCTGTTTGAGACGTTTTCGGCCACACCGCGGCTGGCGACTGCGGTTTTGTGGGCCGTGTCGCGCGATGAGGCGATGGTGGTCGAGCATCTGGTCGGGCTGGGACAGCGCCCGGCAGCGGAACGCACGGCGCATCTGTTGTTGGAATTGAGCGCGCGTCTGAAACTGGTTGGGTTGGGCGACAAGACCGGGTTTGCTTGTCCGCTAACGCAGTATCATCTGGCCGATGCGATGGGTCTGACCGCGGTCCATGTGAACCGGGTTCTGCGCGAAATCCGCGAGGCCGGTTTGATGACGTTTCAGAACGGGCGCGTGACCTTTGACGACTTTGAAGGGCTGGTCGATTTCGCCGACTTTGACCGGGCCTATCTGGATCAGGACGGACCAGCGCTGCACATCTGACGAACCAAAAGCGGGTCAGATGTTTTCCTTGAGCAGAATCTCGATCCGGATTTTTTCTTGAGAGGCGAGGATTTTCCTGCGGTCTTTGCGGGCCCGCAGGATGCGGATGGCGCTGCGCACCAGATGGCCCGGATCTTGGGTGATCAGCGCGTCGATGCGGCCCGAAAGCAGGGACGCCTCGGTAAAGGGTGTGCGTTCATGGGCGATGATGACGGGACGCTGACGGGGGGGCAGCCCCGCGATGATTTCAAGGGGCAGGCGTGCTTCGGAGCCCAGGATATAGACGCCGGCAATGCTGTCATGGCCGGCAAAACTGTTTTGGATGACCCGGATCGCCCGGTCCCGATCACCATGAGTTTCAATCGATGGCAGGACCGACAGATGCGCATAATCGGCATTGATCACCTGATCAAAGCCAAGCCTGCGTTCCAGACTGTCACGCGCCTGCATGGTTTCTGCGATGACCAGCACCTTTTGGGGCCGCAAGGATGAAAACCGTCCCATCAGGCGACCGGCTGTCGCCCCGGCGGCGTGGTTATCGATGCCAACGAAATCATCATGGGGCCCGTCGATCTGACCGGCGATGAAGCTGATCGCATCAATGCCACGTTCGGCCAGCCGCGCCTTGGCATCGCGGACCTGTGGCGATTCCGGTGCCATGATGGCCACACCGTCAATGGCGGCAGGATCCAGCGATCCCAAAAACCTGGCAATCGCATGGGGATCGCTTTCGTGGATTTGCAGCACTTCGACTGAAATCATCTCGGCAGCGAAGGCGAGATTGGTTTCCTTGATTCGCGCCATCAGGCCCGCCAAGAACTGATCACCCGTCCGCGGCAGCAAGAACAGGAATTGATAACTGCGCCCGCGTGCCAGACTGGCGGCGACGATGTTGCGGGTAAATCCCAGCTTTTCAATGGCTTGGTTAACGCGGGCCACCGTATCCTTGCGCACGCCTGCCCGGTCGTTGAGGACGCGGTCCACTGTTGCAAGGCTAACGCCCGCCACGGCAGCCAGATCTTTCGTTGTTGGACGCATTGCGTTTCCTATCGTCATAACAGCCATTTACCGCGAAAATTCGGGGGGGTGCAATGAAATTGAGGTGCGTACGTCAGAAAGGACTTGATCTGACGCGCGCACCTCAACTAGGCTCTGATCAGCAAGAGTCGTGGCGAGGAGGCCGTGGCCTGCAACCGGGAGGAATTCATAATGAACGCAAAACTTTTATTTACGTCGGCGTCCCTAGCCATCGTGCTGGGCGCAGGTGCTGCCAAGGCCGAAGATCTGACCTTGTGCTGGGCTGCCTGGGATCCGGCAAACGCCTTGATCGAGTTGAGCAAGGAGTATGAGGCGCAGTCGGGCAACAAGATGTCCTTCGAATTCGTGCCGTGGACAAACTTTGCTGACCGCATGCTGAACGAGCTGAACTCGGGTGGCAAGCTGTGCGATCTGTTGATTGGTGACAGTCAGTGGATTGGCGGCGCGGCCGAGAACGGCCAATATGTCAAACTGAACGATTTCTTTGATGCCAACGGCATTTCGATGGACGCGTTCATTCCGGCGACGGTGACCGGCTATTCGGAATGGCCCAAGAACACCCCGAACTATTGGTCGCTGCCGGCCTTTGGTGACGTCGTGGGCTGGACCTATCGTCGTGACTGGTTTGCCCGCCCGGACATTCAGGCGGCCTACAAGGAACAGTATGGCCGTGATCTGGCCGTGCCTGCGACCTATGCCGAGTTGATGGACATCGCCAAGTTCTTCCAAGGGCGCGATATTGACGGCAAGACGGTCTATGGCGCGTCGATCTATACCGAGCGTGGGTCAGAAGGCATCACCATGGGGGCGATGAACACGCTGTATGGTTTTGGCTTCAAATACGACAACCCGGACAAGCCCTATGACATGGAAGGTTTCGTCAACAGCGAGGGGGCCGTTGCGGGGCTGGAATACTATAAGGCGATGTATGATTGCTGCGTCCCGCCGGGTTCGTCCAACAGCTATATGGGTGAGGCTGTCGATGCGTTCAAATCAGGGCAGGTTGCGCTGCAGATGAACTTTGCCTTCACCTGGCCGGGCTTTAACACCGATGCCAATGTTGGCGGTGATGTGACGGGGTATTTCCCCAACCCGGCCGGTCCGAACGGCGAAAGGTTTGCCCAGCTTGGCGGGCAGGGCATCTCGGTTGTCGCGGCGTCTGAAAAGCAAGAGGCGGCGCTGACCTATATCAAGTGGTTCGCCCAGCCCGACGTTCAGGCCAAATGGTGGAAACTGGGTGGCTATTCCGCCCTGCGCGCTGTGGTCGAGGATCCGGGTTTCGCCACCAGCCAACCCTATGCCCAAACCTTCTTGGACAGCATGGCGATCGTCAAGGATTTCTGGGCTGAACCCGCCTATGCGACCTTGCTGCAGGCCTCGCAAAAGCGGTTCCATGACTATGTCGTGGCCGGGCAGGGCACCGCCAAAGAGGCGCTGGACGGTCTGGTTGCCGACTGGACCGCGACCTTTGAAGAAGAAGGCAAGCTTTGATCTTGTGATCCACTCTGCCCGCCGCGCTGGCGGGCAGAGTACCCCCACGAGGCCCTTGAGGGTCAAATCCGCCTCGTGCATCCTTTCAGCCATCGCCCTCGGGAAAGCCCAGAAACATGACGGATCAATTGGCAAAACGCCTTGCGGGTGCCACGCCGCCTCAGCTTGCGCATCGCATACGTGGCCTGTCGGACCGCGCAATCGCATGGCTGTTCGTAGCACCGACGATTTTTCTGCTGTTGGCCATCAACATCTTTCCGCTGATCTGGACTATCCGTTTGAGCCTGACCAATTTCCGCACCAACCGGCCCAACAACGAGGTCGAGTTTGTCGGGCTGGAGAATTACCGCAAGATCCTGACGGATGAGGATACGTGGATCGCGCTGCAATCGACCGCGCATTTCCTGATCTGGACCATCGTTTTGCAGGTGCTGATCGGGTTCACGCTGGCCTATCTGATCAACAAGAAATTCCGTGGCAACGACCTTTGGACGACGCTGATCGTGCTGCCCATGATGCTGTCGCCTGCGGTTGTTGGCAACTTTTGGACCTTTTTGTACCAACCGCAGATCGGGCTTTTCAACTATTTCATCCAGTTTCTGACGGGTGCTGACCCTGCCAGCTTCTCGATGATTGGGGATGTCGCCCTGGCACCCTGGGCCATCGTGATTGTCGATACATGGATGTGGACGCCGTTTGTGATGCTGATTTGCCTGGCCGGCCTTCGGTCCATCCCGCCCAGCATTTATGAGGCGGCAGAGTGTGACCGCGCCAGCAAGTGGCGGCAGTTCTGGACCATCACCATTCCCATGGCGCTGCCCTTTTTGATGCTGGCGGTGCTGTTCCGGGGCATTGAAAACTTCAAGATGTTCGATCTGGTGGTTCAGTTGACGGGTGGTGGGCCCGGGTCGACCACGCTTTTGACCTCGATCGATCTGAAACGTGAGGCGTTCGAGAAGTGGCGCACCGGTTATGCGTCGGCCTATGCGGTCATTTTGTTTGTCACCGTATTCGGGCTCGCCTCGATTTACGTCAAGGCACTGAACAAGGTCAAAGACAGATGAGCTTTTCCATCACCGAACCGTCCAACCGTCAAAAATGGATCGCAGGCTTTCTGGTCGTGACCTATGCCGTGGTGACCCTGATCCCGCTGCTGTGGATCATTGCCACCGGGTTCAAGACACCTGCCGACGCCATCGCCTATCCGCCCAAGGTGTTTTTCGAACCGTCACTGGAGGGGTATGTGAACCTGTTCACCAGCCGATCCCGCGTGACGCCCGAGGATCTGGCCGCCCTGCCGCCGCCCGACACGTTTTATGACCGCATCGTGCGACAGTATGACATGGTGATCACCGGCCCGTCGAAATACGGCGAACGGTTCCTGAATTCGGTGATCATCGGGTTTGGATCCACCTTTCTATCGGTGTTTCTGGGCACTATCGCCGCCTATGCGTTCAGTCGGTTCAAGGTGCCTTTGAAGGATGACCTGCTGTTTTTCATCCTGTCCACAAGGATGATGCCGCCTATCGCCGTCGCCATCCCGATTTTCCTGATGTACCGCCAGCTTGGCCTGTCGGACACGCATCTGGGGATGATCCTGCTTTATACGGCCGTGAACCTGTCGCTGTCGGTCTGGCTGCTCAAAGGGTTCATCGACGAAATCCCGGTGGAATATGAAGAGGCCGCGCTGATCGACGGCTACACCCGGTTTCAGGCGTTTTACAAAGTGGTCCTGCCGCAGGCCGCCACAGGCATCGCCTCGACCGCGATATTCTGTCTGATCTTTGCGTGGAACGAGTATGCCTTTGTCGCCCTGCTGACGAGCGGCACCGCGCAGACCGCCCCGCCCTTTATCCCCACCATCATCGGGACTGGCGGCAAGGATTGGCCCGCTGTGGCCGCCGGTGCCACCCTGTTTTTGGTGCCGATCATGGTCTTTACCATCCTGCTGCGCAAACACCTGCTGCGTGGCATCACATTCGGGGCGGTCCGCAAATGAGCACCTTTTTCAACGGTCTTTTGACCCTGCGCCGTGGCCCGTGGGAAATGGTGGCCACGATCCTGATTGCCCTTGGGGTGGTCATGCTGATGCAACCGTTCCTGATGGTTCTGTTCACCTATTCCTTTGTCGTCACGCTGGTGGGAACTGTCATGTTCATCATCGTCAGCCATTTCCCGGAGTAAACAGGTGGCCCAGATCGTCATCAAGAATGTGCGCAAGGAATTCGGCGCCTTTACCGCCGTGCAATCCTCCAGCTTTACGGTCGAGGATGGAGAGTTCTTCATGCTGCTGGGGCCGTCAGGCTGCGGCAAGACCACGACCCTGCGCATGATTGCCGGGTTGGAACTGCCCACCTCGGGTGAGATTTACATCAACGGCGAGGAGGTCAGCCAAAAGCCCGCTTCGCAGCGCGACATTGCGTTTGTGTTCCAGATGTTCGCCCTTTATCCGCATTTGAACGTGCGGGGGAACATCGCCTATCCCTTGGTCAGTCAGGGCATGGCCAAAGCGCAGGTCAAGGCCAAGGTCGAGGAGGTTGCAGGCATCCTGGGCATCACCGATCTGTTGGACCGGCCGGTTGGCGGCCTGTCAGGCGGTGACCGGCAACGCGTCGCCTTGGGGCGGGCGATTGTACGCGACCCGGCCTGTTTTCTGATGGACGAGCCGCTGGGCGCGTTGGACGCCGAGTTTCGCGAGCATATGGCCGAGGAGTTGCGCGCCTTGCATGACCGCATGCACGCAACCACGGTCTATGTGACGCATGACCAGCTGGAGGCGATGCAGATGGGCGACAAGATTGTCGTGATGAACCACGGCGTCGTCGAACAGTTTGGCAAGCCGCAAGACATCTATGATTGGCCCGCCACAACCTTTGTTGCCAGTTTTATCGGGTCACCACCGATGAACCTGTTGCGGTTTCAGGGCATGGTCGGGCATGGCGCAGCAGCGGTCAACCTGTCGGGCCACAGCATTGCCGTGCCACAAATGATTGACGGGGCCAGCGGCGATCTTATTCTGGGTGTGCGGCCTGAAAATGTGCACCTTGACGATACCGCCCCGCTGCGTGGCACGGTTCTTGCGGTCGAGTATCTGGGCACGACGCAGATCATCACATTCGACACGGCCTTTGGTGCCGTCAAGGTCCGCATCAGTTCAGAAACGATTGTGCGTATTGGCGAAACCACAGGTTTGCGCATGGATGCGCGGTCGATCACTGTCTTTAATCCCGAGGGGCGCGCCATGCTGTCCACCGCCAATCAAGGGGTGCTGACCCATGGGTGAAGTACACCTTAGCTCCGTCTCCAAAAGCTTTGGAAATCAGGTTGCCCTTGCCGACTTGACGATGACTGTGCCGGACGGTTCCTTTGTCGTCCTGTTGGGGCCGACCGGGGCAGGCAAGACCACGATGCTGCGTTTGGTGTCGGGGTTGGACCAGCCAGACGCGGGTGAGGTTTTCATCGGCGGCCAATCGATGAAGGGCCGCACCCCAGCGCAGCGCAACGTGGCCATGGTGTTCCAGCAATACTCGCTGTACCCCCATTTGACCGTGCGCGAAAACATGGAATTTCCACTGAAATCCCCGCTGCTTAGGACCCCTGCCGCCGAGATTGCCCGCAAGGTTGCCGAAGTGGCCGAAACCCTGCAAATCGCGCACAAGCTGGACAACAAGGCGACGGCGCTGTCAGGTGGCGAGATGCAGCGGGTGTCGATCGGTCGTGCCTTGGTGCGCAATCCGGCGGTCTATCTGATGGATGAACCGCTCAGTTCTCTGGATGCCAAACTGCGTGCCGATTTGCGGGTTGAACTGAAAAGCATTCAGGCCAATTCGGGTGCGACGTTCCTGTATGTGACACATGATCAGGTCGAGGCCATGACCATGGCCACCCATGTCGGAGTGCTGGACAGAGGGCGATTGGTGCAATTCGGTCCGCCGCGCGAGATTTATGAACAACCGGTCAGTATCTATGCTGCCAGTCGACTGGGACAACCGCGCATCAACATTCTGCCGGCGGATTTGTTTGGCCATGCCCCAAGCGGGGCCACCCACATCGGTCTGCGACCCGAGCAGATCCACCAAGGCGTTGGGCAGGATGCCTTTGTCAAACGGGTCGAGCATTTGGGCGATCAGACCCGGTTGCACCTGTCGATTCAGAACCACGATCTGATCACCGTCACCGATGCCCACACAGCCCTGCGCAGCGGTGACATCGTGCAGATTCAACCCGACCGGCCGTTTTATTTTGACGCTGCCGGTGCGCGCATCGTCTGAGGGAGGACCGCCATGACCCAGTTCGTGAACAAACGTGAGAATATCGTAACCGAGGCTCTGGATGGGGCAATCCTCGCATCGGGTGGAAGCCTTGTTCGGTTGGACGGATACCCCCATATTCGTGTTGTCCTGCGGGCAGGATGGGACAAGTCGCGCGTCGCCATCGTGTCGGGCGGGGGCTCGGGTCATGAGCCGGCACATGCAGGCTTTGTTGGTCCGGGGATGTTGACGGCAGCGGTTTGTGGCGATGTGTTCGCCTCTCCTTCGGTGGATGCGGTACTGGCGGGGATATTGGCTGTCACGGGGCCAGCAGGCTGCCTTTTGGTGGTCAAGAACTATACCGGGGACCGGCTGAACTTTGGTCTTGCGGCCGAGCGCGCGCGCGCCTTTGGGTTGAAAGTGCATATCGTCATTGTGGATGACGACATCGCCTTGCCGCACCTTCCGCAGTCGCGCGGTTTGGCGGGGACGCTGTTTGTTCACAAGATTGCCGGGTCCTTGGCCGAAAAGGGCGAAGATCTGGCCACGGTTGCGGCGGCGGCCGAACGGGTAATTGCGGGACTGCGGTCAATCGGCATGTCGCTGGACACCTGTACCGTCCCTGGCGGCATCAAGGAGAACCGTATCGCGCCCGGCAAAGCCGAGTTGGGTTTGGGCATCCACGGCGAGCCGGGGGTCGAGCAGATCGATTTTGCCGGAGCCGAGCAGGCCATGGGTGCGATGATTGACAAGCTGTCGGCGCAGGCGGGCGAGGGGCCCTATGTTGCGCTGTTGAACAATCTGGGGGCTGCGTCGGTGCTGGAGATGTCGGTGCTGGCTTATGAA
>JANNAF010000412.1:0-3373 GCA_031384005.1 Rhodobacterales bacterium | reverse complement strand
GTGGCCGACGCCAAGATACTGGTGCTGGACGAGGCGACGGCCAGCATTGACAGCGCCACCGAACAGGTGATCCAGCGCGCCCTTGCCACCCTGTTGCGGGGCCGCACCGGGCTGGTGATTGCCCACCGTCTGGCCACCGTCCGCAACGCTGACCGCATCATGGTGTTGCAGGCCGGGCGGTTGGTGGAAAGCGGCAGCCACGCTGACCTGATCGCGCAAGGCGGGCTTTATGCCGGGCTGTACCGTGCCAATTATGCCAGTTTTGATGATGTGGGCAGCGCCGACTGACCCTGCGCCGCCTCCAGCATGGCAAAGACCGCGTCGCGTTCGGAATGAACCAACAACAACGCCAGATCGCCGGGCTTCAACATGGCCAACACCAATTCGGCCCCCGCTTTGGGCGACGCTGCGCGCAACACCTGCGCCGCTGACAGCCCCATCTCCAGACAGGTCTGCGCAATCAGGTCCGGGATCACCCCCAACGCGCGTCCCCGCAGATACCCGGCCAGTTCGCTTGCCACGACATAGTCGAACGGCAACGCCAACGCGCCCGCAACCAGCCCGCGGATATCCTCATCCGACCGGTCACCCGCCTGCGCAATCATGACGAACCGCCGCCTGGCCGGCACCCCCGCCAGTGTCGCCGTCACCGCTGCAATCGAATGGGGGTTATGGGCAAAATCGACAAACACCCGCGCCCCCGCCACGGCAAATTCGTTGATCCGCCCCGGATTGTCCTGCGGGCTGTTCTGGAACCCCTGCAACCCCGCTCGTATCGCGTCATAACCGATGCCCAGCGCCCGCGTCAGGCAAATGGCGGCCAGCGCGTTCAGGATATTGTGGCGCGCCGCCCCCCCCATCGCCACCGGCAGGGCACTGACGGTCGTCACGGGATGCAGCGCAGACCCGTCCCAAAACACCAGCGCCTCACCGTCCAGCCAGGCGCCGGGCGTGTCCCGCCGCAACGGCGTCAGCGAAAACCACCAGATCGGTCCGTCGATACCGGCGGCCTCGGCCACAACCAGCGGGTCATCGGCGTTCAGCACCATGATGCCCCCCGCCGCCAACCCCCGCCGCACCGCAAACTTGGCCCGCGCCAGCGCCGCCACCGTGTTGACGCCGTATTCCCCCAGATGATCTGCCGCGACGTTCAGCACCGCCGCCGCCCGCGCCTGCCGCACCGGCAGCCCGCGCCGCAAGATGCCGCCCCGCGCCAGCTCCAGAAACGCCACCTGCACCTGCGGATCGCGCAGCAACATCCGCGCCCCGCCAGGCCCCGAAAAATCGCCCTTGTCCAACACCCGCGCGCCAACCTGCACCATATCGGTCGAGGTCAGACCCGCAACCAGACCCGCCGCCCGGCCAATCGCGGCACACAGGCGCGTCGTCGTCGTCTTGCCGTTGGTCCCGGTGATCAGCGCGACCGGGATGTTGTGCAAACTGCCCCAATCGACCGCATCGGGCAACGCCCCCACCGGCCAAACCTGCGACCCCGCCCCATGGCCCAGCGACACTGCATCCTCATCCCACAGCGCATCGATGCCCCGCGCCTCGGCCCCGGCCACCAACCCCCGCAACGCAGGGTCCGCCTCCGCCGCAGCCTCGGCCCGCAGTGCCGCCACAATGGCCGCGAAATCGCCCCCGGCGCTGCACAGGGCCCATGCCGCCTCGGCCAGCGACACCGCGGAATACAACTGGTCCACCGGGGCCGACAGCGCCAGCGTCACCCCCCCGTCAAACGGCAGCGCTATCAGCGCCTCGTCCGGCCAGCCCACGGCCTCCAGCAATCGCCGGGCCTGCACCTGCCACCCTGCCGCAAAATCGGCATCGGCCCCAAACAGATCCAACACCGCGCCGGGCCGGTCCCACAGCATGCCAGGGCCGGTCAGGCGGCGCGCTTCGATGGGTTGCATGATCAGTCCGCCGCCTCGGTCGCGCCGCGCGCCAGCCTGACGCCACGTTCGTCACGGATCAGCGTATCACCATCCGTGATCAACTCGGCCGCCTCGTCCGGCATGGTCCTTGCCTTGGTCACCATCGGCGCAGGCTGGCCCCCCTCGGGCTTTTTGAAATAGATGATCTGCTTCCAGCAGCGTGCCGTGTCATCCCCGTTGATCACCACCAGATCGCCCTCACGGGCCATGTTCAGCGCAAAGTCCAACGCCTCTGGCTCCTCGGGCAGGATCGTCACGGCTTCGGGCGAGACCCCGTTCGCGATGAACCCCGCGCGCAGCATCTGCGGGATCTCGTCATGCCCCCGGCCCCGGCGGTTGGCATCGGCCTTGCAGATGAAATGGTCGAAATGCGGCCCCAGAATCCGCGTCGCCTCCAACACGTCCTGATCACGGCGGTCACCGGGAACCGACACCACCAAAATCCGTTTGCCCGGTATTTCCAGCCGGTCGACCAGATCGGACATCGCCTTGAACGCGGCGGGGTTGTGGGCATAGTCCAGAATGACCTTGAACGGATGTTCGTCAAACACATTGGTCCGCCCCGGCACCTGAAAGAAACTGGTGTCAAAGGTGCGCAAACCGTGCCGGATATTGTCCAGATCCACCCCGAAACTGAACGCCATCGCGGTGGCAAACATGGCGTTTTGCACGTTATAGGCCGCCTTGCCCTCCAACGTCGCCGGGATCAGATGCGACCACAGCACGGGCAGATGGGTGCCGTTGTTGTAAATCGTGATCATCTCGCCATTCATGCCGCGTTCCAGAACCACCGCGCGGCCACCCGACCGGATGTGTTCCTTGACCAGCGAATGATTGGCCTTCATCGTGACATAGCAGATATGCTTGGCCGTCGCGAAATCGGCCATGCGCAGACAGTGGATGTCGTCGGCGTTCAACACGACCGTGTCCGTCGCGGTTTCAATGACCACGCGCTTGACCTTGGCCAACTCCTCAACCGTGTTGATGCCGCCCAGACCCAGATGATCCTCGGTCACGTTCAAACAGGCGGCGACGTCGGACCGCGCATATCCCAGACCCGCCCGCACGATCCCGCCCCGCGCGGTTTCAATCACCGCAAAGTCAACCGACGGATCGCGCAACACCATCTGGGCCGAGGTCGGGCCCGTCATATCGCCCTTCACCGTCACCTTGCCGTCAATATAAACCCCGTCGGTCGAGGTCATGCCGACGATCCGCCCGCTCGACTTCATGATATGGCCCAGCATCCGACTGGTCGTCGTCTTGCCATTGGTCCCGGTGATCGCGCCAATCGGGATGCGCGTCCCCGACCCGGCCGGAAACAGCATGTCGATCACCTTGCCTGCCACATCGCGCGGCTGACCTTCGGACGGGGACACATGCATCCGGAACCCCGGTGCTGCGTTCACCTCGACAATCGCGCCGCCGATGTCCTTGTA
>JANNAF010000372.1:0-8249 GCA_031384005.1 Rhodobacterales bacterium | reverse complement strand
TGTCGCCGGGGGTTTTGCACCCCCAAGACTCAATGGTTCGCGAACCATTGAGTCCTCCCCCGCAGGATATTTGGACAGCGAGGATGGGGGCAAAATTTTAGATAAGTCTTAGCGAGTCTTTCACCTTTGGGTGTGTTGGTGCATCAAGGGAGAAAAGGAGTGTGTCATGGCGGATGTTTCAACGATTGCGGGGCGGGCACCGCGGCTGGCCGTGCTGATTGACGCCGACAATGTGACGGCGCGCAATGCGTCTGCGATTCTGGACGAGATTGCGGCCTTTGGCGAGCCGTCGGTGCGGCGGGTTTATGGGGATTGGTCCAGTCAGGCGTTGAGCCAGTGGAAGGAGCAGGCGCGCGATCTGGGGTTGGTGATGCATCAGCAATCGGCCAATACCAAGGGCAAGAATGCGTCCGACATCGGGTTGGTGATTGATGCGATGGACATTTTGCATGCCGGCAAGGTGGATGGGTTTGTGCTGGTGTCGTCGGACAGCGATTTTACCCGGCTGGCGAGCCGCATCCGCGAGGATGGGTTGCAGGTCATCGGCATTGGCGAGGCCAAGACGCCCGAGAGTTTGCGCAAGGTGTGCAACCGGTTTGTGCTGATCGAGAATATCATCAGCGGCGAGCCTGTGCCCGAGGCCAAGCCCGGCCGGGTGGCCGAGGCGCCGCCCGCCAAGGAGCCGCCGGCCAAGGCCATTCCGTTGATCTTTGCTGCGATGAAGAAGATCGACCCGGATCAGGACGATTATTCCTTGGGTCAGTTGGGGCAGGTCATCACGCAATTGCATCCCGATTTTGACCCGCGCTCTTATGGGTCGGCCAAGCTGTCGGACCTGTTGCGCAAGACCGGGCGGTTTGAGGTGTTTCCGGGGGCGAACAACAGTCTGAAGGTACGCGACAAGGCGTGAGGGCTGGTCGGTGGCAGGGCTATGTGTTGACGGCCCGGTGGCGGGGTTTGCCAGCCATGTCAGCGCCGCTATAAGGGTATCATGCGCGAGACCCTGACCGAAATTCTGCATCGCCGTGTGGGTGCCGGAGAGATCCGGCCAGACCCGGCGCAATGGGCTGTGGCCGAGCCGTTGGAGGCATTGCGCGTCTGGCTGGAGGCCCATGCCAACCGCCGCGTCGGGTTGTTTGCCGGGCTGTTTGCGCGGCCTGTCGCGCCACCGCCGGGGGTGTATCTGTGGGGTGGGGTGGGGCGTGGCAAGTCGATGATGATGGACTTGTTCGTGGCCGAGACCGCCATCACGGCCAAGCGGCGCGTCCATTTTCACGCCTTTATGCAAGAGGTGCATCAGGCGATGCATGTCGCGCGGCAGCGCGGGGTTGAGGATGCGCTGGCCCCCTTTGCCGAGGAGTTGGTGGCCAGGTTGCGACTGCTGGCCTTTGACGAAATCCAGATCAGCGACATCACCGATGCCATGATTGTGGGGCGGCTGTTTGAAAAGCTGCTGGCCGGTGGGGTGGTCATCATAACGACGTCGAACCGCCCGCCCGAGGATTTGTACAAGAACGGGTTGAACCGGGTTTTGTTCCTGCCGTTCATCGCGTTGTTGCGCGAGCGGTTGCACGTGATCGAGTTGGAGAGTCCGAACGATTACCGCCAGCATCGTCTGGCCGGGGTGCAGGTGTATTTCCACCCTGCCATCCGCGCCAAAGGCCAGATCGAGGCAATCTGGCGCGACCTGACGGGGGATGCCGTCGGTGAGGTCATGGCCCTGACCGTCAATGGCCGCCGGGTCGATCTGGCGCGGGTATCTGGCGGTGTGGCGCGTGCCAGTTTTTGGGAGCTATGCGCCAAGCCGTTGGGCCCTGCCGATTTTCTGGCGATTGCCGCGGCGGTGCGGGTGTTGATACTGGAGGATATTCCGCAGCTGTCATCAGCCAATTACAACGAGGCCAAGCGGTTTGTCATCCTGGTGGATGCCTTGTATGAGGGCCGGGTGCGGCTGATCTGTTCGGCGGCCGAGGCACCGGAGCGGCTGTATATCGAAGGCGAGGGGTCATTTGAGTTTGCCCGCACTGCCAGCCGGTTGCGTGAAATGCAGGCGGCCGATTGGGCGGTGTCAGACCCGCAGGACTAGGCGCGCGACCAGCCAGCTGATCAACAGCGCCACAGTGTCAACGGCGAAGTGGCCCAAGGCAACGCTGATCTGCGCCGTATCCACGGTGGCCGTAAACAGGGCCAGCCCGCCAATATTGCCCGACATCCCCAACAACAGCACCGCCGAGACGTTATTGGCAAAATGCAGACCCACTGCCGCCCCCAGATTGCCGGTCCGCGCTGTCAGATCGGCAGCGACCAGCCCGAACAGCGCCGACCAGCCCACAACCAGCCATGACAGCGCGCCATACTGTTGCACAGAATAATGCAGCAGCCCGAACAGCACCGACGGCAGCACCATCCACACCCAGCGTGACCGGAACCGGGCCGCCAGATTCTGTTGCAGATAGCCGCGAAAGACCAGCTCTTCGGTGCCGGTCTGCACGATCAGGCCCAGAACGGCAATCGGCAGCCATGGCAATTGCTGGCCAAGGCTGAGGTTGGCCGACACGCCGTCCCCCAAGGTTGTCACGGGCAAAAGTGCGGCCCACAGCGCCACCAGCGGCAGTGCCACCCAAAAGAAATTGCGCAGTGCCGCGCGCCACGGGCCAATCAGGCTGGGCAATCCGCGCCGCATCATCAGGGCCAGACCAACCGCCAGCCCGCCCATCACCGGCAGATAACAAAACAGCAGCGCCACCACGCCCCGCGGTGTGGCCCCGGTGGCAAAATCGGTGGCGGCCTCGCGCGCGCGGTCTGCGCCATGGATCGCGACCAGCGCCGCCATGACCGCCTGCAGGGACATGAACCCGATGACCGCTGCAATCGCCAGTCCGCCCGCAATGCGCCATAGGGCAGGTTTGGGGCCGGCCAGGGCTATATAGGTGTTCAGCCGGGCATAGGGCGCGGTATAGGGCGTCATTGCGTCTCCGTTTGCGCCACGCTAGCGGCGCGGCGGGGGCTGCGCAATGGCAAGGCAATCGGCGGGGCCAGGTACAATTCCGCTTGATCCAACGGGGCAGTGTCAATACGCCTGCGACCAAGGATTCCCATGACTGCAAAGACACCCGAGGATGCCGATGTCACCCCGCAAAATCCCATGGACGGTCGCGTTATCATTGGTGCTGGCGGGCTGCGCCTTGCCGGGGGCGGCGCCGCGTCAGGTGCAGGTTCTGGACGGTGCCGTTCTGGTCCGTGCGCCGCAATTTTACTGCGTCGATCAGCAATCGGCCCCGTCCAGCAGTGATACGGCTGTGGTGTTGATTGGTCGCTGCAATGCCGATGGCCATGTCGCCGCCGCGCTGCTGACGGTCACGGTGGGACCTGCGGCCTCGTCCGGGGTCATGCTGGCCCCGGACGAGGCGCTGCGCGGCTTTATGGCATCGGCTGCCGGGCGGCGCGTTCTTGCCCGGTCCGGACGGGCCGGGGATGTCGAGGTTGTGTCGTCCGGGGTCGCCGACGGCATCTTGTTGCTGCACCTTTTGGACCGCGAGGCGGGCGACTACTGGCGCGCGATCTTTGGGGTCAACGGGCGGCTGATCACCATATCCGCCTCGGGGGCAGTCGGGGTTCCGCTGACCCCGGACGAGGGGCGCAAGCTGGTCCAGCAATCGGTCGACGCGTTGCGCGCGGCAAACCCGGCACCCAAGGGCTGACCACGGGGCCGCTGATCCGGCATTTTTGCGTGGCATGGGACGTGGGGGGTGGAGTCTTTAACCATTTGCGGCAATAACCGGGACGGTTTCCAAATGGGCAACAATCTTGCCCGGAACAACAAGGCGATGGGACATGGCCGGCCGTTTGAGAAGAATGTTGGATACCCTGCTGCACAAGCGGTCCCTGCGGCGCTGGGCCGATGCGGGCGAACAGGTTGAACAGGCCGATCTGGCCACTTTGCGCCGCTGGCGTGGACGAGCGCGCGCGCTGCGCCGCAATCTGGATGTGGTGATCCACGAGGCAGAGCACCGTCTGGCCCTGCCGGTGATCGGGTCCAATGTCATTCGCAAACCGATGGGCACCGATTGGTGGTGGCGGCCTCAGGTCTGGAAGGGCCCGTTGCCAGTGCCGGGCATGGCCTCGGTGCCAAGCAAGGCGACGATCCATGACGGCACCACGATCTTTCACGACTGCCGACGCACCGAATTGACGGTTCGCCAGATCCGCAACACCCGCGAGGCCGATATCGCCCCCTTTGGGTTCCGCATGGACATGTTCCGCTTTGACGGGTCCTTTTTGTCGCTGGTTCTGGACCTGCCTGACGAGGCGAGCCGTGGCTTGAAACTCAAGCATCTGATCCGCATGGACGTGATCGTCGAGATGGAAAAACCGCTGGAAATCTTTGCGCGCCTGAACATCAAACATGGCCCCAACGTCGAACAGATCGTCCGGGAACTGCCGCTGCATGAACAGGATGTCATGGTCGAATTCGACCTTGCCTATTCCAAGATGAACGAAAAGCGGATCCAAAAGCTGTGGGTCGATCTGATCTTTGAGGGGCCCGAAATGAACCAGATCATCCTGCGCGACGTGACATTTTCGCGCCGCCCCAGAGCAGAGTTGTAAGGACAGGCCATGCCGGAACCCCAACTGACCAAAACCCGCATCCGCGCCGGCATCTGGGAGGGCGTTTTGTCCGGCCCGACCGAACAACCCCAGTTGGAGGTGGTTTTGCTGGAGGCGCCGTTGCCCGGCCTGACCGTGACCCCGATCCCCGACCGCCCCGGCGAATGGGCTGTCCGTGTCGCCATTCCGTCCGAGGTGCTGAGCGAGGGGGTTCAGACCTTTTTGATCCGCGACAAGACCAGCGGCGTAACCCTGACCCATTTCACCGTGATCACCGGTGTGGCGATGGAGGACGACCTGCGCGCCGAGGTTGACCTGCTGCGCGCCGAGTTGGACATGCTGAAGCGCGCCTTCCGGCGGCATTGTGTGGAGACGGCGGTCGGCTGACGGGTCAGATCACCCAGAAATCGACCGCTGTCAGGGCCGGGACACTTGTCAACCGGGCGATCAGCACTGGCGCGGTGACGCCATTGCCATCCACATCGAACAGCAAGTCCCCGGTTGCCGTGTTGTACAGGATCCGGTCATCGCTATCGAGGGCGGCCCCGCCGAGCCTGAACGCGCCGGGCGCGAGGGCGTTCAGCGGCAGCCCCGCAAAGGCATCGCCATCGGCAGCGGACAGCAGGACTGAATCGACGCCATGTTCGAAATCGGTAATCTGATCGGCGCTGTTGGCCAGCGGGGTAAAGCCGTACACAAAGTAATCTGCGCCCGCCCCGCCGGTCAGCGTGTCATGACCGGCAACACCCACCAGACTGTCATCGCCGTCCAGACCAGACAGCACATCATCGCCGACATTGCCAAAGATGATATTGTTGCTGGCATTGCCCGTCAGGACGGAATTCCTGCCTAGCCGGCCAAACAGGATTTCTACCGTATCGGGCAGGGTATAGCGGGCCAGATAGACATGCACCGCATCCTCGGTGCCATAGCCGCTGTCCGCAATCCGGTCGCCCACGGAGTCGACGTAGTAGGTATCGTTGCCAGCGCCGCCATCCATCGTATCGGCGCCGCGACCACCGTCTATCGTGTTGTCCATGCTCGCGAACATCGTGATGACATTGTCGGCATCATTGCCCAGCACCGTCCAACCGTTGCGGCTGAACGCGATATTCACGCCTTCGACATTGTCGGGAAGCTGATAGGTCAGATAGGAATTGACCACGGCATTGTCCGCCAGAACAAGGTTGATCTGATCAAACCCACTGCGTGGGTTTTCAAGGACCAGGACATTCATCGACGTCAGCGTATAGGTGTCGCTGCCCGTGCCGCCAATCAGGGTGTCGCTATCCCCGCCGTCGATGGTGTCGCCATAGTCGCTGCCGATCAGCACATCTGTCCCGAAATACTGAACGATATGCACGCCCTGCGCGGCAGTCGAGTGAAACACATTGGCGTAGCCGACCGAGCCCCAGTTCAGCGCAATGTCAACGGAACTGGACTGGATCGTGTCATTGCCCTTGAAGTAGGGGTCGTTTATCGTCCCATCGATCCGGTCGCCGTCCTCGATCAGATAGAGATCGTCACCCTCGTCGTAAGAGTAGGCATCGTTCCCGGACCCGCCGTCAAAGGTGTCGTTGCCCGCGCCGCCAAAAAGCGAGTCCATTCCACTGCCGCCCGACATCAGATCATCGCCAAGATCGCCGTAGATCTTGTCATTGTCGGCACCACCATAAAGCTGATCGTTGCCTTTGCCGGACCAGAGGATGTCGTTTCCGCCGTTGCCATTGACGATGGCTTCTGCCGTCAGGACGGTCATGACATCTGACCCAAAGCTGCCATTGACGATTGCGCGGGCCATATCGCCCGTTACCAGAACCCGGTCGGATTGGCGGTTGCCCTGCAGCGTGAACTGCTGATCCCCCAGCAGGGCCAGCGTTTCGACCTGGGCCGGAATCACGATGCTGGTGGCCGAGACATAGGCCAGATCAGCGCCGCTATTGGGCTTTTCACCCACAAAGTCATTGGCGTCGTCGATGTAGTAGATGTCATTGCCCAAGCCGCCGCGCATCTTGTCGGCCCCGGCCCCGCCGTTCAGGGTGTCGGCCAGGCTCGTCCCGATAAGGCGATCGTTCCCGGCACCCATATCCGCATTCACACCCGACAGGACCTGGATCGTCGTGCTGGCCAAATTGATCACGTCGTTGCCATCGGTGCCCGCGAGGGTGGCCTTGTCAAAGGTGACGTAGTAGGCCCAGCCGATATCCTGTTGCAGGTTCAGCCTGTGAAAGCTGCCGCTGGTAAAGATCACCCTGTCCCGGTCAGCGACGCCACTGTCGAACAGCCGGTCATTGCCGTCATCGACATAGAAGCTGTCCGAACAGGCCCCGCCGTACAGCTCGTCCCCCCCGGCACCGCCATTCAAGGACGAGCTTATTTCGCCGCCCCTAATCGTGTCATTGCCATCGCCGCCGAACAGATGTCCGCTGCCCTGCACCACGATCAGGTCATTGCCGCCCATGGCCTTGATATTCACATAGAAGCAATCCACCGCGCTGAAATCAAAAACACCGTCCTGATCGGTCCCGGTCAGATAGCCGGTCACAAGCTCGAACGAATTGTCCGTTGAAAAGACAAAACCCCGCACCTTGCCGGTTTCATTAAAGAAACTGACGGTGTCAAAGCCGTCACCGCCATCCAGGGTCAGATTGGTATATTACGACGCGAGGACGCCGAACAAGTCGTCACCATCCCCGCCATACAGCGTGTCCCGGCCATAAAAGACGCTGGAATCGATCCGGGGCTGCTGGCCGCCCCGCGGGCCAATGAGGATATAATCGCCATCGGCGCCGCCATACACCAGATCATCGCCAATGCCGACACTCAGGTCATCCTGTCCGTTGCCGCCAAAGACCGTGTCGTTGCCATCCCCCATCACGGCCCTGTCGTTGCCACCGCCAAGGATCAGCTGGTTGCTGCCGGCCGTCATCATGACATTGCCGTCCACCAGCCCCAACTGCCGTGACAGATCCAGCGCTCCACTGTCGGACACCACCAGTTGCACAAACATCAGGGGGTCGCGGACGGAGTGACGGATGGCGGTGTAGGCCTGAAATTCAGCGATAGTCCTGGTGACGATTTCGCCTTGAGTGAAAAGAACTGGCACGCCCGAAAACTCCTGAAACTGCAGTATCGGGTGAGGTTAGCAGCAAACCCCATCCGGTCAATCAGCAAGGGCCTTGGGCGGAAACCACTTCATTTGTTCAGAAATTCGGTCTTTGGCGACCTTCCCACCGTTTCCTCGCCTTCAACACTCCGCCACAATACCCCACCAGTGTCGCCGGATCGCCGCTATCCCGCCCCATTCGGGGATCAATGCTGTCCAATCAACCCACACTGCTCGCTTGGGGAAAACAATGGACAGACTGACGGAAATGGAAGCCTTTGCCACGGTCGTGGACCAAGGCGGCTTTACGGACGCGGCCAAGAAGATGGGGATTTCAAAGTCTGCTGTCTCCAAACATGTATCGGCCCTTGAGGCGCGGTTGGGTGCACGGCTGTTAAACCGCACCACACGCAGGGTTAGCCCAACGGAAATTGGCTTGGCATATTACGATCGGGCTCGCCGCGTTCTGAACGATGCGGGCGAGGCCGATGCACTGGTTACATCCATGCAATCCGCGCCATCGGGGCTTTTGCGG
>JANNAF010000361.1:0-4385 GCA_031384005.1 Rhodobacterales bacterium | reverse complement strand
CGCCGCCCTCGCCGCCCTTGTCCGTGACGGCTTTGCCATCCTCAAGGTCGGCCCCGGCCTGACCTTTGCCCTGCGCGAGGCGCTGTACGGTCTGGACCATATCGCGGACCACTTGTTCCCGGCCCGCACCGTCACGTTGCGCGCGGTGATGGAGGCGGTGATGCTGGCCAACCCGGTCCACTGGGCGCCTTACTACCACGGCACCCCGGACCATCAGCATCTGCAACGCCATTTCAGCTATTCCGACCGTATCCGCTATTACTGGACCGACCCCACAGCAGCGCCGGCCGTTTCGGACCTGATGGCACTGTTTGCAGGCCACACCATCCCGGAACCGCTGATCTCGCAATACCTGTCCGGGTCCTATCCAGCGGTCATGTCGGGCCAGCTTGACCCCACCGCCCCCGCCCTGATCCGTGCCGCCATAACGCGGATGCTGCAAGATTACAGCGCCGCCTGTCCGCAGGCGTAGTGTGGGCAAATCCCTAAAATGTGGTTAATGAAAACCCGTAACCCTATGACATTAATAGATATAAAAATCTGTCCAGATCTGGACGCCCTTCTTAAATCTTGCCCTCAATCACCCATTTTTCGATCTGCTCTTTGCTGACCTCGAAATGCATGGAATCCTCGCGGCCATAGGCTGCCCCCCAGACCCAGCCATCGGCGTTGAAAAAGTCGGACAGGATCGTCAGGCCCAGTTGGGTGCGCCCGTCGCCCAGCGTGTCCAATAACCCGTCGATGTTCAGATCGACCGACAACCCAAAGGAATGGGAGGACACAGAGGTCGTCGACCCCCGCACCAACCGCACACACAGACTGCCCGAGGTGTTGATCCGGGCATAAAGGTCAGGATCGGCCAGCTTGACCTTTTCCAGCACCACACCCAACGATTCCAGTGCAGGCTTCAACATCCGCACCTTGACCGGCCCGACCTGTTCGTTTTGCAGCAACCCCGCCAAACGCGGGTTCGTCATGCTGGCGCAGGTATCCCCCAACCCCTCGGCCGGGGCGCCAAAGGTCTGGATCAGCCAACTGGAGGTCGGCACCGTCAACCCCGAATTCAGCGCCCGCCGGTCGGCAACCAGAACGACCTGGGCATACTGGTCCAAAATCTCATTCTCGCCACTGGGCGACACGATCTGCAACCCGCCATCCGCCGCAGGCCCCGACGCCCCGGCCTCCATCGTGATGATCCGGTTTTCCAAGGCGTCCACCTGATCGCGCAGCTGCGCCATCACCTCATTCATCGCCTCAATGTCGCCATGCAGCAGTTCAATGTCGATGCGGGCATTGTTGTCCACCGCCCCGCCTTCACCCCCCACCGCCTTGGGCGGAAAAAACAGCGGGATACTGACCAATATCAGTGATCCGATCAGGATCGACACGGACAGAATGATCACAGGTATCAATCGCAGCACAGCACACCCATCTTTGGCCCCAATAGCGTCAGTTAATGCCGCAACGGCCACAGGACGCAAGCCAATCCGCGCCGCAAAACATCATTCCCGCCATAACAGCAGCGTTGTGAAGCCGCCCCGCTTGCACTAGGCTTTCGCCAAAGCAATCGAATTAATTGCGAAAGGAAGCCCATGAAAACCGCTCTGCTTACCCTTGCCGCCTTTGGCCTTATTGTATCGACGGGCGCTGTGCTGGCCCAGGACGACTCGACCCTGACGGCCGAACAGCTTGCCGCCAAGTTCATGGCCCAGCAGGCCACCCGCGGTCTGGTGATCGCCCCGTCGGGCGACGCCGCAGCGACCGCGACCGACGGCACCGCTGCCTTGCCCGAGGACGTTACCCGTGTCGCCCTTGACCCCAGCGCGCAAGTCAACTTTCAGATCAAGTTCGCCTTCGACAGCGCCGCCCTTGAAACCGGCGAGGCGGACAAGCTGACCACCCTGTGCGAAGTGATCAAGGCCTCCGACATTCCGACCTTCAACATCATCGGCCACACCGATGCCTCTGGCAGCGACACCTATAACCAGAACCTGTCCCTGCTGCGGGCCGAAGAGGTCAAGCGCCATCTGGTCGACAATTGCGGCGTGCCGACCGAAAAACTGATTGCCCAAGGTGTGGGCGAGGCGTTCCCGCTGGACCCCAACGACCCGCGCGCCGATGTGAACCGCCGGGTCGAGTTTCAGGTCGGCAGCTGACCTTGCCCCCGCCACGCACAAGGGAAAGCGAACCGAATGGGTGACACTCGGCCAGGCGACATCTTTCAACCCGGCGATTTGCTGAACAACACCTACCGGATCGAAACGATCCTTGGTCGCGGCGGCACGTCCGAGGTTTACAAGGCCCGCAACGATATTTCGGGCCGGTTTACGGCAATCAAGGTCCTGAAATCCGAATTTTCGGGCGATGAGGGTTTCCTGACCCTGATGCGCCGCGAGGAGGAAATTCGCGAAATCCGGCATGACGCCATCGTGCGCTATTCCGAAAACCACCGCACCCCCAGCGGCCTGATCTATCTGGTGATGGATTATGTTGACGGCCCGGCGCTGGATGCCAAGATGAAACACGGCGGCATGTCGGCCCCCGATCTGGTGGCTGTCTGTCGCCGCGTGGCAGACGGGCTCAAGGTCGCGCATGGCCGCCGCATCATTCACCGTGACCTGTCACCTGACAACATCATCCTGCGTGGCGGCGTGCCGTCCGAGGCGGTGATCATCGACTTTGGCATTGCCAAGGATGCCAACCCTGGCGCGCAAACCATTGTTGGCAATGAGTTCGCCGGAAAATACGCCTATGCCGCCCCCGAACAGCTGAGCGGTCACACCGATGCGCGGTCCGACCTTTATGCCCTTGGCGCGCTGCTGCTGGCCACCTTTCGCGGGAAACGCCCTGACATTGGCGCCAACCCAATGGAAGTGCTAAAGAAAAAGGCTTTGCCACTGGACACTGTCGGCGTGCCCGAACCTTTAAAGACCCTGATTGACAAGCTGGGCCAGCCCGACCCTGCCAACCGGTATCAATCGGCCGAGGAATTGCTGGCCGCGATTGACAACCCCGAGGATGGCGACCGCACGGTGATTGTGCCGCGCAATTCCGCGACCCCGACCGCCGCAACCGCTGTCACCCCGCCCGCGAAAGCCGCCCCAGTCGCTGCGCCAAAACCTAAGAGCCGCGCCGGCCTTTATGCTGTGGTGGTCGTGGCCCTGCTGGGGCTGGTTGGGGCTGGCGGGTTCTTTAGCGGGATGTTTGACAGGCTGACCGTCCCAGCCCTGCCCGTGGCCGATCCCTATATCCTGACCATAGAAAAGCCGGAGGGCGGCATCGCCCGGGCAGTGGGCAATGCGCCGTCCCAGACGGTCGCAGATGACTTGACCAAGGCGGTCACGGATTTGGGCGGCAAGGCGGAACTGGTTTTGGCCACAGGCAATATTGGCGATACATGGGGGCCCGATGCCTTGGCTGTTTTGGGCCAGATCGCCACCTTGGATACATGGTCCATCGCCCTGTCGGGCAATGACGCGACGGTCAGCGGCACGACCACAGATGCCAATACCCATGGCCGGATCATGGCGGCACTGGGCGCGGGCCTGCCCGGCACTCTGAAAGGCAGGGCTGATATCACGCTGAAGCCGTTGTTCCTGACGGCCGAGGCGGTCAGTGCGGTGCTGGATGCCCAAGGCGACTGCGGCCCCCTGATCCTGCAATCGCCGCCGGCACTGGGCTATGGCAAGGATGACACCATCACCGTTTCAGGCCGTCTGAGCGGGTCCCCCAAACAGGTGGAACTGTTCGAGGCGCTGAATGCCGTGGCCGACAAACGCAAGGTCAGTCTGGGGATCGAACTGTTGAACCCGGCGCTGTGCCAGATTGAAACCACCCTGCCCGGCGCGCGGTCGGGTGATTTCCGCTTTGACTTCGGCTTTGGCGATCGCCCCGACAACAACCCCTCTGGGCGGTATTTTGTCGGCGAAAACCCGGTGATCGATCTGGTCGTTCCGGCGGCAGTCACCGAAGGCTTTGTGTCTGTGTCGATCATCGATGTGTCGGGCAATGTCTATCACGTTTTGCCGAACCTGAACCGGCCCGCCGATGACGTGGCCACCCTGCGCAATGGTGCAACCGGCGATTTCAAGGTGCGCATCGCCTATCCGCTGGCCGAAAACTCAGCCAGCAGCATCGCCTTTACTGTTGATCCGACCACCTTGGGCAAAACCAAGGTCATCGTGATCAACAGTGACAAGCCGCTGTTTGCCGAGTTTCGGCCCACCACGGAATCGGTCGGCGGTTACGCTGCGGCGCTGAAAAAGGCGACCGAGGGTGGCGATTTGCAGATCAGGTCGATTGACAGCCGCATCCTGACCTCGGTCGAGAAATAGACCGGGTTATTCGATATCCACCACAATGACCGACACATTGTCGGCCCCGCC
>JANNAF010000131.1:0-22141 GCA_031384005.1 Rhodobacterales bacterium | reverse complement strand
GTGTGCACGTTCTATTTTGGTTCCATCGCGTCGCACTCCTCGGTTCATCTGAAGGCTGTCGAGGGTCTGACCTGGGACGTCGCGATGCTGCCGATCTATGAGGGCAGCACGCGTCACAATTCGGTCGTTGGTGGCGCCTCGTTGTGGGTTCTGTCGGGCAAGTCGGAAGACGAATACCGCGGTGCGGCCGAGTATATGAAGTTCCTGGCGACCGCTGAGTCGGAAAAGTGGTGGGTGTCCAACACCGGCTATATCCCCGTCACCAAGGCCGCCTTTGACCAGTTGACCGCCGAAGGCTTTTACGGCGTCGCCCCCTACAAGGGCCGCGAAGTTGCCATGACCTCGCTGACCTTCACCGAGCCGGGCCCGCTGACCCGTGGCTACCGTCTGGGCAGCATGATCCAGACCCGGGCTGAGTGGAAGTCTGAGGTTGAGGCTGCCTTGGCTGGTCAGAAGACCATGCAAGAGGCGCTGGATACGGCGGTTGAGCGGTCGAACGCCATGCTGGCCAAGTTCGCCAAGACCTATGCGGGCAAGACCCTGCCTTGATCTGACACCAATCGACCCTTCCCCGGCGGCCTGCCGGGGAAGGCATTTTCAAGGGGGCCTGCCATGAAACGCGCTGTGTTCAAGAACAACTGGGTGGCCGCCCTGATGGTGGCACCGCAACTGCTGATCATATTCGTGTTTTTCTATTGGCCGACCAGTCAGGCGATGTATTGGGCCTTTACGCTGGAACAGCCCTGGGGCGGCGGCAATACCTGGGTGGGTTTGGACAATTTCAAGGCGATCCTGTTTGACGATCTGTATTGGTATTCGGTTCAGGTGTCGGTCATCTACGCCATTGGCGCGACGGTCTTGTCGGTCGGCATGGCGCTGATCCTGGCGGTGTTCGTGGACCGCCAGTTGCGCGGGTACAAGGCGTACAAGATCGGCATGATCTGGCCCTATGCCATTGCGGCCCCGGCGGTTGGTCTGGCGTTCCGCTTCATCTTTAACCCCGGTGCGGGGATCATGCTGTATGTCAACGAGGTGTTTCCCGGCGCCTGGGACCCCAATGGCAACGGCACCCATGCGATGATCATGGTGATCGTGGCGGGGGCGTGGAAGCAGGTCGCCTATAACTTCATCTTCTTTTTGGCCGGGCTGCAATCCATCCCGCGCAGCCTGCTGGAGGCGGGCGCGATGGACGGGGCGCGGGTGCTGCGGCGGATGCGGGACATCCAGCTGCCGCTTCTGGCGCCGACGTTTTTCTTCGTGCTGGTCATCAACATCACCGACAGTTTCACCGACAGTTTCGGCATCGTGGATACCATGACGGGCGGTGGCCCGGCGCGGGCGACGAACCTGATGGTCTACAAAATCTTCAACGACGGGTTTCAGGGGTTGGACTATTCAGGGGCGGCGGCGCAGTCGATCATCCTGATGTTCCTGGTCTTGGCGCTGACGGTTGTCCAGTTCCGCTATATCGAACGCAAGGTGCATTACACATGATCGAACGCACGCCGATTTTGAACATCGTGACGCACCTGATCCTGCTGTCGGGTCTGATCTTGATGATATTCCCGATGTATCTGGTGCTGGTTGCGGCCAGTCTGGACCTGAAGGATGTATCCGCCATCCCGCCCAAGCTGTTTCCCGGCGATCAGTTGTGGGTGAACGTGGGCGTGGCTTGGGAAAAGGCCGGGTTCGGCGAAAAGTTTGTGAACACCTTTATCGTCGCCTTTGGTGTCGTGGTGGGCAAGATCGTGCTGGCCTGCATCACCGCCTTTGGCATCGTGTTCTTTGACCACCGCCTGCGGATGCCGATTTTCTGGGCCGTGTTCATCACGCTGATGCTGCCGCTGGAGGTGCGGATCGTGCCGACCTATGCGGTGGCCGCCAATGCGTTGCAGCCGTTTCAGGTGTTTTTGGATGTAACGGGGCTGTCATGGCTGATCAATGCCGCCACCGGGATCGAGGTGGCGTTGGAGTGGAACCTGCTCAACTCCTATACCGGGCTGATCATGCCCTTGGTTGCCACCGCGACGGGCACCTTTTTGTACCGGCAGTTTTTTCTGACCATCCCGGATGAGTTGGTCGAGGCCGCCAAGATGGATGGCGCGGGCCCGGTGCGGTTTCTGCGCGAGATATTGGTGCCCCTGTCGGTGACCAATATTGCAGCACTGGCCACCATCATGTTCGTCTATTCATGGAACCAGTATCTGTGGCCGCTCTTGGTGATCACCGATCAGTCCTATGGCATGGTTGCGGTCGAGTTGGGGCGGCTGGTGCCCAAGATCACCTCGACCGGGGGCGAGGTGGCCAGGTGGAACATCGCCATGGCGGGAACGCTGATCGTGATGATCCCGCCGATCCTTGTCGTCATCTTCATGCAGCGCTGGTTCGTGCGCGGCCTGATCAACACCGATAAATAGGGGGCTGTCACATGACCAATATCTCGATTCGCGACGTTCGGAAAACCTATGGCAAGGATGAGGTGGTGCATGGCGTCAACCTTGAGATTGCCAATGGCGAGTTCATTGTCATTCTGGGGCCGTCGGGCTGTGGCAAATCGACCCTGCTGCGGATGATTGCCGGGTTGGAATCGGTCACGGCAGGCCAGATCGCCATTGCGGGCACCGTGGTCAACGATCTGGAACCGCGTGAGCGGGGCTGTGCCATGGTGTTTCAGAACTATGCCCTTTACCCGCACATGACCGTCGCCGAAAACATCGGCTATGCGCTGAAAGTGTCCGGTATGGCCAAGGCCGCGCGGCTGGAAAAGGTGCAGGCCGTGGCGGCGTCGGTCGGGTTGTCCGACTATCTTGACCGTCGCCCCGGCCAGTTGTCGGGTGGTCAGCGGCAGCGTGTGGCGATGGCGCGGGCGATCATCCGCGAACCACGGGTGTTCCTGTTCGACGAACCGCTGTCGAACCTGGATGCCAAGCTGCGCGTGCAGATGCGCCACGAAATCCGCCGGATTCACAACCGGATCAAGGCCACCTCGGTTTTTGTGACCCATGACCAGCAAGAGGGGATGACGCTGGCTGACCGTCTGGTCGTGATGAACAAAGGCGTGATCGAACAGGTCGGCACCCCGGAGGAGATTTATCACCGCCCGGCGTCGGTCTATGTCGGCGGGTTCATCGGGTCGCCTGCGATGAACTTTTTGTCCGGGCAGATCGGGCCGGGCGCGGTGGTGCTGGCCAATGGCAGCCAGATCGCCCTGCCCGCACCGCTGGCCGCCGCCCATGACGGCCAACTGGCCCAGATCGGCCTGCGCCCCGAGGAGATGACGCTGGTGCCGCCCGGCAAAGGGGCCTTTGACGCGACCTTTGAGTTTTCCGAGGAGTTGGGGCCGGCGCGCCTGTATCATTTCCAGTTCGAGGATCTGATGCTGTCGGTCCTGTCGCCCGACAAACCCGCCGTCGAACGCGGCAAGCCGATGGGCATTGCGATCAGCGCGGCGGCGGTTCATCTGTTCGCCGCCGATACAGGCAAACGGCTGTCGGCGCGCGAACGCATGTTGGACCCGGTTCTGGTCTGACCGCACCGCTGACGGTGACCATGGCAACGGCGCGGTCCCTGCGGTAACAAGGGTCGTGTCCGCCCCCTTTTCGTCGGGTGTGTTTGCTTTACATCCCCGTCAAAGGAAACCGTATGCTGTTAAACCTGCGCGATGTGACCAAGACCTATCCGGGTGCCGATGCGCCAGTGTTGCAGGGCATCTCGTTGGATCTGGATGCGGGTGGGATGCTGGCCTTGACGGGCGAATCCGGGTCGGGCAAAAGCACTTTGTTGCACCTGATGGGTGGTCTGGACACGGCAGACAGCGGTGTGGTCGCCGTGGCAGGTACCGATCTGACCCCGCTGGACGACCGGGGGCGGGCCGCGTTGCGGCGCGGCACGGTGGGCGTGATTTTCCAGCAGTTCAACCTGATCCCGTCGCTGAACGTTGCGGCCAATATCGCGTTTCAGGCCCGGTTGGCCGGGCGGCATGACCCTGACCGCGCGCAGGCGTTGGCGGCGCGGCTGGGACTGACCGACCACTTGGGCAAATATCCCGAACAGTTGTCAGGCGGGCAACAACAGCGCGTGGCGATTGCCCGCACCCTGGCCCCGCATCCCCGGCTGGTTCTGGCGGATGAGCCGACGGGCAATCTGGACGAGGGTACGGCCGATGTCGTCTTTGACCTGATGTGCGAATTGGTGGCGGAAACCGGGGCAGGGCTGATCCTTGTCACCCATTCGCTGCGTCTTGCCGGGCGGTTGGACCGCCGGTTGCATCTGCGCGCCGGACAATTGACGTGACGCGCGCCATTCTGGCCGCCCTGCTGGGCCACTGGCGGCGCAATCCGTTGCAGCTGATCACATTTTTGGCCGGGCTGGCGCTGGGAACTGCGTTGTGGTCGGGTGTGCAGGCCATCAACGCCGAGGCGCGGGCCAGTTACGATGCCGCCGAGGCAACGCTGGGTGAGGGGCTTTTTACCCAGATATCCGCCACAGACGGCGGTGCCATTGCGCAACAGACCTATATCGCGCTGCGGCGGGCGGGTTGGGCCGTGTCGCCAGTGGTCGAGGGTGAATTGGCGCGTGTGCGGATTGTCGGCATCGACCCCCTGACCGCGCCGCGCGGTGTGGGTCCGGTGCAGGTGGGCGGTGCGGCGGATCTTGCCGCGTTTCTGATCGCACCGGGACAGATTTTTGCGACGGCCCAGACTCTGGCCAATCTGCCCGATACTGGTGCCACGGGCGTGATTTCGCCCGATGTGGCCCCCAATACCGCGATCATGGACATCGGGCTGGCCCAGCGCCTGCTGGACCGCACCGGGCAGATTGACCGGTTGCTGGTGGCCCCGCAGCAACCCCTGACCCGCCGTCCGCTGGCCGAGGTGGCCCCCGGTCTGGTGGAAACCGCGCCGCAACAGGGCAGCGATGTGGCGCGGCTGACCGACAGTTTCCACATGAACCTGACCGCGTTTGGCGCGCTGTCCTTTGTGGTCGGGCTGTTCATCGTGCATGGCGCGATCGGGCTGGCCTTTGAACAGCGCAGGCCGATGGTGCGCACCCTGCGCGCGCTGGGGGTGCCGCTGGGGCGGTTGATCGGGGTGATGGCGGGCGAATTGCTGGCGTTGGGGCTGGTGGCCGGGCTGTTGGGGGTGGCGCTGGGGTACGGCGTGGCCGCGGCGCTGTTGCCGGATGTGGCGGCCACGTTAAGCGGGCTCTATGGCGCGGATGTGTCGGGGCAGTTGACGCTGCGGCCTGCGTGGTGGCTGTCGGGGCTGGCGATTGCGGTGGGCGGCACGGCGGTCGCGGCGGCCGGGTCGCTGTGGTCGTTGTCACGCATGCCGTTATTGGCCAGCGCCCAGCCGCGCGCATGGGCCAGCGCGCGGGGCGGGGCGGGCATGACAGCATTGTCAGCGGGTCTGCTGATGCTGGCCGGGGCGATCGCGGTTTGGGGGCAGGGGCTGGTTGCAGGCTTCGTCATGCTGGGCGCCCTGCTGGTCGGGGGGGCATTGGCGCTGCCACCCCTGCTGACGTTGGGCCTGCGGCTGGCAGCGGCGCGGGCGCGCGGGCCCGTGGCGCAGTGGTTCTGGGCCGACACGCGCCAACAGGTGCCGGGGCTGTCGCTGGCCCTGATGGCGCTGTTGCTGGCGATGACGGCCAATGTCGGTGTATCGACGATGGTGTCATCGTTCCGGCTGACCTTTACCGGGTTTCTGGACCAGCGGTTGGCGTCCGAGCTGTATGTTTCGGCCACCGACACCACGCAGGCGGCAGCGATTGTGGCTGTGGCCGGGCCGCGCACCGATGCCGTTTTGCCGATCCTGTCGGTCGATGCACTGGTGCAGGGGCAGCCCGTGCAGATTTATGGCGCGCGCGATCATGCAACCTACCGCGACAACTGGTTGCTGTTGCGCGCCGCCCCCGGCGTCTGGGACGCGCTGGCGCGGGGCGAGGGGGTTTTGGTCAACGAGCAGCTGTACCGCCGCGCCGGGCGCGATCTGGGCACGCTGGTCCGGATTGGGCCGGGGCGTGATCTGCCGGTGCTGGGGGTTTACGGGGACTATGGCAATCCGGTCGGGCAGGTCATTGTGAATGACCGCGTCTTTGCGGTTCAGTTCCCGCAGGTGACGGCGCTGCGCTTTGGGTTGCGGATTGCTGCCGGGCAGGCGGATGCGGTGCGCAGCGCCCTGCGCGATCAGGCCGGGGTGGCCGACAGTGCGATGATTGATCAGGCCGCGATCAAGGCGCTGTCGCTGTCGGTGTTTGACCGCACCTTTACCGTGACTACGGCGCTGAACATCCTGACCCTTGCCGTGGCAGGTTTCGCCATTCTGATGAGCCTGTTGACGCTGGCCGCCATGCGCCTGCCGCAGGTCGCCCCGGTCTGGGCGTTGGGGTTGACGCGGGGGCGGTTGGCGGTGCTGGATCTGGTGCGCGCCGTGGTGTTGGCGGCGCTGACAGGGGCGCTGGCGCTGCCGCTGGGATTGGCGCTGGCATGGGCGCTGCTGGCCGTGGTGAATGTCGAGGCATTTGGCTGGCGGTTGCCGATGTATCTGTTTCCGCTGGATTATCTGCGGTTGGGTGTTCTGGCGCTGTTGGCGGCGGCACTGGCGGCATTGTGGCCTGCGTGGCGCCTGTCGCGGATGCCGCCGGCGCAGTTGTTGGGGGTGTTTCGCCATGAACGCTAAACTGCTGGCGGTGTTGCTGTGGCTGCCTTGTCACGCCTTGGCACAGGGGTTTGCCGGTTTGGGGGCCGATGCCACAGGCTTTGCCGATGTCAGGCCCGACACCGTCCTGCAATTCCCCGCCGACCACGGCGCGCATCCCGACTACCGGATTGAATGGTGGTACGTGACCGCCAACATGACCGGACCGGATGGCACCGCCTATGGGTTGCAATGGACGCTGTTCCGGTCGGCCCTTGCGCCAGGTGAAGGTCAAGATTGGGGTACGCCGCAGGTGTGGATGGGCCATGCAGCGGTGACCACGCCGGACGCGCACCACGTCACCGAACGGCTGGCGCGGGGTGGAATTGGGCAGGTGGGCGTCACGGCAGTGCCCTTTGCCGCATGGATCGACGATTGGGCCATGCAGGGGCCGGATCTGGACCACCTGCGTCTGACGGCGTCCGGGACGGACTTTGCCTATGATGTGGGGCTGGTGGCCAAGGGCCCCCTGGTGCTGCACGGGCAGGGCGGGTATTCGGTGAAATCGGCGGCGGGGCAGGCCAGCCATTACTATTCCCAACCGTTTTATGACCTGTCGGGCACGCTGACCCTGCCGGGCGGCGCGGTGGCGGTAACGGGCACGGCGTGGCTGGACCGGGAATGGTCGTCGCAACCCTTGGCGCAGGACCAGACCGGATGGGACTGGTTTTCGCTGTCGTTTGACAGCGGGGACAAGCTGATGGGTTTCGTTCTGCGCGGCGAAACCGACTATACCTCGGCCACATGGATTGCGGCGGATGGCTCGACATTTGCGCTGCCCGATGGCGCGTTTGCAGCGGTGCCGGTCAACACGCAGACCGTGGCTGACCGACAGGTGCCGGTCGAATGGCAGGTGCGCCTGCCGCAAAAGGGTGTCGATGTGGTGGTCAGGGCGCTTAATCCGCAGGCGTGGATGGCCACCTCGGTCCCCTATTGGGAGGGGCCCGTCACGATTTCCGGCAGCCATGGCGGCGTCGGGTATCTGGAGATGACGGGCTATACCGACTGACCCGACCTGCGCCGGTTCCATGCGCGGTTTTGCGGCCTGCCCGCACCAAGCTGATTGACTTCGCAAGGCATTGGCCCACCATGGTGGACGTGGCGTAAAGAGGGTGTGATGGTAGGGTTTGTGCACGACAGGACTGATGGGTCCAGCCCTGCGGCCGGGCGAATTGGTGTGGTGCAACTGGCGACGGTTGTGGGGGTTGCGGCGGTGCTGATGGTGGCGGATGCCATCTTTATGCCGCTGGCCATTGCCATGCTGATCACCTTTGCGCTGTCTCCGATCGTCACGCTGCTGCGCCGCTATGGATCACCGCTGCTGGTATCGGTTCTGGCGGTGGTCACCCTGACCTTTGCCGTGATCACCGGGTTTGCGTTGATCGTGGGCACGCAACTGGGCACGCTGGCGCAGAACCTGCCGACCTTTCAGGCCAATATCATCGCCAAGGTCGAGGGTCTGAAGGCGACCGGCGGGGGCAACAGCCTGATATCGCAGCTGTCCGACATGATCTCGGCGATCAACGCCCGCATCGGCGCCGCCCTGCCCTCGGGGGTCGCAGCGCCAATGCCCGTCGAGGTGGTTCAACCCTCCAACGCGCTGGATTTCCTGCAAACGCTGGTGCTTCCGTTGGTTGGACCGGCCGCGACGACGGGTCTGGTGGTGGTTCTGGTCATCTTCATGCTGCTGGAACGTGAAAACCTGCGGGATCGGTTCATCCGGCTGGTCGGGTCCAACGACCTGCACCGCACCACTCAGGTGTTGCAAGAGGCAGGCTCCAAGGTTGCGACCTATCTGTTGGTTCAGCTTTTGGTCAATGTGGTTTACGCGGTGCCCATCGGGGTGGGGTTGTACCTGATTGGGGTGCCCAACGCGCCGCTTTGGGGGCTGATGACGCTGATCTTGCGGTTTGTGCCGTTCATCGGCTCGGCGCTTGCGGCGGCGTTTCCGCTGTTTTTGGCCTTTGCCGTATCGCCGGACTGGTCGGCGGTGCTGTGGACCATTGCGCTGTTTGCGACTGTCGAACTGATCACCTCGAATGTGATTGAACCGTGGCTTTATGGCTCGCGCACCGGCCTTAGCCCGCTGGCGGTGATTGTGGCTGCGATTGTCTGGACGTTCGTGTGGGGGCCACTGGGCTTGGTCTTGTCCACACCCCTGACAGTGTGTCTGGTCGTGCTGGGCCGCCACGTCCCGCAATTCGGCGTCTTTGACATCCTGCTGGGCGATGAACCCCGTCTGGCACCCCATGCCAAACTGTATCAGCGGCTGTTGGTCGGGGATCAGACCGAGGCGACGTTGGGGGCCGAGGAGGCGTTGGAGACGTTGGAGGCGCTGGACTATTATCAGGACATCGCCATCCCCGCGCTGCTGTTGGCACAGGAAGACCGGGATCGCGGTGTGCTGACAGCCCAGCAAGAAGAACGGCTGGCCGGCGTCGCCCTGACCATGATGCAGGATCTGGCGTTCGAGGTGGACAGCGAATTGGCCAAAGAGCCCGACGCTGCCCTGCCCGCGGCCGGTTTGCGGATTGGCGTGGTCGGCGGGCGTGCCGCGATTGACGATGTCGCGGCCCAGATCGTCGCCCATACCTTGCGGATGGAGGGGGCGGTTGTGCAGGCCCATCCGCATACTGATCTGGCGCTCAGCCGTATCGCGGCACTGCAAACGGCGCAGATTGATTGCCTGGTGCTGACCTTTCTGGACCGAAACCCAACCCGGGCATCGCTGTTGCACGTGCGCCGGTTGAAACGCGCCGCCCCGGCCATGCGTGTCGGGGTCGTGATCTTGCAAATGCCGGATGCGGTGAATGATGCCAACAACGAACTGCGCCGCCTGTCGCATGTCTCCTCTGCCAAACTGGCCGAGGCCGAGGAGGTTGGTGCCGATTTCGCGGTGACCAGTCTGGAGGCCGCCCTGCTGGCCGCCTGCGAAGGTGGCACGCCCAAGCCGGTGCCGGCCCGTGCCTTGCCCGCCCCCCGCACCAGAGCCCGCCAATCCCATATCGCGCCGACCCCCGCCGTCCAGACGGCGCCACCCGTTCCAAGAGGTATATGATGGCCAATCCAGACCCCGACGCCGCCCCGCCGCCGCCATTGGACGCGCAGATTGCCCAGTTGCGCGCCGATATGGCCCGCATCGCCGAAACCCTTGCCGGACTGGGCCGGGTCGCTGGAGACACCCTGCGCAGCACCTTGGCGGACAAGGCCGATGCCATGGGGCCCGACGCCGCCGAAAAGATCGCCACTGCCCGCCACAAGGCCGAGGCGACCATGGCCGATATGACCGATTATGCCCGCCGCAACCCGGGGCAGGCGCTGGCCATGGCCGGCGGGCTGGGGTTGTTACTGGGTCTGATGTTCGGGCGGCGTTAAGAGGGTGGGCGTGATCCGGCTGGCCCTGACTTTGGCGCGTGCCATCGCGGCGCAAACCCTGCGGCGCTGGGCCGTGACGGCGGGGCTGTGGGTCGTGGCGCTGATGTGTCTGTTTGTGGGGTTCATGGGGTTTGCCGCCGCGCTGTGGGTCTGGCTAGCGCAGGTGTTTGACCCGGTCTCGGCGGGGTTGATCATCGGTCTGGGCGGGTCGTTGGCGGCGGTTTTGTTGATCACGGTCGCCCGGTTGCGACGACGCGCGCCGCAGCCAATGGCCGCAGCACTGGCCGATTTGCAGGCCGCCCTCCGCGACCGCGAGGCCGATGTTGCGGTGTGGGCCCCGTTGGTCCTCCTGGCCCTGCTGGGGTTTTTTCTGGGGTCGGGCAAAAAGGATTGACGGTTGCGGGGGGGTGGCCCCCCCGACCCTATCAGCTCAGCTTGATGCAGAAATGCTTTCTGACCGGCGCGTCGATGGTCCATGTCCCGGAAAAACCCGGCTCGACTACAAAGGCATCGCCGGGGCGCAGGATGACTGCCGCAGCGCCGTCCTGGGTGATGGTGATCTGCCCTTCGATCAGATGGACGAATTCATAGAATTTATAGACGGCATGCCACGTGCCCGGCGTCGCCTCCCATGTGCCGCTGATGACGCTGCCGTCAATCGAGGCGTGCTGGACCCATGTTTTCATGGTCGGGTTGCCCGCAACCTTGGTCCAGCCGTCCAGATCGGTCAGCCGGGGTTCTGGTCCGGGGGCGGGCAGGCGGAAAACCATATCGGTCATGTCAATTCTTCCAAGGTTTTGTTTCGGTCCGGGTTTGGTAGGACCAGACGCGCAGGGTGGCAAGGGACTTGCGCAGGGACGGCTTGAATCCGGCCCTTGGCGCGGGCATGTTTGCGCCCAATGATCAGAGGGGCGGGCCATGCAGATACGACAGGCAACGGCGGCGGATGACGCCGATCTGGTGCAGTTCATCAATATGGCCGCCGATGATTTACCCCTGCATTTCTGGCGCAAATCGGTCGGCCCGGACGGCGACCCGTGGGCCTATGGCCGGGAACGGGCGCGGCGCGAGACTGGCAACTTTTCCTATCGTAATGCGTGGGTTGCCGAACAGGATGGTGCGGTGGCGGCCTGTTTGCTGGGCTATATGGCCGATGCGGAACCCGGCCCGATTGACCCGGACACCCCTGCCATCTTTGTGCCCCTGTTGCAGCTGGAGGCGCTGGCCCCGGGGTCATGGTATTTGAATGTGCTGGCCACCTACGTCCCCCAGCGTGGCCGCGGGTTGGGGTCTGCCCTGTTGGCCCATGCCGAAACAGTGGCGCGCGCCTGTGGGGCCACGTCGATCAGCCTGATCGCCGAGGACACCCACGACGCGGCGCGGCGCCTGTACACGGCCAAAGGCTATGTCGAGGTGGCACGGCGGCCCGTGGTCAAGGGCGACTGGCAGGTCGATGCCGCCGAATGGATCCTGTTTGCCAAGGCGTTGCCCCCGGCCTGACGGCGAACGCCCTAATCCTCATCCCCCGCCATCTGCGCCAACACCGCCCCGCGCCCGCGCAGCCGCATCAGGGCGGGCACGACCAAGGCCACCACGGCCAGCGCCAAAATCCCAGCCGATACAGGCGTCGATACCAGCGTGGCCCAATCGCCTTGGGCAATCGATAGCGCTCGGCGCAACTGTTGTTCCGCCATCGGCCCCAAAATCAACCCCACCACCACCGGGGCGATGGGATAGCCGTAAACCCGCATCAGATAGCCCATCACACCAAAGATGATCAGCATCCCCAGTTCCACCGGGGACGGGTTCAACCCGATGGTGCCCAGCGTGGCGAACAGCAATATCCCGGCATAAAGCCAATGGCGCGGGATCGTCAGCAGTTTGACCCACAGCCGGATCAAGGGCAGGTTCAGCACCAACAGCATCACATTGGCAATCAACAGGCTGGCAATCAGCCCCCAAACCAGATCGGGCGAGGTGACAAACAGCAACGGCCCCGGTTGCAACCCAAACTGCTGAAACCCGGCCAGCATGATGGCGGCGGTCGCCGTGGTCGGCAGGCCCAGCGTCAACAGCGGCACCAGCGTTCCGGCGGCAGCGGCATTGTTGGCGGCCTCCGGCCCCGCGACACCCTCGATTGCGCCATGGCCAAACTCATCCGCATGGCCCGAGAAACGTTTTTCGGTGCCATAGGACAGGAAACTGGCAATATCGGCCCCGCCTGCGGGCATCGCACCGATGGGAAAGCCGATGGCGGTGCCGCGCAGCCACGGCTTCCACGACCGCCGCCAATCGTCGCGGGTCATGGCGACGGCGCCCTTGATGGCATGCACCTTTTCCTCGGCCCCGCCGATCTGGGCGGCGACAAACAGCGCCTCGCCCACGGCGAACATGGCGACGGCAAGGGTCGTCACCTCGATCCCGTCCAACAGTTGCGGCACGTCAAACGACAGACGGGCCTGCCCGGTCAACCCGTCAATCCCGATCAACGCCAACCCCAACCCGATGAACAGCGAGGTCAGGCCCCTGAGCGCCGAATCGCCAAAGGCCGCCGATACGGTGACAAAAGCCAGCATCATCAGCGCGAAATATTCGCGCGGGCCAAAGATCAGCGCCAGTTTCACGACATGCGGCGCCAGAAACGCCAGCGCCAGCGTGGCCAGCAACCCCGCGACAAACGACCCGATGGCCGCCGTGGCCAGTGCCGCACCGCCGCGTCCGGCGCGGGCCATCTTGTTCCCCTCCAGCGCGGTCACGATAGACGCGCTTTCGCCCGGCGTGTTCAGCAGGATCGACGTGGTCGACCCGCCATACATCCCGCCATAATAGATGCCCGCGAACATGATCAGCGATCCCGCCGGGTCCAGGCCGTAAGTGACCGGCAGCAACAGTGCCACCGTCAACGCCGGGCCGATGCCGGGCAACACACCAACAGCCGTGCCCAACGTCACCCCGATCAGGGCATACATCAGGATCATCGGGTCCAGCGCGACCGCCAGCCCCTGCAACAGGAAATCGAACGTGGTCATGTCAGCCCCCGTAGATCAGGTGTTCCACAAACCCGCCCGGCAGGTTCAACTGCAAAACCCGGTCAAAAATGCCGTAAACCGCAAAGGCAAAGACGATGCCGATGGGCAGGGTCAGGGCCACATTACGCTTGCCAAATGCAGCGGCGGTCAGGGCGAACAGAACGCCCGACGCCACGGAAAACCCCAAGGGGTGCAGCAGCACCAACTGGCACAGCAACCCGCCCACGATGAACAGTAAGGGTGCCACGCGCTGCCCCGGCACCGCCTCGGCCCCGGTGACAAACGCCTTGACCCCGTGCGCCAGCGCCAGCAACACCAGCCCCGCACTGACGAATATCAGCGTGTCGCCAGACCCGATGCCCGCATAACCACCCTTGTCGGGCATGGCGGCCCCTTGGGTGATCAGCAGGGCGCCAAACCCTGCCAACACCACCGCCACGATCAGCGCCGCCCCATCGGGGCGACGCTGGATTGCATTGAAACGGGTGGTCATTTGACCAGACCGATATCCTTTAGGACAGCTGTGGTGGCCACGATTTCCTTGGCCAGTTGGGCGTCAAACTCGGCACCGGACAGATAGGTGTTGGCCCAGCCCTTGGTTTCCAGAACGGCCTTCCAGCCCGCCGAATTGACCAGTTTGTCGATGTCGGCGGTGACTGCAGCCTTTTGTTCCGCCGACAGGCCCGGTGCGGCGGCGACCATGCGCCAGTTTTGCACGTTCACGTCATAGCCCGATTCCATCAGCGTTGGCGCATCGGTGCCCGCCCATTTGTCGGCGGTGGACACAGCCAGCATCCGCATGGTGCCCGCCTGAACCTGCGGCAAAAACTCGCCCACACCCGAAATCCCGACGGTGACCTGATTGCCAAGGATGGCGGCCAGCGCCTCGCCACCGCCCGAAAAGGCAACGTAGTTGATCTTGGTCGGGTCAACGCCTGCGGCCTTGGCCAACAGACCCACGGTGATGTGATCCACACCGCCGGCCGAACCGCCTGCCCACGACACCGCGCCGGGATCGGCCTTCATCATCTCGACCAACTCGCCAATCGTCTGGATCGGGCTGGCGGCCGGAACGGCGATGCCGACAGCTTCGCCCGTCAGGCGGGCAATCGGCGTGACGTCGGCCAGCGAAACCGGCGAGGCATTGGTCAAAATCGCGCCGACCATGACATAGCCGCCCACGATCAGCTGCGTCGGATCCCCCGCAGCGGTGGACGCAAACTGCGCCAGACCGACGGTGCCACCGGCGCCGGGGACGTTTTGAACCTGAACCGACCCCGAAATCCCCTCGGCCAGCAAAACCTCTTGCATCGAACGGGCCGTGCTGTCCCAACCGCCGCCGGGGGCAGCGGGGGCCATGATCGTGTAATCGCCGGCAAAGGCCGGAACGGCCAAAGCAGCCGCAAAGACCGCGCCCAAAAGCGTGTGTTTCATGTTGTTTGTCCTCCCAAGGCACGGATTCTTGTGCCGATTATGTGTGGGTGGCACCTCCTCGTGCCAGTCCATCGCGGCATTTCAGCACATAAACCTGTCATCTGGCTGACAGCCCCAACGCCTGCCGCCACAGCCGCAACATGCGCTGGCGTTTCGATTGGTCCAGATAGGCCAACACCCCGGGGCTGACCGGAACCGGGCGCAACTGGTCGCCAAGGGCGGCCTGCATTGCCTGCGCCGGCCCTGACACCTCCAGACTGACGGCCGCCAGACGCAGGCGGTCTGACAGCAGGGTCTGCCCCGCGCGGCTCATCAAGAACGCCAGAAAATCGCGGCCCAGATCGGGCGAGGCGGCGGCACGCGGCACCAGCCCGACGCGGGACACGACAACCGTGAAATCGCGCAGCAGCACCAACCCAAGGTCAGGATGGGCGCGGGCCTGATCGGCGGCATAGGACCCAAGGATGTTATACCCCAGCACCAAACGGCCATCGGCCACCCGGTCGATGATGTCCTGACTGGTCGGAAAGGTTTGCAGCCCCGCCGCCGCCATGGCGCGGAGCAGCGACCAGATATCCGGGAAATGCTCGGCATCGCGCGCCAAAAACAGATAGCCCACCGCACTTTGTTCAATGTCATAAGTGCCGGTGCGGCCCTGCATCGCGGGGGGTGCGGCCCGCAACCACTCCATCAACTCCAGCCGCGATTGGGGCGGGCCGTCCGGGAAACTGGGCTTGTGATAGACCAGCACCCCCGGTTCAAACGTCAGCGCAAAGGCAGTGTCCTGCCAGTTCGCCCACAAGGGCCAGTTGCGGGCACCCGGCACGTCAACGGCGCGCGCATAGCCGTCATTGGCCAGCTTGATCTGCAAATCCATCGCGGATGAAAACACAAAATCCGCCGTGCGCCCGGTGGCAGTTTCGGTGATCACCCGCGCGGCAATCGCGCCTGCCAACAAATCCTCGTACCGCACCGCCACACCGGGGGCCTGCGCCTGAAACGCCGCAATCAGCGGGGCGGCAAGGCGGTTGTCCAGCGTGGAATAGATCACCAGTTCCGCCTGCACCGGCCCCCCCGGCGCATAAATCACCACCTCGCCCAACGCGGGGCCAGCCATCAGGGCGAACAGGGTCACGGCCAGTCTGCGCATCATTTCATCTTGGCGCAGGACGATATGGTTCACAACTGCCCGCTTTGGCCCTAACCTCAGGCCCAGGGGGACAGCATGCGCGTGTTGGTGGTGGAAGACGATTTACCCCTGGCCGAGGCGTTGACCACGCTGTTGACCACATCCGGCTATGCCGTTGACTGCGTGCATGACGGCGCATCGGCCGAGGCGCTGGCGGCGGCCGAACAATTCGACCTTGTGATTTTGGACCTGAACCTGCCGGAAATGGACGGGCTGGCCGTGCTGCACGCCATGCGCAGGCGGTCCAATGCGGCGGCCGTGATGATCCTGACCGCGCGTGGTGCTGCCGAGGACAGGGTGCGCGGCCTTGACCTTGGGGCCGATGATTACATGGCCAAACCGTTCGATGTGCGCGAGTTTGAGGCGCGGGTGCGGTCGCTCTTGCGCCGTCAGGCGGGGCTGCGGTCGGCGACCGTGACCATCGGCACGCTGACGCTGGACCTGACCACCCGGCAATTCTGTGCGGGGGATATCGCCTTGGACCTGCCGCCGCGCGAACGGGCGCTGTTGGAACTGCTGGTGACGCGGGCGGGCAAGGTGGTGACCAAGGAGGCGATCGTGCAATCGGTGACCAGCCTGGAGGATATGTTGTCCGACAACGCGATTGAACAATACATCTCGCGCCTGCGCCGCCGGATTGCAAGCTATGGCCTGAACCTGCGCACCGTGCGCGGCATCGGCTATCTGCTGGAGCGGGCCCCATGACCCGCTATTCCCTGCGCCGCCGCCTGTTGGTCTGGCTGTTCATGGCCACCGCTGCCCTTGGCCTGATCGCATTGGCCGACACCTGGGCCGAGGCGCTGCGCACCGCCCAAGGCGTGTCAGACCGCGTGCTGTTCGGGTCGGCACTGGCGATTGCCGAACGCGTGACAGTGGACGAGGCGGGCGGGTTGGAGGTGGATCTGCCCTATTCATCCTTGGAAATGCTGACATCGGCAGCACAGGACCGGGTGTTTTACCGGGTGGACGGGCCGGTTGGGCATTTTCTGACCGGCTATGCCGATCTGGCCGTGGTGCCAATGACCGGGCCGGTCACAGGTGCGGGCGTCGCCTTTGCCGATGGGGTTTACGGCACCGTCGGCATCCGCAGCGCGACCCTTCTGCGCGAGGTGTCGACGGGCGAGCGGTCCATTGCGTTTTCCGTCACGGTGGCGGAGTCCACGCTGGCGCGGGCGGCGCTGGCACGCGCCATTCTGCTGCGGTCGGCGCTGCGGCTGGCGGTGCTGATCCTTGGCGTTGCGGTGATTGTCTGGGTCGGGGTAACGCTGGCCCTGCGTCCGTTGGACCGTTTGGGCGCAATCATCGCCGAACGGTCGCCCGACGATCTGCGCCCGGTGACGGCAGATGTCCCGGCCGAGGTGGCGGCGCTGGTGACCGCCATCAACTCTTTCATGATGCGGCTGCAAACCGCGCTGGATGGTTTGCGCAACTTTACCGGCAATGCCAGCCACCAGTTGCGCACCCCACTGGCCGTGGTGCGCACCCAATTGGCGCTGATCGACCGCAGCGCCAATCCCGGCCAGATGGCCAGTGCGACGGCCAAGGCGCAAACCGCGCTGGAACGCGCCGAACATGTGCTGGCGCAACTGCTGATCCTTGCGCGGGTCGATGCCGCCACCGGGTCGGTCCTGTACCCTGTCAATGTCGTGGCCCTGGCCAAGGATCTGACGGCAGAACTGGTGCCCGATGCCCTGTTGCGCGGCGTCGATCTGGGGTTCGAGGGGCCCGAACAGGCCATGGCGCTGGCCGAACCGGTTCTGCTGGCCGAGATGTTGAAAAACCTGATGGGCAATGCGATTGCCTATGCCGGGCCCGGCGCCGTGGTGACCATGCGCGTCCGCGACCTGGGCCCCCAAGTGGTGCTGGAGGTCGAGGATGACGGCCCCGGCCTGACCCCCGACCAGATGGCCCGCGCCGCCCAACGCAAACGCGGTCTGCCGATGCGGGTGCAGCCCGATGCGCGGGCGGGTTACGGTCTGGGTCTGGCGATCACCGCCGAGATTGCGGCGCTGTTTGGTGCCGACATCCGGTTTCATCCCGGAACCGCCGGCCGTGGTCTGCAGGCCAAGGTTACCTTGACGCCGCCTGAGGCAACCGGTTGATCCCCCACCCCACCCCACCCCACCCCACCCCACCAAACAGTGCGCGCGCCAGATGAACCACCGTGTTGTTGTTATCCCCGGCCCATCTTGATCCCACACGCGCCGGTACAGGCGATCTTGGGTCGTATGCCCGCCCGGTTTGCCCGCCCGGTTAGTGTGGCCCGGTTTGCGCGACCCGGTCCCCCGGCCCCGCCACAGGTGATTGCCCGGCGGCATGGGCCGCCACATGGACGCTGTGCAGGTGCCATTCAGCCAGCAAACGGTCCGACGGCAGCCCGGCATTGATGCCCTGCATCAACGGATCATAGGTCCAGCGCACCAGATCAATCCCGCGCTGCAGACACCAGTCGCGTTGATACCACTTCACCCGCGCGCAGATGCAGGCCCTGCGCCGGTGGCAATACCGCCAGCCGGTGCGAATGTTGCCCCGCAGGGTCGCGTGTCGCAAAGCCAAAGATGTATACCACCCGTGCCGCACCTGTCTGCACGGCCTTGCGGGCACAGCCTAGCGGGCATGGGCGGCGGTCTTGATACATTCATCCAGACAGATCGGCGTCTTGAGCCGGGGCTGCAAGGTGGCGTGGTCGTGAATGTCATCCCAAGCCAGCGGTTGTTCAATGCAATCCAGATCGAACCGGTCCCGTTCGGCCAGCACGGCAGTATCGGCAGGGGTGTACGGGCAGGTCGCATCCACCGTCAGTTGCGCCTGCGCAAGCGCCTCCCGCGCGGCGCGGACCAGCACCAGATCATGACCCGGCAGGATCTGGTGCCGGCCCGGTTTGTACCCCTGATCCCGATGCGCGCCGATACGGCCCAAAGTGTCGTCCACCGGGCCGATCCCCAACGACACACCCACGACACACCCACGACACACCCAACGACACACCCATGTCAATCGCATCGCCCTCACCGCCCAGCACGGTCTGCAACGGCAGGCTCAACGACCGCGCCCACAGGTCCCAGAACGCCATTTCCACCATGGCCAGCGCCATCCGGTTGGCCCGCCACGGCGCCAGATGGCGGTCCAGCGCCCGCGGATGGGCAGGATTACCCCGGACAAAAACGCCATCGCGCCTGCAGCCGTCTCCTCCAGATAGTCGGGCAGGGCGGGCATCACCCCCTTTGCCACCCCCTCCTGCCCGCCCGCAAACAGGCGCAGCAGCGCAAACACCTTTTCGGTCATGGTGCCGGTGGCGATGGTGAACGGCGTCACCAAGGGCAGGCGCACCAGCCGCAAATCGGCGGCGTCGATGGTCAGGGGGGCACGGGTGGCATGCACGGGAACCTCGCGGCCTTGTCCCGACCACAGACGAAATCAGTGTTCTTGCAAGATTAACGCGTCGGCATCTTTCCAGCACATTTGGCACAGCATCTGTCCCCATGGGGGTTTGACCACCAAGCCGGAACAGGGGCTGCAACCACCCGCCACGGGGGACCTGCGCGGTCGGCTGTCGGCCAGCCTGCAGGTCTTTGTCGCGGGCTTTCAAACCGAACGCGGCCATGGTCAGTTTCTGACGCATCAGTTGCAATACCTGCGCCCCGGCGTTCAATTGCTGGACTTGGGCGGCAGTTTTGCCGAGGCGCTGCTGGCCCCGCCCGGCCAGACCTGCCTGATCCTGATCGACGCCCGCCGCTATTCCCGCCTGACCCGGCGCTTGGCGCATGGCGCATGGCGCAGGCGGCGCGCGATCCGGGCATCCCCGTCACACTGATCACCGACCCCTACTGCCCATAGGCGCGCGCGGTGGCGGACGAAGCCTTTGCCGTCCCTGATCCCCATGGCCGCCACGGCGCAAGAGGCGATTTTTGTGCTTGTCACCAACCAGGTTGGCATCCCCAGCTATAATTCCTGACGGCGGTCAACACCCACACCGCCGATACCATGATCTGTGACACGCTGGTCGCACAGGACAATGACCTGTCCTGCCACCCCCTGCTGGCCGACAGCTTGGAAAAGGCCGCTGATGGCATGGGCGTTCACGCTAAAGCCGGGCATCCAGTTTCACAACGGCAAACCTGTTACCTCGGCCGATGTGGCCAGGCTCATCGAACTGTTCCGCGCCACTGAAGGCGCCTATCTGGTCGATGCCACCGCGTCGGTCGAAACCCCCGATGACCTGACCGTCAGGTTCGTGATGATAAACCCCGATCCAGACGCCGTCGCCGCCTTGGGCGAAGATTGTCGCGTGACCGGGGCTGTTGGGGCCGGGGCGTTCAAGCTGGCAAGTTTCACCTTGGGTCAGGAAACCGTCCTTTTTCGCAATGACGATTGCGCCTGGGGCGCCGCGTTGTCGGCCAACACGGGTCCGGCCCGGCGGGCGCCTGTGACCTGCCGCGAAATCCCCAAGGGTTCGACCGCGTTTCTGGCGCTGTGGTCGGGTGGCGTGGATGGCCTGTTGTCGCTGCCCACCGATTTTCTGGGCGAAATCAGCGCGGATGCCAAACTGGCGATTGCCCCGATTTCGGGCCAAATAGTCTATTAAATGCCCATCAACGTGACCAAGGAACCCTTGTCCGCCATCAAGGTGCGGCAGGCGGCGGCATTGTCCATCAATCAGGACGAGATTCCGGCCAATGTGTTGCCGGCTACGGGGCGGTGGCGGAAACCTTCCTGATCTCATCCCGGCCAGAGTCCTCTTTGGACCCCGCGGTCAACATCCGCTTTGACGCGGCCAAGGCAGCGGCCCGGCTGGCCATGCCGGCCAAGATCAACAGCACCTCGATCGCCGGGGTTGTCATGGTCGATATCGGCGTGAGACGGTAACCGCTGAACCGGAGGCGGCAGGATGCTGGATTGTCTGTTACGGCGCATCCTGCTGCTGATCCCGGGCGATCCGGTCGACAACCTGCTGCGCATCGCATCTGGCCACGAGGCGCGCGCCAAGATCGGGGCGAAATACGGCCTCGACCGGCCCTTGACCGTGCAAAACGCACGGTTGCTGGGCAACGTGTTGCAGGGTGATCTGGGCAGGTCGTTCATCACCAGACGCCCAGTGGCGGCAATGATCGCGCAGGTGCTGCCCAATGCGCTGACGCTGGGCGGGCTGGCGCTGTTGCTGTCAACGGTGGTGGGGGTTTTTCTGGTGGTGGCCTTTCAGGACCGCTGGCTGGATCAGGCGATCATGGGGGGGTCTTGTTGGGGTCCACGATGCCGTCATTCTGGTTGGGTCTGTGACTGATCCTGATCTTTGCGGTGCAGTTGGGCTGCTGTCCGGTCTCGGGCGCGCGGGGGTGGCGGCCGGTCGTGCTGCCGGTGCTGACCATCGGTTTGGGCGGCATCGCGCTGGTGATGCGGGTCGCTATGATCGACATGGCGGGTCGCGATTTCGTGATGCTGCTGCACGCCTAGGTCCTGTCGCCCACGACGATCCGTCTGCGCCACATCCTGCGCCACATCCTGATCCCGGTGGTCACCATTCTGGCGCTGCGCATCGGTTGGGTCTGGGGGGCGGTGACGTTTGACTATGCCTTGGCCCGGCCCAGTCTGGCCCAGTCTGGCCCAGTCTGGCCCAGTTTGGCCCAGTCTGGCCCGGCACAGTCTGGCCCGGCCCAGTGTGGGGGCGACATCCTGCAAGCCTGGAGGGGCGCGCTGCACGCCATCGGCGCGGCGCAGCCCGAGGGGTGCCCTGTCCGGCCTGTGATTGGCGCTGGTCCTGTGCGGCGCGGTGTTTGCCGGTGTGCTGACGCCTTGTGACTGTGACATCCAGAACCTGCCCGGGTCCGATGCCGCGCCCAGCGCCGCACATTGGCTGGGAATCGGTGAGTGTGGCCGCGACCTGATGCCCCGTATCCTGCACGGCGCGCAGATATCGGTATCGGTGTCGGTGGTGTCGACTTGGTGCTGGGGTCGCCTATCTTGCCCAGTTCTTTCGCCTGACGCTGACCGGGCTGCTTTCGCGGATCGGCGGGCATATCGCCACGGGTGCGGCCCGCTTTGACGGCACCGATCTGGCGGCGCTGACCGAACACCGCCTGCGCAGCTGCCGTGGCAAACCCATTGCCCTTGTCACGCAACACCCGATGACCGCGCTGGACCCGGTGCAGCGGATTGGCGATCAGGTCGATGTCATGGCAACCCTGCACCTTGGCCTGTCGCGCGGCGCTGCCCGCGCCCGCACGGTCGATTTGCTGACCACCCTGTCAAACCCGTGCCTGCTGACCGCGCCCGGCCGCGCCGTGGCGGGTGGGTTTGTTGCGTCGTTGCAGGCCGAACAATCGCTTTCCCGTTATCTGGGGCAGACATGACCGACCTTGGGCTGGCGGGCAAGCGCGTGATTGTGACCGGGGCCGCCCGCGGATTGGGTCTCGCCTTTGCGC
>JANNAF010000240.1:0-3561 GCA_031384005.1 Rhodobacterales bacterium | reverse complement strand
GAAATGCCTGATCCGGCTGACCGAACCGACGGGTGGCCGGATCGAGATGCTGGGCCGCGACGTGTGCGCGCTGACCCCGCGCGATTTGCGGGCGTTTCGCGCGCAGGTCGGCATCGTCTGGCAACGTCACAATCTGGTGCCACGTCTGTCGGTGCTGTCCAATGTGATCCACGGCGTGCAGTCGCGCCTGTCCGGTCCGCGGGCGTGGTTTCAGGCGCTGGCCCCGTCCGACGTGCGGGCCGAGGCGATGCAATGCCTTGACCGTGTCGGTTTGGCCGACCGGGCCGTGGCGCGGGTGGATAGCCTGTCGGGTGGGCAGCAACAGCGCGTGGCGATTGCCCGCATGTTGATGCAGCGCCCCGCCTTCATTCTGGCGGACGAACCCGACGCCAGCCTTGACCCCCAAACGGGCGAGGAAGTGATGGCGCTGCTCCTAAGCCTCGTGCGGGAAAAGGGGTTGTCGCTGTTGATGATTTCGCACCGGCTGGAACATACGCTGGCGTTTTCCGACCGTATTCTTGGCCTTTCCCAAGGCCATATTGCGCTGGACTTGGCCACAGCCACGGCCGACGCCGCAGGGCTGCGCCGCTTTTTCGACCATCAGGAGCCGTCATGACCGACCTGCCCGCGCCGCCCGCCCGGTTCAGCCATCGCAGCCTGCCGGAATATGTGGCCATTCTGCTGGTGCTGGCGCTGGTCGTCTCATCGCTTGCCGCCACAGCGCCCGCGCTGGACAAGTTAAGCCGCGGTGTTGCCCGCCTGTTTGCCCCGTCCGGCATGTTGATGCAGATGTTCCCGCCCGATTTCACCCGGATCGAGCCGATTGGCTGGAAACTGCTGGAAACGCTGCAAATGGCGGTGGCGGGCTGTTTTCTGGGCCTGCTGCTGGCCATCCCCTTTGCCATTCTGGCCACTGACCGGCTGTCGCCGCACCCTTTGGTGCGCCACATCGCCCGGGCGGTGATTGCGCTGTTCCGCACAGTGCCCGATCTGGTCTGGGCGATCATCTTCATCATCATCGTCGGGCTTGGTCCCGCCGCAGGTGTCATGGCGATCATGGTGGACAAGATCGGCTTTGCCGGCCGTTTCTTCGCCGAGGCGATGGAGGAGACCGACCCCGGCCCGCAGGACGCCCTGCGCGCAATCGGGGCCAGCCGTTTGGGCACCATCGTGTCGGCGGTCTTTCCGGCTTGCCTGCCATCCTTTACCGCCACATCGCTGTTCGCGCTGGAAAAATCGGTGCGCGGGTCTGCGGCGCTGGGTCTGGTTGGTGCAGGCGGCATCGGGGTTGACCTGAAGGTGGCCTTTGACCTGTTCAACTATGACGAGGCGCTGGCCATCATCCTGATGATGCTGGTTCTTGTCATCGCCGTCGAGCAAGGCTCGGGCTGGATCCGCAGAAAGCTGATATGACCACCGATACCGCCCACCAATACTGGAACACCGAATGGCAGCAGGCCGATGCCAATTCGCCCTGGGCCACGGCCGAGCCTTGGGTGCTGGACCATGCCCGCAACCTGGCCCCCGGCAGCCACATTCTGGACCTTGGCGCCGGGATTGGGCGTCACGCGCTGGCGCTGGCCGCGCTGGGGCACCATGTGACCGCGCTGGACGCAGCGCAGGCCGCCGTGACGGCGATTGACGCGGCAGCGCGGGCGCAGGGGTTGGACATTGCAACCGCACTGGCCCCGATGATCGAACTGCCGTTCGACGCAGGGCAGTTCGATCATGTGTTGTCGTGGAACGTGATCTATCACGGCGACGAAACCGTGGTCCGCCGCACCATGGCCGAGATTGCCCGCGTCACGCGCGTAGGCGGCAGCTTCATGGCCACCATGCTGTCAGCCCGCCGGGTTCCGATTGAGCGGGCCCGCGCGCCGGGCCGCGAAATCAGCCGCAACACCTGGACCTTTGACGGCCCGGGCGACAAGGTGCATCCGCATTACTTTTGCAGCGCCGCCGACCTGTTGGCGCTGATGCCCGCGTTTGAGGTGTTCACCCTGTTCGACCGTGTTCATGACAAGCCCGGTTCGTGGCACTGGCACCTGCTGGCCGAGAGGGTCGGATGACAGCCGAGTTTATTGAAGGCGCGCAGCTGATCCTGGACGACCGGGTCGAGACGGCCAATGTCCGGATCGAGGACGGGTTCATCACCGGCATCGACGTAGCGCGCGACGGGGCGGTCCTCGTGTCGGGTGCAGGTCGTATTCTGGCCCCCGCCTTTGTTGACATTCATGGCGATGCCTTCGAACGCCAGTTGATGCCGCGCCCCGGCGTCACCGTCCCGACCGAGGCCGCCCTGCTGGAAACCGACCGACAACTGGCCGCCAATGGCATTGCCACCGCCTATCACGCGCTGACCCTGTCGTGGGAACCGGGATTGCGCAGCGTGGACACCGGTTGGCAGGTGGTGCATGCGCTGGAGGCGCTGCGCCCGCGCCTGACCACTGACAACCGCATCCAGTTGCGCTGGGAAACCTTTTGCCCGCAGGCCGAACCGCTGATTGCCCATGTTCTTGCCGGGCCGGACCGCCCGGCACTGGCCTTCAACGACCATACCACGCCTGCCCTGCTGCACCCCGAAATCGCCATACACGACCGGCCCTTTGACCATATCGAGGACTACCCCGTCACCGATCTGACCGCCGACGCCTTTTTGCGCAAGATGTCCGAGCGGGCCAAGCGGTCCCACATGACCACGGCCGATTTCGTGGCGCTGATTGCCAGCGTCTGGGCCGGGCGCGGCGCAGTGCAGGGTCATATCGACCGCATCGCGGCACTGGCCCGCAGCCACGCCGCACCGATGCTTAGCCATGACGACAGCCAGTTGGAAACCCGCGCCTATTACCGCGGACTGGGCGCGCATATCGCCGAGTTTCCGATGCATGAACGGGTCTTTCTGGCTGCAAAGGCGGCAGGCGACCCAATTGTGCTGGGTGCGCCCAATGCGATGCGCGGCGGCAGCCATCTGGGCAGTCCCGGCGCGGGTCAAATGATTGCGCGCGGCCTGTGTGATATCCTTGCGTCCGACTACTATTATCCGGCCATGCTGGGGGCGATGGTCAGGTTGCGCGCTGACAAGGTGGCGCCACTGCCAGCGCTGTGGAAACTGGTGTCCGCCAATCCCGCCACCGCCATGGGCCTGACCGACCGGGGACGCATCGCGCCGGGCCTGCGCGCCGATCTGGTCCTGCTGGATTGGCCCGATGGTCACGCCCCTGCCCCGGTCCGCACATGGGTTTGCGGACGTGGTGGGTATTCGGCGCTGCCCGTGACCCGGTCACAATAGGCCGCAAATCGGCCCCACAGCGGTTGCCGCGCCAGGCTGATCCGCACGTCAGCCAAAAAACGGAAGCCAGCCGCCCGGTATCAACCGCCTCCTTTGCCGATTGCCCCGCAGCGCGGCAAAGGGTGTTCGGGTTACCACGCTGCGCAACCTTGCCCTGCTATTGGGTCAAAGCTGGCAAAGCCTGACCTTCCGACTGAAGGACGCCAACATTGCCGAGTTTTCGCCCGACGGTAGAGATTTTGGTGCTGTTTTTGCCTGGAGAGACATCGAAC
>JANNAF010000222.1:0-4712 GCA_031384005.1 Rhodobacterales bacterium | reverse complement strand
GACCGAGGCCCCCAAACGCCAGCCGCAACTGGCGCTGATCATCACCACCTTCAACCGCCAAACCGCCGCCACTGCGACCGCCCACCGCTTTGCCCGGTATCTGGCCGACACGCCGCTGGCACCCCACCTGCACCTGTACCTGATCGACAATGGCCAGAACCTGACCCTGCCGCCCCTGCCACAGGTCACCGTGATCCCCAACCGCAACCTTGGCGGTGCGGGCGGCTTTGCTCGTGGATTGGCGCAGGCCCACACCACAAACGCCACCCACTGCCTGTTCATGGATGACGATGCCGCCACCGACATGACCTCGATCACCCGGGTCTGGACCTTTCTGGCCCATGCCACCGACCCCGCCACCAGCATTGCAGGGGCGCTGATGCGGGCCGATGAACCGCATAAACTGTGGGAAAACGGTGGCTATTTCGCGGGCCTGTGCCGCCCCCTGTCGCGCGACGGCAACCTGTCGGATCCCGCCGCCCTGTCCACGGTCGAGGCCGCATCCCTGACCCCGCCCCCCAACCACTACGGCGCCTTCTGGTTTTTCGCCTTCGCGCTGGAACAGGTCCGCCATTGGCCCTTTCCTTATTTCGTGCGCGGTGATGATGTCGGATTTTGCCTGACCAACCCGTTTCACATCACCACCCTGCCCGGTGTGATCACCTATCAGGACACCGATTTCCCGAACAAGGAAACGCCCCTGGTGCAATACCTTGACCTGCGCAGCACTGCATCCCTGTCGCTGGCGCTGCCCGATTTGCCCCGCCGTGCGCTGAACCTGTTCAAAGGCATCGCCATCCTGTTCCTGCGCTGCCTGATCCAGTGCCGCCCCGAATCGCTGCAGGCCCTGAACCTCGCCCTGCGCGACGTGCTGACAGGCCCCGCCTATTTTGCCACCCACCCCGATTGTGCCGAACGCCGCACCCAACTGACCATGCGCCGGGTCGAGGTCTGGCACCCTGCCCCCGTCCCCCTGCCCGCACCCCGCCTGCGCCTGAACCCCGCGGCACCTTGGTTCAAACCGCTGATGGCCCTGACCCTTAACGGGCTGTTGCTGCCGTTCTTTGGACGGTGGGGCAATGACCTTGTCCTGCACCAGTCAGACAACCCGCGCCTCCGGCATTATCTGGGCGCGGCCAGTATTACCCTGGTGTCACAGGATGGGCAAAGCGTCCTGCGCCTGACCCATTCCAAACCTGCCTTTGCGCGTGAAATCGCCCGGATGCTGTGGTCCATGACCCGCCTTGCCCTGCGCTACCGCCACCACCGCCACGCATGGACCATGGGCTACCGCGAACTGGCCAGCCAGCGCTTTTGGGACACACAGTTCACCAGCCCGAAATGACGGCCTCAGGGCATCAATTGCCCGCCATTCACCTCGATCACCTGCCCGATGATATACCCCGACAGCGCAGCTGATGCGAGGAACAGGAACGCCCCCACACAGTCCGCCGCCACCCCGGCCCGGCCCTGCGGGATGGTCGCGACCATGGCGGTCATTTGCGCCTCGGTGGAATAGCGTTCGTGAAACGGTGTGTCGATCACGCCGGGGGAAACCGCGTTCACCCGAATCCCGAACAGGATCAACTCCTTGGCCATGCCGCGCGTGACGTTGGACACGAAACTCTTGGACGACCCATACAGCCCCGCCCCGCCGCCCGCCCCATTGCGCGCCGCAATCGAGGTGGTGTTGATGATAAACCCGGTCCCCGAGGTCTTGGCACTTGCCTTCAAATGCGGGATCGCCACACCGCAGGCCACCAGAACCGACCGCGCATTCAGATCCATGATCTCGTCATAATCCGCCTCGGTCGCCGCCTCATAGGACACCCGCCGCACCATGCCGCCGGCGTTGTTGATCAATCCGTCCAACCGACCAAAGGCCGCAACGGCCTGATCCACCGCCGACCGCGCCCCGGCCCCATTGGACATATCGGCCTGTATCAAGGCGACACGCCCACCTGCCGCCGTGATTTCAGACGCCAGCGCCTGCGCGGCATCAGCCGAGGCGTTATAATGCAACCCGACCCACGCGCCCTGCCGGGCAAATTCCCGCGCAACGGCAGCGCCAATCCCGGTCGACGCCCCCGTGATCAGAACTGCCTTGTCCCTCAGATCCGAAATCTGCATCACGCGCCCCCCCGCCGTGCCAAAACCACATCAACCGCTGCCTGCACCGCCGCGTCAATGGTCATCACCGACGTGTCCAGCAAAACCGCATCCTCGGCCGGGCGCAGCGGGGCGGTGGCGCGCTCCATATCCCGTTGGTCGCGCTCGACCACCTCGGCCAGAACCTGTGCGGGGTCACCGCCCAACTCGCGCCAGCGCCGGGTGGCGCGGACCTGCGCCGTGGCCGTGACATATAACTTTACGTCGGCCCCGGGGCAGATCACCGTGCCAATGTCACGCCCGTCCAGCACCGCGCCCCCCTCGGCATCGGCAAAACGGCGCTGAAAATCGACAAGCGCGGTGCGTACCTCGGGGATCGCAGCAACGCGGGACGCCGCCTGCCCCGCCGCCAACGACCGCAAATCGTCACGCTCCAGATCGGCCGGCGTCAGGCCAATTGCCGCAGCCACCGGGTCGCCACCCTTGACCCCAACCGCCCGATACAACAGCCCGGTGTCCAGATGGGCAAAGCCGAACCGCGCGGCCAAGGCCCGCCCGATGGTGCCCTTGCCCGCCGCCGCAGGCCCGTCAATGGCGACACAAAACTTCATGGGAAAACTCCGGTTATTTGGGTCCCCAACCAGGGGTTTTTGTTTCCTACAGCGCCAAACCGCCACCTGCCACGCAAAACCACCGCACACAGCCGGGTCAGCGGCGTGGCCAAGCCCGCCACAGCGCACGGGCCGCCAGGATCACCGCCAAAACCAGCGCCGCGAACTTGACCACCGTCAACCCCGAGGCCAGCCGCATCGCGCCCTCGGGCCCATCCGGCCCCGCCCGCAACAAACGGGCCACCATCAGGTTTTCGGCCAGATCAAACCCACCGTAACCCAACGCCGGCAGCGTCGGCACCCAACCGCGCAGCGGCAGACATAAGGTGACCGTGAACAGCACAGGAAAAACCGTGTCGGTGATGCGCACCGGGCCCAGATAGGCGGCCATGCCCTCAGCGGTCAGCGCCCGCAAAAATGCGCGGACCTCGTCAGGGGAATAGCCCAGCGGACGCAGATCAAACGGCGGCAAACCACCCGCATCGACCATCGGACCAAACCACAAGACCAAAACACCGTAGGCCAGCGCCGCCGATATCGGCAACGCCCAATGATACCACCTGCCCCGCATCGCGCCCCCCCTGCTGCTGCAACCCAGATGGGCAAACCGACTTTTCCCACAATGGGAAAAGCCGAACTGCCCATCCTACAAGTTCACCCGCGCGTCAGGCTGGCACCCAGCCCCGCCATCAGCCCTTCGAAAATCGGAAACGATGTCGCGATGGGCGAGGCGTCATCAACCGACACCGCCCGCTTGGCCGCCATCCCCAGCACCAGAAACGACATCGCGATGCGGTGATCCAGATGAACCGCACAGGTCGCCCCACCCGGCACATTGCCCGCCCCCATGCCGTGAACGATCAGCGTGTCCTCGTCCTCTTCAACCCGGACGCCGCAGGCCTCCAGCCCCCGCGCCATGGCGTCAATCCGGTCGCTTTCCTTGACCCGCAACTCCTTGACGCCGCGCATCACGGTGCGGCCCGTCGCACAGGCCGCCACCACCGACAGGATCGGGTATTCGTCAATCATCGACGGCGCCCGCTCGGGTGGCACCTCGATCCCCTTCATCTCACCGGTAAACCGCACCCGCAAATCGGCCACCGGCTCGCCGCCTTCGGTCCGCGGGTTCTGAAACTCGATATCCGCGCCCATTTCCACCAATGTCAGATAAAGACCATTCCGGGTCAGGTTCTGGCTGACTCCCGGCACGAAAATGTCCGAATCCTCCACGATCAGCGCGGCACATACCGGAAAGGCCGCACTGGACGGGTCGCGCGGCACGGCCACCGTCTGGGGCCGCAACTCGGGCTGGCCGGTCAGGGTGATCACATTGCCCACCGCCGTCTTTTCAACCGTCAGCTGCGCGCCAAAGCCCAGCAGCATCCGCTCTGAATGGTCGCGCGTCGGCTCACGCTCGATCACCACGGTCTGGCCCGGCACATTCAGACCGGCCAGCAGCACCGCCGATTTCACCTGCGCCGAGGCCACCGGCAGCGTATAGCGCACCGGAACCGGATTGGCCGCCCCGACCAGCGTCATTGGCAAACGGCCCCCCTTGCGGCCATATGCCTGCGTGCCGAACAGGCTCAGCGGGTCGGTCACCCGCCCCATCGGGCGCTTGCGCAAACTGGCATCCCCGGTGAACGTCACCGTCATCGGCGTCGTCGCCATGGTCCCCATGATCAACCGCGCCCCGGTGCCTGAATTGCCGACGTCAATCACATCCGCAGGCTCGCTGAACCCGCCGACACCCACACCCTGCACCGTCCACGCCCCCGGCCCCTGTTGCAGCACCACCGCGCCAAAAGCCTGCATCGCCTTCGCCGTGTCCAGCACGTCCTGCCCCTCCAGCAGCCCGGTGATCCGCGTCTCGCCCACCGCCATCGCGCCAAAGATCAGCGCCCGGTGCGAGATCGACTTGTCCCCCGGCACCGCAGCGGTCCCCTTCAGCGGGCCCGACTTGTGGGCGGTCATCGGATTGGCGGTGCCGTG
>JANNAF010000213.1:0-6603 GCA_031384005.1 Rhodobacterales bacterium | reverse complement strand
CCGCCACGACCCGACCGGCACCATCACCGGCGCGCGGTAGCCCGTGACGCGGTAATTGGCAAAGGTATAAGGTTGATCCGAAGCACCCTGCACGATGGCCGCATCGGGGCCGGGGATGGAAAAGCCAAGACGCCCGCCCTGACTTTCCATCACAGAGGATGACACGGTGGACAGATCAAAGGCAGTGATCAACCCGCCATCGACGCGTGCCCTGACGCGGGCAAGGGCGGCGGGGCGGTACATGTCGTGGGTCATGTCCTCTTCGCGCGTCCAGGTCAGCAGAACCGGGGTCCCCTCCACCGCCATGGCGACGGTGATGGCCTGCTTGATCACGTCCATCTCGGCCCGGCGACCAAAGCCGCCGCCCATCAACATGGTTTCGACGCTGATCGCGGTTTGGGGCAGGCCGGTCAGGGTTGCCCCCTCTTTCAGGACTTGGGTCGGCAATTGGTTGCCAGCCCAGACCGTCAGGCGGCCGTCCTGCAACAGGGCGGCGGCGGTCATTGGTTCCATCGTGGCATGGGCAAGATAGGGCACCGAATAGGCCGCGGTAAAGATGTCCCCAGTCAGGGCGGCATCGACGTCGCCATCATCGCGGTTGCGGCTGTCCTGAAAATCGGGGGACAGGCTGTCGGTCAGCACTTGGGTGATCGCGGCGGAGGAGGCGGGATAGGTGGCGGCGTCCCAATCAAAGGTGATGGCATCTGCCGCCTGAAACGCCGCCCATGTCGAGGTGGCGACGACAGCCACGCCACCGGGAATTTCGACAATCTGTTCAACACCCGGCATCGCCTCGGCGGCGCTGGCGTCATAAGATTTCATCGCAGACCCAAGGTGGGGGTTGGTGCGGGCCGTGGCAAAGCGCATGCCCGGCAGGCGCAGGTCAGCGGTAAAGGCCGCGGTGCCGGTCACCTTGGCAACCATGTCAACGCGGGGCTGGGTTTTGCCAAGGATGCGCCATTCCGCGCGGGGTTTAGGCTCTGGTACGGCGTTCAGGGACACATTGGCGGCGTCGCCGGCCAATTCGACATAGGTCAGTTTGGTGCCATCGGCAGCCACAACGGCGCCGCCTTCGGTTTTCAGGGTGTCGGCGGCAACGCCCAGACGGGTCGCAGCGGCCTGCACCAGGGCAGCGCGGGCGGCGGCCCCGGCAAGGCGCATCTTGTCATAGGCATCAATGATCGAGGACGATCCACCGGTCAGTTGCAGGCCCAGAAATTTGCCCGGAATGGCCATTGCGTCGCGCATCGTACCTGCCAGCCACGAATCGTCGATCGGTTGGAACGGCACGCCTTCGCGCAGCAGGCCTGCGTTGAAATAGGCAGCCGAGGCGGGGCCGTGGATGACACGGACGCTGGCCAGATCAAGATCCATCTCCTCGGCCACAAGGGCGGCAAGGGTGGTGTGGATGCCTTGGCCCATTTCGGCACGAGGGGCGATCAGGGTCACGCCAGTGGCGTCAATCAACACATAGGGGTTCAGGGTCGCCGATCCCGCCAGCCCGGCCAACGGGTTGCCATAGGGGGTCTTGTATTTCCACCAGCCAAAGGCGGCACCACCGGCAAGGGCAACCGCCCCGAACAGAAACGTGCGACGGGCGATTTTTCCGATGCTGGCCATGTCAGACCCCTTTCATGCGTTGAGCGGCGTCTTTTACGGCGGCGCGGATGCGGGGATAGGTGCCGCAGCGGCACAGGTTCCCCTCCATCGCCACATCGATATCGGCGTCGGTCGGGTCTGGGGTGGTGGACAAAAGGGCAGCGGCCTGCATGATCTGGCCGGACTGACAGTAACCGCATTGCGCGACCTGTGCGGCCACCCAGGCCTCTTGCACCGCATGCATCGCGGCGGGGTTTCCAAGGCCCTCGATCGTGGTGATCTGTGCGCCCGCCGCATCGGACAGCGGCACCTGGCAGGACCGAACCGCCTCACCGTTCAGATGCACGGTGCAGGCGCCGCAGGACGCGATGCCGCAGCCAAACTTGGTGCCAGTCAGGTTCAACCCGTCGCGAAGTACCCACAGCAGGGGCATGTCATCGGGCAGATCCAGGGTCTGCAACTGTCCATTTACGGTGAGGGTTATCGGCATAGCGGGCTCCTGTCCAACGTAATGACAAAATGGATGCAAAGTGTCAGCGTGTCAATTGACATTCTGGTGACGTTTTGTCAGTTTGCCAGCATGAACGAACTTGGCAACGGTGCAGCAAGGCAGGACGCGATTCTTGACGCAGGGTTTCAGACCTTTGCGGCTTATGGGTACAAACGCACCTCTATGGACGATATAGCGCGGGCGGCGGGTTTGTCACGCACGGCGCTGTATCTGCATTTCCGCAGCAAAGAGGACATCTTTCGGTCCTTGGCCCTGCGGTATTTCGATCAGGCATTGCTGGACATGGAAACTGCCCTGAACCGCCCCGATCAGACCATGGAACAGGCTCTGTACGCCAGTTTTGTGGCCAAGGACGGCAAGTTCATGGAGGCGGTTCTGTCAACGCCGCATGGGTCCGAACTGCTGGATGCGGGGTTTGCGGTGTCACTGGACCTTGCGCTGGCGGGTGAGGCCAAGATGACCGATCTGATCGCGCGCTGGCTGGCGGCGCATGATGTGCCATCCGATCTGGGGCCCGCGCGGGCGCTGGCCGGGACGATCTTTGCCGCGCTGAAGGGCATGAAATCGTCCGCAACCAGCCTGCACGACCTGCGGCAGGCAGAGATCGGGTTGGCGCGGCTGGTCGCGCGGGCGATGGGCCGTCACGCCCCCTTGTGACGCTGCCAACCGATCAGGTCGAACAGCGGTCCATAGCACTGCGCCAAGGCCCGCAGGCCCGACCCATCCAGCGCGTCGTGGCTGTCCCACGCCTTGTTCGCCAGACCCAGAATCCGGGGGGCCAGCATCGGCTCCATCTCGGCGTCGCGGGTGGTGAATTCGGACCAAAAGCAGCCTTGGACGCCAACAATGTGATCGGCCACATCTTCGGCCCCGACAGGAACGGGCTGCCAGTTCATGACATCTTCCAGTGCGACCGTGGCCGCCCATGTGGCGCCCCAATCCTCGGGCGACGGGCTATGGGCCATGTCAAAGTAGATATGCTGCGCCGGACACATCACAACATCATATCCGGCACGTGCGGCAGCAATGCCGGGGCCCTGCCCGGTCCATGAAAACAACAGGGCACCGTGGCCCAAGCCGCCGTTGGACCCCTTGGCCGCCTCTTCCCATGCGGCGGACCGGATGCCGTGATCCTGCAGGAACCCGGCCAACCGTGCCATCATCCAACCCTGCACATCGTCACGGGTTTGCAGGCCATGTTCGGCCTTCAGCGCCTCGATCCTTGGCGACGCGCTCCACGCGGCGGGGGGCAGTTCGTCACAGCCCAGATGCAGGATGCCGATGGGGAACATGGCAGCCACCTCCAGCGCAAGCGGCTCTAAAAAGGCCCAAGTGTCGGGCATGGCCGGGTTGATCACGTTGTCAGGATAGCCGTGAACCGAGATGGCAAGGCTGTTGTCGCCCGGATCGCGCATCCCCGGATGGGCCATGTTCAGGGCATAGCCGTGGGCAGGCACCTCGATCTCTGGCAGGACCTGAATGTGCAAGGCGGCGGCGTGGGACAGGATGCGTGCGACATCCGCCTTGGAATAGCTGCCGCCAGCCCGGATGCCACCGCCGTACACGCCGGGAACCAGACACCCCTCGCCCCGGATCACGGTTTTTTGCCAAAGCGCGGGCGCGGTGTCGACCTCGACCCGAAACGCCTCGTCATCGGAAAAGTGCCAGTGGAACCGATTGAGTTTCAAAAGCGCCATCAGGTCCAGCAGGCGCAAGAGAGTGTCGACGGTATAGAAATGCCGGGCGCAATCCAGATGCTGACCGCGCCAGCCAAAGCGGGGGACGTCGGTGATGGTGCCAAGGGGCAGCACCCCGTCATGGGTCTGGCGCAGGGTCAGCAGGGTGATCGCCGCGCGAAACAGACCCTGATCATCGGAATTGAGCAGCGTGACCCCGCTGGCCGAAATTACAAGGCAGTAGGCGTCTGGGGCCATGTCAGGGTCTGTTTTTACAGTGATCGGCAGACCGCCCGGTACCAAGAAGGCGCCAAGGTTCATCCGACCCGCCAGCGCATCCACCGCCGCAAACCGTGCATCGGCACTGGCAAAACCAAGGGTGGCGACGGTCCCGGTGCCGGGTTGCCAATGGGTTGGCTGGGGGATCAGGCGCAGCCCGGTAACGGCAACGGAAGGTCGTGGCGGCGGCTGATCCACCCTGACCCCGGTTTCAGTTGCGGGCAACGGGATAAGCCCGGTTTTGGTGCGCAGGTAGGGTCCCAGCGGCAGCCAAGCCCGGTTTTTGGGCTGAAAACCCGGTTCGACATAGGCCATGACAAACCTGACCCGGCCACCTGCGGGGATGTTTGGCAAGGCCACCTCGGTATAGCCTGCCACGGTGCGCACCAGCGTTCCGCCCGACACAACACGCGACGGGACAAAGTTGGAACAGCAAAAGGTTGGCGCGGAAATGGCAGTGTCAGAGCCTATTTCGCAGTTTATCTCGGCCCCCACGATGCGGGCGTCAAAGGTCAGGTTCATGATTTTGGCTCCAACCGCAATTCGGCAACAAAGTCATAGATGTCAGATCGGTACAGGCCGCGCGTAAACTCGATCGGGCGGCCCGAGGGGAGATAGGCGGTCCGGTCAATGCGCAGGGCGGCGGCACCTTCGGGCAGGTGCAACAGGGTCGCATCGGGGGCCGCAAGATTAACCGCCGTGATGCGCTGCACGGCGCGGGTGGGCGCGTTGCCCTGCGCGCGCAGCACATCATACAGCGAGGTTTCAACCCGTTCCGGTTCGGGCAAAATATCCTGCGGCAGCGATGACCATTCCAGTGCCATCGGCAAGCCATCGGCGCTGCGCAGACGTTCCACCCGCGCCACCCGGTCGGTGCCGGGCAGGCCAAGGGCCATCTGTTCATCCGGGCTGGGCAAGAACAAACCGCGCCGCAATATCTGACTGGTCGAGGTTTTGCCGCGTTGGCGCATGTATTCGGTAAAGGACAGCAGCGCGGACAGTGAATGTTCCATCTTGGGCGGCTGCGGACGCACAAACGTGCCCGCGCCGCGCCGTTGTTCCAGCACACCGTCCGTCACCAATTGGGCCACAGCCTTGCGGACGGTAACGCGGCTGACCTCGGCCAGATCTGCTAGTTCGCGTTCGGGGGGCAATTGCGAGTCGGGTTCCAGCGCACCGGAACTGATCACGGCAGCAAGGTGGCGGTACAGTTGCGTGTATCGCGGGCCGTGACCGCTGCGGTACCAACGGTCCGGGGTAAAGATTTGGGCGGGGGTCAAGCTGTTCATAGGGCGCCATCATTGGTATTGTTTTATGCAGCCAAACCAGACCACTTGCGGCAGAAGGCACCGTTTTATACTCAAAAACAAGGGAAAACTGCATGATGCACAGATTTTTTGCGCTATTGGTATTATCTAGGTAGTAATTTGAAATCGACTTGGTAACATAAGGGCATAAGCAGATTCGGCCCCACTGCCATGGGGACCGAATATCGCATCAGGGGGATGCATGGCCGATATTGCTGCACAACCGGCACAACCGGCACAAGCCAAGGCTGCCCGGCGGGGCCTGTCAGAAGCGTGGTTCGCATGGGCGCTGATTGCCCCAGCGCTGGTTTTCATCGGGTTCATCGTCGCATGGCCGCTGTTGGAAACGATTCGCCTGTCGTTCACCGATGCCACACTGGGCGGCGAAAACTATATCGGATTGGCCAATTACATCGACCTGTTCCACAGCGCAAAGTTCTATGACACCGTGGGCCGGACGTTTTACTGGATGTTCCTGTCCGTCACGTTGAAGCTGTTGATGGGGCTGATTGGCGCAACACTGTTGAACGCCGCCATCCCCGGCAAGGCGCTGTTCCGCATCCTGATCATGCCGCCGTGGGTCATTCCAATCGCGATTGGCGTGATTGGCTGGAAATGGATGTACAACGGCTATTTCGGGCTGATCTCGGGTCTGTTGCAAGAGTTTGGCATTCTGGACGAACGCATCGCCCTGCTGTCGACCAAGACCAGCGCGTTTTATTCTGCGGTCGTCACCGATGTCTGGGTCGGCACGCCGATGGTCACGCTGTTTTTCTTGGCTGCGATGCAGGGCGTCAGCCGCGATTTGTATGAGGCGGCTTGGGTAGATGGCGCGGGCCGCTGGTACCGGTTTCGCCGCATCACCATACCGCAGATCATGCCTGTCATCGTGTCTATGGCGCTGTTGTCTGCCATCTGGACGTTTAACAGCTTTGAAATCATCTGGATTTTGACCGAGGGCGGGCCGCGCGGGGCCACCACGACGCTGATCATCGACACCTACAAGGTCGCCATCTCCTCGCAGCGGTTTGGCGAGGGGGCGGCGCGGGCGGTGGTGATTGTGGTGCTGCTGGCGCTGTTTTCACTGGCCTACATGTATTTCCTGAACCGGGTGAACCGGCATTATGGGGCGAAATGACATGATGATGGACCGTCTGAACATCTGGCAAAAAATCGGGCTGTATGCCGCCACCTTTGTTTTCATGCTGTTCATCCTGATGCCTTTTATCGA
>JANNAF010000196.1:0-2219 GCA_031384005.1 Rhodobacterales bacterium | reverse complement strand
GCTTGGGTGCCCGCCTCGAACAGTTGGGCCAGACCGGGGAAAATGTCGCGAAACAGACCCGACACGCGCAGGGTTACGTCAATCCGCGGGCGGTGCAGCAGGGCCATCGGCACCACCTCATACCCGTTGACGCGGTCGCTTACGTCATCCCAGCGCGGGGCAAGGCCTGCCAGATGCAGCGCCATGGCGAAATCCACGCCCGCTGTGCGCAACGTGGCCGACCCCCACAGATCGACCACCAACCCGCGCGGATAATCGCCATGGTCCTGCAAATGGCGGTGGATCAGTTCTTCGGCCAGCTTGACACCCTGCCCATGGGCGGACCGCGACGGCACGGCGCGCGGATCGACGGAATAAAGGTTGCGCCCGGTCGGCAGCACATCGGTGCGGCCCCGGTTGGGCGACCCGGACGGGCCGGGCGGCACAAAACGCCCGGCAAGGGCGGCGCGCAGGCCCTCGGCCTCGCCCTGCGCAGCGCCGTAAACATGCAGGCCGTCGCCATAGCGGCTTTCCTTGATGTCGCAGACAAAGCGGTCGATGGCGGTGATCGCCTCGAACGGGGTGGCACCGGGGGCCAGCCCCAGATCGGCGGCCACACCCAGTGCCGCCGCCTCATCGCGGATTTGCAGGATCAGACGGTTGCGGCGGGCCGGGTCCAGACCGTCGGCGTTGGAATACTCGTCCAGCAACTGTTCCAGCTGGTTGAACCCCTCGGGCAGGGTTGCGGTTGCCAAGGGGGGGGGCAGATGGCCAAGGGTGACCGCACCGATGCGTCGTTTGGCCTGCGCCGCCTCGCCCGGGTCATTGACGATAAAGGGATAGATGACCGGCATAGCCCCTGTCAGAACCTCGGGCCAGCAGTCACCCGACAGGGCGACCGATTTGCCGGGCAGCCATTCCAGCGTGCCATGCGCGCCCATGTGGATCAACGCATGGGTCTGACGCGCCCGCAGCCACAGATAAAACGCGACAAAGCCATGGCGCGGGGTGGCCGACAGGTCGTGGTAATCATCGCCGCGCTGTTCGGGGCGGCCGCGTTCGGGTTGCAGCGCAACCATGGTGGTGGCGCAGGCGACAGCGGCAAAGTGGAACGCGCCGTCGCGAAACTGGGCATCCTGATCCGGCGTGCCCCAGATGCGGATCAGATCATCGCGCAGGGTTTGGGGCAATTGTTCAAGGGCGGTCAGATAATCGGCCAGGGGCCAGCTTTGCGTCCGGGTTTGCAAATCCTGCGCCAAATCGCCCACATCGGCGCCCAGACCCGCCAAAACGGCCTTGGCCGAGGCAATGGCATCCAGCCCGACCGCATGGGCCATCTGATAGGCGCGGCCCGGATAGGTGGACAGAACCAAGGCCAAGCTGCGCTGATCCGCCGGGGTTTGCGCCAACCGGACCCAGGCTGCGACCCGGTCGATCACGGCGGCGATACGCCCGGGTTCGGCGCGGTGGGCAAAGCGGGAAAACTGCAGGTCGGGGTCGCGTCGCCCGGGGGATTTGAAACTGGCCACCCCGGCAAACAGGCGGCCGTCCACCTCGGGCATCACGACATGCATGGCAAGGTCGGCAGGCGACAACCCGCGTGCCGATCCGGCCCAATCGCGGCGGCGGGCGGTCGACAGTGCGACCTGAAACACTGGGCAACCCGCGGCGTCCAGTGGTGACGACCCATCCGCCCCACGGGCCGAAAAGGCGGTGGCATTGACCACGGCCACATGCGGCGTTTCGCGCAAAGTGTCGGCAACAAAGGCCGCAGCCCCCGATGATTTCAGGGTTGGCGCAAACAGGCCATAGGCAGTGAACCCCGCCGTCGTCAGGCCATGGATCAGCGCATCGACCGTGTCGGTGTCGGCAGCCGTCAGATAGGACCGGTAGAACACGACCGCCACACGCGGCCCCTGCCCCTCAATTGCCGTCACAACGCCGCGCCCGGGCAGATAGAACCCCTGCTGCGGCACCGATTTTTCCCCCACGACGAGCGGCGCATACAGCCCCCCGGCAAGGGCCAGTTGCGCCAAAGCGGCCTGCGCCGCCACCGCGCCCCCCGCATCACACAGGTCTGCCAGCCGCCGCAGCGTGGATTTGGGCAAGGTGGAATAGGCGTCCAAAGCCGGATCAGGCCGTCCGTCGCCGGGCAGCACGGCAAGGGCGATGCCCCGGCGCTGGGCAAGGTCGCGCAGCGAGGCCAGACCGTAAGGCCAATACGCCTCGCCCCCGATCAG
>JANNAF010000194.1:0-4468 GCA_031384005.1 Rhodobacterales bacterium | reverse complement strand
CCCTCCAGCCCCTTGGCCGACACGACAAACTCGCCCATCTCGCGCTTGCGGCCCACACACAGCGCGGCCCCTTTCACAGGCTGGCCGTAAAACTTGTGCATATAGGGCGACCAGTCCACCACAAAGCCCATGTTGGCCGGGCCGAATGCTTCGAACTCCACACCCTTGGCAGCCAAGAACGGCACCCATGCCGCATCCGACCCCAGCCGCGCCCAGCTGGCCCCACCCAGCGCCAGTACCGTCACCTTGGGGCGCAGAACCTGAACCCCCTCGGGCGTGTCAAACTGAAACCCGACGCCGTCAAACCCGGTCCAGCGCCAACGGGTCCGCAGTTCGACCCCCGCCGCACCCAACCGCCCCAGCCATGCCCGCAGCAGCGGTGACCCCTTCATTGTGCGCGGAAACACCCGTCCCGTCGTGCCAACAAACACCTCTTGCCCCAGCCCACGGCACCAGTCCATCACTTGGCTCGGGCCAAAATCGCGCAAGGCGCGCTCCATTGGTGTCGACCCATAGGTCTTGGCAAAGGTTTGAAAGCTTTGGTCTTTGGTGATGTTCAGCCCGGACTTGCCGGCCATCAGAAACTTGCGCGCAGGCGATGACTTCGCCTCGCAGATCACAACCTGCCGCCCGGCCTTGGCCAGTTCTTCGGCAGCCATCAATCCGGCGGGCCCCGCGCCGATCACCAGGGCGTCAACGCCCCCCAGTTCAAGCATTTGGCGCGGCCTTCATATGCACAACACGTTGGGGATAGGGCATTTCGATTCCAGCCTCTTTCAGTGCGTTCCAAATCGCGAACATCACTGGGCTCATATACTTGTTCTTGCCGCCATCCACCCCGGAAACCCAGAATTCCACCGAAAAATCGACCGCACTCTCGCCAAAGGCGACCAGAGCCACCTCCGGCCCCTCGGGGGCGGTCAACACAAAGGGCAGGGCCGCGACCGCCTTTTCCACCACCACGGGCACGAGGTTCATGTCGGTGTCGTAACTCACCGAAAACGCCGCCTCATACCGGTTGGGCGAACGGTCGGTTGAATAGTTGACAACCCGCGTCGTGATGAAATGATCGTTCGGCACCACGATCATTCGCCCGTCAAAGGTTTCCAGCACACAGGCCCGCGCCGTCATTTTGACGATGGTGCCCTTTTCGCCGCCGTCCAGCTCGACATGGTCACCCACCGTCGTCTCGCCCTCTATCAACAGAATGATGCCGGACACAAAGTTTGCCGCAATCTGCTGTAACCCCAGACCAATCCCGACACCCAGCGCACCCCCCAGAACCGCCACCGCCGTCAGATCGATCCCCATGATCGACATCAACAACAAAAAGGCCGCCCCAAAGATCGCCAGTTCCGCCGCCTTGACCGCCAATTCCCGCGTGGCGGGCCGCAACTCATCCTGCGCCTTTATGTAACTGGCACTTTGGCGGTTCGACCACGATCCCAGCCAGAACAACAGCGACCCCGCAATCGCCCCGCGTATCAGCGACAACGCCGAAAACCGGATGTTGCCCAGCGCCACCACGGTTTCCTCCAGCCGCAGGGTGATGTCGTCCAGAACACCCAATGCATACAGCGCCGCCACCGGGATCAACACGAACCGGCCCAACAGGTTCAGGAACCGGTCGGTCAGAACCTGACCCACGAATTGCCGCGCGGCCAGAAACAGGAACACCCGCTTGCCAAAGGCTATCACCTCGCCCGATCCGAACAACGACCGCGTAACGGTTTCGCCCCCTGCGGTCAACGCATAGGCCAGAACCGGCAGCAGCAATGGCAGGAACCGCAACGCAAACCGCCGGGTGGTGGCCAGCAGCCCGGCCTTGCCTTCAGGCGGCGACAGCAGGCGGGTGATCAACGGGACCAGCCGCGCATTGGCCAGCCGCGCGACCACATAGGCCACGGCCAGCAAACCAAACTGCGACCACGCCGCAGGCGACAACAGCCACCCCGCCGCAATCTGCCCGGCTTGGTCCAGCCAGCCCAGCGCCCGTGTGATCATATCCTGCTCGTCGCCCATGTGTCACGTCCCCCTGACCCGACATGCCACTGCAACCGGCCCCAAGGCAAGCCTAAGGCCCGCCCCGCTCAGGCCCGCCCGGAACTGGGCGACAGGGTGATCGGGTCAATTCCCATATGCCGCAACGCGCCGGTCCATTTGCCACTGTCCTGCGCGGCAAAGATCACCTCATCCGCCGCGTCAGAGACAAGCCAGTCGTTGCGGGCAATCTCGCCCTCCAACTGCCCGGCCCCCCACCCGGCATAGCCCAGCGCCAGCAGCGCCTGCTTGGGGCCGCCACCGCCGGCCAACGCCTCCAACACATCCAGCGTCGCCGTCATGCCATAGCCGCCACGCACCTGCGTCGTCGCCTGCCCGCCCACATAATCGGCCGAATGCAGGACAAAGCCGCGCCCGCGTTCCACCGGACCGCCAAAATGAACCCGAATGTCGCGGCCCTTTGCTTTGGGCGTGATCTTCAACTGCTCCAGCAATTCATTGAAACTGAAATCGGGGACCGGTTTGTTCACGATCAACCCCATCGCCCCGTCGTCCGAATGGGCGCAGATCAGAATGACTGACCGTTCAAAGCGCGGATCCCCCATCGCGGGCATGGCCACAATCAGCTTTCCCGCCAGTTCCATCGAATCGCACCCCACCGCTACCCCCAAACCTTGATACGACTTTCCCCTGCGCTCAAGCCCCCCACCCCCCCCTTTCACGGAAAAGTCGCCGCAATGTGAATTCCCCTTGCGCGCCTGCCGCCCTATGGTCGCCGCATGATCAAATCTCTCGCCTTCGCCCTGCTTGCCGCCAGCCCCGCACTTGCCCAGTCGCAGGACGACCTGCTGGCTGCATCCCTGCGCAACGGATGGCAGATGGAAAACGGCCACCACATGGCGGCGCTGCACCTGACCCTGGCACCACATTGGAAAACCTATTGGCGTGCGCCCGGCGCTGCGGGGATACCGCCGCAGTTCGACTGGTCCCGCTCGCAGAATGTGAAATCAGTGGCCCTGCACTGGCCCAGCCCGCAGGTCATCACCCTGAACGGCATCGACAGCATCGGCTATCTGGATGACCTCGTCCTGCCGGTCGAGGTGGTCGCCCGCGATCCGTCCAAACCCGTGGTGCTGCAACTGGATATGGCGCTGGGCATCTGCAAGGACATCTGCATGCCCGCCGGCCTGTCGTTGACGGGCACCTTGGACGGCCCCGGTGCCCCGGATACGCTGATCGCCACCGCCCTGACCCAACGCCCCAAAACCGCGAAAGAGGCTGGCCTGACCGCTATCGCCTGCGATGTGTCGCCCATTGCCGACGGCATGCGCATTGATGCCCGCATCGGCCTGCCGCGTCAGGGCAATCCTGAAACCGTGGTGTTTGAAACCGCCGATGCGACCGTCTGGGTGGCCGAGGCGACCGCCACCCGTGACGGCGCGACCCTGACCGCCGCCACCGATCTGGTGCCACAGGATGCGGCCCCCTTTGCGCTGGACCGCTCCGGCATCATCGTTACAGTGATTGGCCAGGGCCATTCCGTCGAAATCAGGGGTTGCCCCGCGCCATAGCGCGCGTGAATGCCGAACGCGCCGTCATGCGCGCCAGATAGTCGGCCAAAACCGGGGCAGGGGCCGGAAACTTGGCCACCGATGCCCAGCGCAGGCAATGCGCCAACACGATGTCGGGCACCGTCATCTGTTCGCCCATCAGGAATGGCCCGGTCAACGCAGCGGCCAGCCGTTCAATGTGGCGCTCGTATTCCCAGATCAACACGGGCTTCAAGGCGGGCAAACGCATCGCCTCGGGCAGAATGAAACTGTGGCGTGATGCCGCCCACAGCAGGCCCTCGATTTCGTCCAGCACCAGCATCAGATACCCGTCTTGCCGCGCCCGCTCCACCGACCCTGCCGGATAGGTGAACTGACCATGCCGATCCGCCAGAAATGTCAGAATCGCGGTCGAATCGGTCAGCGTCACACTTTCCGCCGCCTCGGCCACCACCAATGCGGGCACCTTGCCCGACGGATTGGCACGCAACGCCTCGTCTGACCGGGGCCGCGCGGGCAGATGGGTGTACGCCTGCCCCAACTCCTCCAGCAGCCACAACACGCGGGCAGTGCGCGTCGGCACGGATCCAATCACGGTATAGGTCATGGCCTATCTTTTCATCATTGCAATGCGGATCAGTGCCCGCTCCATCACCGCCATCGCCGGCGCGCGTGAGGTCGACCTTAACGTCAGATCCGTCTCAATCAACAAGGCCAGCGCCTGTTCCAACGCCCGCATACCCCATTTTTGCGCCTGCACCTGCATCGCCCCCCGGCGATTGCCAAAGCCAAAGGTCCGCGCAATCCCGGCAGACACGCCACCCGGATCGCTGGCCGCGACATGCAACGCCCGGACATAGCGCAGGGTCTGAATACACAAGGTCACCGCCTGCACGCCCTGCCCCTCGATCCGCCGC
>JANNAF010000051.1:0-5006 GCA_031384005.1 Rhodobacterales bacterium | reverse complement strand
GTCCTGTCCGCCGCCAAGCATCCCGATGCAGACAAGCTGCAGGTCTGCATCGTTCTGACCGACGAGGGCGAAAAGCAGATCGTTTGCGGCGCACCCAATGCCCGCGCGGGCATCACCGTGGTGCTGTGCAAGCCCGGCGATTATGTGCCGGGGATCGACACGACGCTGGGCATCGGCAAGATCCGCGGCGTCGAAAGCCATGGCATGATGGCCTCCGAACGCGAGTTGGAGTTGAGCGACGAACATAACGGCATCATCGAATTGCCCTCGGGCGAGGTCGGGCAGAAATTTGTGGCGTGGCTGGCGGAAAACCGTCCCGCCTCGGTTGACCCGATGGTGCATATCAAGGTGACGCCGAACCGCCCCGACGCGCTGGGCATCCGCGGCATCGCCCGCGATCTGGCGGCGCGCGGTCTTGGCACGCTGAAACCGCTGGCGGTGCCTGTGATTGCGGGCTCTGGCCCGTCATTGGTGCAGGTGCAGATTGATCCGGCGTTGAAGACAAAGGGCTGCCCGCATTTCGCTGGTCGCACCATTTCGGGCGTCACCAACGGCCCCTCGCCGCAATGGTTGCAGGACCGGCTCAAGGCGATTGGCCTGCGCCCGATTTCGACGTTGGTCGACATCACCAACTATTTCACCTTCGACCTGAACCGCCCACTACACGTCTTTGATGCGAGGCATATCCTCGGCAGCCTAGAGATCCGTTTTGCAAAAAGTGACGAAGTTGAAGCAATCGAGGCCTTAGACGGTAAGTCCTATCGACTAGACCCAAGCATGATGGTCATTGCTGACGCCAAAGGAGTGGAAAGCATTGCTGGGATTATGGGTGGGGAAGTCTTGGGCTGCACACCCGAGACGACCGAGGTGTTTTTGGAATCCGCGTTCTGGGATCCGATCACGGTGGCCACCACGGGCCGCGCGCTGAAAATCAACTCGGATGCGCGTTACCGCTTTGAACGCGGGGTTGACCCGGCATTCACGCTGCAAGGGCTGGACCTTGCCACGCAGATGATCCTGGATCTGTGCGGTGGCACGGCCTCTGACATCGCCCAGGATGGTGCCGCACCGGACACCACGCGCGCCTATACGCTGGACCCCGCCCGCGTGATCAGCCTTGTCGGCATGGACATCCCCGAACCCGAACAGCGCCGCACGTTGCAGGCGCTGGGTTTCACCCTGAACGGCAATCAGGCCACCCCACCATCCTGGCGGCCCGATATTCTGGGTGACGCTGACCTGATCGAGGAAATTGCCCGCATCGCATCATTGACCAAACTGCAAGGCAAACCGCTGACCCGGCCGGTGCCTGGCGTGCCACGTCCGATCCTGACGCAGGTGCAAACCCGCGAACGTGCCGCCCGCCGCACCATCGCGGCGCTTGGCTACAACGAATGTGTCACCTACAGCTTTATCGACCAGACTGCCGCCAGCCTGTTTGGCGGCGGGTCCGATGCGGTGCGCGTCGACAACCCGATCTCGTCCGAGATGTCGCATTTGCGGCCTGACCTGTTGCCGGGTCTGCTGGCGGCTGCCGCCCGCAATCAGGCGCGCGGGTTCAGTGACATGGCCCTGTTCGAGGTTGGCCCGGCCTTCCAAGGTGGCGAACCCGGCGAACAGCATGTGCAGGCGACCGGCCTGCTGATCGGCCAATCGGCCCCGCGCGACCCCCACGGACCCCGCCGCGCCGTGGATACCTTTGACGCCAAGGCCGATGCCGAGGCTGTTCTGGCCGCGCTGGGCGCCCCCGCCCGCGTGCAGATCACCCGCAAGGTGCCCGCATGGTTCCACCCCGGCCGGTCAGGTGCAATTGGCCTTGGACCCAACATCATCGCCAGCTTTGGCGAGGTTCACCCCAAGGTTCTGGCCGCAATGGGGGTCAAGGGCCCTGCCGTGGCCTTTACCGTCCTGATCGCCGCTGTGCCGCTGCCCAAGGTTAGGACACCGACCCGCCCTGCCCTGATCCTGTCAGACCTGCAGGCGGTGGAGCGTGATTTCGCCTTTGTCGTCGATACCGGGGTCGAGGCGCTGACGGCTGTCAACGCCGCCATCGGTGCGGACAAGGCGCTGATTGAAAGCGTGCGCATCTTTGACCAGTTCACCGGCGACAAGGCCGAGGCGCAGATGGGGCCGGGCAAGAAATCCATCGCCCTGACCGTGCGCCTGCAACCCACCACCGCGACCCTGACCGAAGCGGAAATCGACGCGGTTGCCACCAAGATCGTGGACAAGGTCAGCAAGGCAACCGGCGGCGCGCTGCGGTCCTGACCCGGTCAGCCGGGGGATTTGCTCCCGGTGTCAGGCTGTCAGGTCTTGCGCCCAAACAGCCGCCCGAACATCCGCCCGAACCAGCCCTTGGCCCGGTCGCCCGCCTCCTCGACCTCGGCCACGGCGGGATCGACCATCCGTTCGCGGAATTGCAGCCACATGCGCCGCACCATAAAGATCAGGAACGCCAGAAAGATCAGGATCACGATGTTGACCCAAGGGATCAGCGTGACATCCGCGCTGGTCACCGACGTCACCGAAACGGCATTGGGAAAGATCGAGAATATCGGCATCCGCCAGCCATAATGCGTGATCGCGACCCATTGCGGCGCGGTCTTGTCCGATTTCAGGTTTTGCGCCTCGGCTTGCAGGGTGCTGCTGTCCCATTTGAAATAGGGCGGCCAGAACCAGCCGGTATCCTCGTTGCGGTAGACCATCACGCTTTTCCCATCCGGGAATACCGCGTCGATGAACCGGATATCGCGGATAAAGGCGGTGGTCTCGACCCCGGTGCCGGTATCCTCGATCGAATAGAACATCCAGTTCGACCCGATCGGCGTGTTCTTGTTATAGGTGTTGATGATCTGCACGACATCGCGCTGCGGCAGGGTGTAATGCAGGAACGCGCCGACAAACAGCACCAGGGCGATCCGCAGCACCCATTTGATCTTGGTCCACATGGCCGTTCCTTTCAGTACCAGTTTACGTAGTAAATCGTTGCCGCAAAGGCGACGGTCGGCAGGATAAATATAAGCCAAAGCAGCCGCTTTTTAAGCCCCGTCTCGTACCGCGCCATGCCTGTCTCGATGAAATCGGTCCGTTCGGCTTGGGGCGCCTCCTCGCGGGCGGGGTCACTGTCCCAGGCCTTTTCCAATTTTTCGCGCCGGACTGACCGGGAATAGATTGCCGTCAGGAAATAGGCGACGGTCAGGCCCAGATACATGAAAAATGCCAGCCGCACCCAACCAAAGATCATCGCCTGCTCCTGTCCACAGCGCCCCACGGACCGACGGTCGCCCCCAGATCGCGCGACGGCGTGGCGGCACCGTGGTCCATCCCCGGCTCCGCCCCGAACAGGGACCGCCGCACACCTTGGGCATCGACCTTGTATTCGCGTTCCAGAAAATCCGCCACATATTGGCGTTTGCGGTCCGACCACCGGGCATAAGAGGCATAAAACAGCTCTTTGTGCACAATGAACATCTGGCGCACATCCATCGGCGACAGTTCGGCCAAAAGCATGTTCACAACGTCACGCTGCGGCCCCGGAACGGCGCGAAAGGAATAGAAATAGGCCGGGTGTTCCGAGGTGATGCGCGGCCATTCGCCCTTGTCCTCGACCCAGCGCAGCAGGGCGCCAAGGCCCTGAAACTCATCCGGCAGGGCATCGCCGATGGAATAGGCCACCTTGCGCAATTCGGTCCGGCGCGCATCGCCAATGTCCAGCCCCAACCGGTCTGCGGCATCGACCAGGATGAAATCCATCTTTTGTCGGATCACCGCGCCCGCATCCATGCCCCGCGCCGTGACGATGGGTTCAACCAGCGCGTTGCGGGTCAGCCAATCGGCAATCTCGTTGCGCATCGTCAGGGTGAAAACCGGCGAAATTGGCACCTGACCCACCGGGTCGCGGGCGATCAGGGCGGGAAATTTGACATCGCGAAACAGATAGACGCCGCCGAACAGCGAGGTCCAGAAACCGCCCTGCGGATAGGTTTTGGCGGCCAGCGCCACCGGCACCCGCGTCACATCACCGGTCTTGCGGGCCAGTTCGATCATGTCGGCAATCAGCACATCATCGCGCCAGCCGTCCGCCTCGCGCCGAAAACGGTCGATCATGCCCGTCAGCTTGCCCGCCGCCGCAACATGGCCGCCCGTGGTATCCGCCTCGATGGTGATGTGGCGCATGTCCAGCAGCTTGGCCGCGCTCGACATCTCGTACACGCCACTTTGCAGGGTGCCCACCACCGCATCGCGCGCCGTCAGGGCAAACAACTGCGCCTCGTTCGTGGCAAAGTAATCCACCAGCATGGCGCGGGCGGTCGAGAATACCATGTTCAGCAGCGGCGCATCCTTTTGCGCCGTCGTCAGCAGAATGAAACTGCGGTTGCAGGCATTGGGGTGCAGGTACAGCGGGTCGCCCAACTCGTCGCCAATCTCGGGCGAATAGCCGGACAGGTCGATGTGGAAATCGGTCAGCTTGGTTTCGCGGCCACACAGCGCCTTCATGGCGCGGTTATAGCGTTCGATCAGCGCCGGCGATGACACCTCGATCAGATTGCCGAACATCAGGCCCTTTTCGATCAGCCGTTTCATGTCTGCCCCCTGCCCATCCGCAAACCACGGCGCCGCTCTACCCCTTGTGCCCGCATCAGCCAGACCAGCGCCAACACCGGCCCCCACATCAACCCCAACAGGGCCGAGCGTGTCAGATACTGTCCCGCACCGGCCAGCACGCCACCATTGACCTGCGCCGAAAGCCAGGCCAGCACCACCGCCCCGCTGGTCCAGACGACCAGCCCCGTCACCCCGACCGCCAGCGCCAACCGCCCCTGCGACAGCGTGGACCCGGCCAGCATGGCTGGCAAAACGATGGCCATGGCGACCAGAACCGCCAGCGGCAGGATGCTGTTGGTCAGGTTCAGGCGCAGCAGGTCAGCCACCCTTGCCCCCCAGATACCGCCGTTTCGCCTCTTCTTGACGGCCAAAATCGCGGACCATGCCCGTGATTGCCACCT
>JANNAF010000005.1:0-1838 GCA_031384005.1 Rhodobacterales bacterium | reverse complement strand
TGTTTCGGCCGGAGACGGAGATGACAGCATCATTGGCGCAGATCAGGCCGATGTTATCCGCGTGGCGGGCGGGGCCAATTTCGTCGATCTGGCGGGCGGCGATGATGTTGTCGAATACCAGACCCGCGACGCCAACACCCTTTATGGCGGTGACGGCGCGGACACGCTGATGGCCAACAGCGGCACATCCAGCCTGTATTTCATTGTGGATACCTTTGACGGATCGGTCGACGACGGGTCGCTGTCCACCATCGCCGGGTTCGAACATTACAATGTCACCGGGGCCGAACAGAATGACATCGCCTCGCTTGGGGCCCTGCGCGATGTGTTTTATGGTGGCGAGGGGGCCGATACCGGCATTGGGGGTGGCGGAGGCGATCTGCTGTTTGGCGGAGCGCAAAACGACAGTTTGCGCGGTGATATCGGGCGTGACCGGCTTTATGGCGGCAATGGCGCGGACATGCTTTATGGCGGCTTTGGTGATGACGTGATCCATGGCGGTCCCGGGTTGGATACCATCTTTGGCGGCGTGGGCAACGACCGGATCAACCTTTACATCGGCAATGATCAGGTCAGCGGCGGCACCGGGGCAGACAGTTTCGAATTCACCCGCAACCAATGGGGTCTGCACGAAATCACCGATTTTGAAATCGGGGTCGACAAGTTGACCTATGCAGGCATGTTTCTGCCCGGCGGCGCGCCGCCAGCCGGGCCTTTGGACCCTGCCCTTTTGGCATATCGCACGGCAACGGGGCCAGCGGCGCAGTTTGTCGTGACCTATTCCGTGTCGGACGATCTGACGACCCTGCTGTGGGACCCCAATGGCGACATTCCGTCGGGCGGGACCTATGCCGTGGTGACCCTGACAGGGGCGGTCAATCTGACGGCTGCCGATATCTTCATCGTCTGACGTCACGTCGCATTTGGGCCAGCAAAGCGGCAATGGCCCGCTAGGCTGAACTGATGAAATTGCAGCAAAATTCCCTCGCCATTCTTTGCCTGGTTTGCGGCATCGCCATCTTTTCCGTGCAGGACCTGATCCTGAAACAGATCTCGGACCGCTATCCGCTGCATCAGGCCATGGTGCTGCGGTCGCTGACGGCGATCCCTTTCATGCTGCTGATCACCCGCTGGTTCGATGGCACCTATGCCACGCTGATCAACCGCAACTGGCCTGCCATGCTGGGCCGTGGGGTGCTGAACTTTGCGGCCTACACAGCCTATTACCTTGCACTCGCCGCCCTGCCGATGGCCACGACCGTCGCATTGTATTTCACCGCCCCCCTGTTCATCACGCTATTGTCGGTCTGGATGTTGCGCGAACAAGTGGCGCCGAACCGTTGGATTGCCGTGTTGATCGGCTTTGGCGGGGTGATCATCATGGTGCGACCGGGCGGGGCGCTGTTTGATTGGGCCGTCTTGCTGCCCATTTTCTGCGGTGCCGCCTATGCCCTTTCGATGGTACTTGCCCGGCAGATGGGAGCGGTGAATTCGGCTGCCGCAATGGCGTTCTGGGGCAACAACGCGTTTTTGATCTGCAGCCTTGGCTTGGCCGCCGTCTATGGCTATGGCGGGGCCGATGCAGCGTCGCACCCCAGCCTTGCGTTCCTGACGCGCGGTTGGGTGATGCCGACGCCCACAGACGCCCTGTTGATGTGCAGTTGTGGGGCTATCGCCGCCTTTGGCCTGACCTTGTTGACCCAAGCTTACCGGATCGGGCAAAACTCGCTGGTCGCCCCGTTCGAGTTTACCTTTGCCTTTTGGGGCCTGCTGTGGGGTTGGATGTTCTTTGGCGATTTGCCGGACGGTCTGGGCTGGGTTGGCATAGCCGTTATCAT
>JANNAF010000084.1:0-1855 GCA_031384005.1 Rhodobacterales bacterium | reverse complement strand
GGGGTTTGCGGGTCGGCCAGGGTGTTGGGGTCTGCCAGCGGCAGCGGCGTATCTGGGCCTACGCCAGTGGCGTATGGGGCGCGGAGCGGGAAGTTCGACAAGGGCTCGCCTGCCATTAGGCGGGCGGCGATGGCGGCGATGGCGCTATCGGTGGCTTTGGCAACGAAGGGCACGGTGCGGGATGCACGAGGGTTTACTTCCAGCACATAGATATCATCGCCTTTGATGGCGAATTGCACGTTCATCAGGCCTACGACGTTCAGCGCCAGCGCCATTTGCACGGTCTGGCGTTTGAGTTCTGCGATGGTTTCCGGCGTCAGTGAATGCGGTGGCAGGCAGCAGGCGGAATCGCCGGAATGCACGCCGGCCTCTTCGATATGTTCCATGATTCCAGCGACATGCACGGCGCGGCCATCGGACAGGGCATCAACATCCACCTCAATCGCTCCGGACAGATAGCTGTCGAGCAGCACCGGGCTGTCGCCGGATACCTGCACGGCGGTGCGGATGTAGCGTTCCAGTTGAGCGTCATCACGGACGATTTCCATGGCGCGGCCACCCAGCACGAAGGACGGGCGGATGACCAGCGGGTAGCCCACGTCTTTTGCCACAGCGAAGGCTTCATCCCGGCTGCGCGCGGTGCCGTTATGGGGTTGTTTGAGGCCGAGTTTGTGCAGGAGTTGTTGGAACCGTTCACGGTCTTCGGCAAGGTCGATGGCATCGGGCGTGGTGCCGAGAATGGGGATGCCTTCGTTGGCAAGCGCTTGCGCCAGTTTCAGCGGGGTCTGGCCGCCAAGCTGCACGATGACGCCGTGCAGGGTGCCGTTTTCCTGTTCAACGCGCAGGATTTCGAGGACGGACTCTAAGGTGACGGGTTCGAAATAGAGGCGGTCCGAGGTGTCGTAATCGGTGGAAACCGTCTCGGGGTTGCAGTTGACCATGATGGTCTCGAAGCCCGCTTCGGTGAGGGCGTAGCAGGCGTGCACACAGCAATAGTCAAACTCGATGCCTTGGCCGATGCGGTTGGGGCCACCGCCGAGGATGACGACTTTTTTGGCGTTGGAAGGCCGGGCTTCGCATTCCACATCGCCCATCGCGGGGGCTTCGTAGGTGGAATACATGTAGGGGGTCTGCGCCTCGAATTCGGCGGCGCAGGTGTCGATGCGCTTGAAGACCGGTTTGACGCCAAGGCGCAGGCGGGCGCGGCGGACTTGGGATTCGTCGCGGCCGGTCAGGGTGGCTAGTCGGGCGTCGGTGAAGCCCATCATTTTCAGACGCCGCAGGGCGTAGTCGGTGACGGGCAGGCCGTCATGGCGAATTTCGGCTTCGACGTTGATGATTTCGCGGATGCGGGCAAGGAACCACGGGTCAAACGCGGTGATCTGGTTGATCTGGTCATCGGTGAAGCCGTGGCGCATGGCCTGGGCAATCACACGGATGCGGTCTGGCGTTTGTTTGGACAGGGCTTGGGTGATGGCGGCGGCGTCGGGTGCGCCGGGGATGTTGATTTCGTCAAAACCCGACAGGCCGGTTTCCAGTGACGCCAGCGCCTTTTGCATGCTCTCGTGGAAGGTGCGGCCGATGGCCATCACCTCGCCCACCGATTTCATCGCGGTGGTCAGGTGGGGTTCCGATCCGGGGAATTTCTCGAACGCGAAGCGGGGGATTTTGGTGACGACGTAGTCGATGCTGGGCTCGAACGAAGCGGGTGTGACGCGGGTGATATCGTTGTCTAATTCGTCCAGCGTATAGCCGACGGCCAGTTTCGCCGCGATCTTGGCGATGGGAAAGCCTGTGGCCTTGGAGGCGAGGGCCGAGGACCGCGACACCCGGGGGTTCATCTCGATCACGATCA
>JANNAF010000483.1:0-36491 GCA_031384005.1 Rhodobacterales bacterium | reverse complement strand
AACGGCCTTCGCCCGCTCCCTCCAGCCCCGGAACCAGCAAGGTCGTGACCATCCGCGTGTCCCGCCCGTTCACGCGCCAAGGCCCAATCGCCTGCGCCATTCCGATATAACGTTAATTGCGATAGATATAATCGTGTAATTTGGTACAAAACATCCCGGTGCATCCTGTGGACACACCGGGCCGTCATGAACCTGCAATTTGCCTATTCTTCGTCGCCCGCGACTTCGGTCAACTCGTCCAGTGACACCGTGTCATCGGCATCTTCTTCCAGCAGCTCGTCGTCCAGTTCGGCGTCATCTGCCGCACCGGGCGTCAGCAGCTCTTCATCGCCGTCCAGGTCATCGACCAGCACGTCATCGTCCTTCTCAGGGGCGACACGCGCAATGACCGAGGCCTGCATCTTGCGGCGCGCGCTCTCAATGTCCACCACTTCGCCGGTATAAGGGCTGACGATTGGCGTTTTGTTCAGGTCGTAGAAGCGTTTGCCAGTGGTCGGGCAGGTGCGCTTCGTGCCCCATTCAAGCTTGGGCATGTCAATCCTTCAGGGCTGTGTGCCAGTAAGCGGCTGCCTTGCCACAGGTGGCGGCGGGTGTCAAAGGCTTTTCCGTGCGCGCTGCCACCCGTTGCGTCGCCCCACCAACCCGCTATTGTGCGCCCCAACCCCCATGAGGCCCCATGCCCATCCTTCCCGGCCCCCCTCCCCTTGAAATCACCCTGCGTCGCTCTGCCCGATCCAGCCGGTTTTCCTTGCGCGTTTCGCAACTTGACGGGCGCGTGACCCTGTCGATGCCCCTGCGCGCCCGCGAGGCCGAGGCGATGGACTTTGCCCGTGGTCATGAGGTTTGGCTGCGCACCGCCCTTGCCCGCCGCCCGGTGCAAACCACCCTGACCATGGGCAATTCCGTTCTGGTCGAAGGACGGCACCTGACCCTTACCCCCGGCACCGGCCGCAGCCCGCAGATCGCGGGCGATTCGCTGCTGTTGCCCGGCAGGCCCGAACAGGCCGGAGCCAGAACCGCCGCCTTTCTGAAAATCCTTGCCCGCGATCGCCTCGCCGCCGCCTCCGATCATTACGCCGGACTGATCGGGCGCAAGGCCACCCGGATCACCCTGCGCGACACCCGGTCGCGCTGGGGGTCTTGCGCGCATGACGGGGCGCTGATGTATTCATGGCGCCTGATCATGGCACCGCCGGCGGTGCTGACCTATGTCACGGCACACGAGGTCGCCCATATGCTGGAAATGAACCACTCCGACGCGTTCTGGGCGGTCGTCACCCGGCTTTATCCCGGCTGGCAAACCCAGCGCAAATGGCTCCATACCCACGGCCGCGACCTGCACAGCTATCAGTTCTGACCCCTTCAGCCTTTGCCGGATTTCCCCTCAGGGTGAAATTAAACGCAGCCGAGGGGGAGAAGAAAGCCACCCTGTTCGACATCGCCCCCCCAACACACGCCATCAGCCCCTTGACCCAACCCCGCCCCGGTGCTTCCCTGCGCCCATGCCCATAATCCCCCGCCTCGCTGACCCCAACGCCCCCGCGCACGAACGGCTGTACCGCAGCTTGCGCCAACAGGTCATGCACGGCGAACTGGCCCCCGGCCATGCCATCACCCTGCGCGGCCTTGCGACCCAGCACAACGTCTCGATGACCCCCGCCCGCGAGGCGGTCCGCCGTTTGGCGGCCGAGGGGGCCCTGACCATCTCGTCCTCCGGCCGCGTCTCAACCCCCGAATTGACGCCCGAACGGATCGAGGAACTGGCCGCCATCCGTGCCCTGATCGAACCTGAAATGGCCTCGCGCGCCCTGCCCCGCGCCCATTTCGCCCTGATCGACCGACTGGCCGCAATCAACGCCCTGAACCAAGAGGCGGCGATGACCCATAACGCCGTGGCCTATGTCCGCACCAATCTGGAATTCCACCGCACCCTGTATTTGCGCGCCCAAACCCCCGCGATGCTGGCGATCTGCGAAACCGTCTGGCTGCAACTGGGGCCAACGATGAGGGCGCTGTATGACAAGCTGAAACGCCGCGACGTGCCGCAACATCACCGGATGATTTTGGCGGCGCTGAAGGCAGGGGATGAACCGGGGCTGCGGCTGGCCGTGCGAACCGATGTGACGCAAGGGCTGCGGCATCTGGCGGGCTAGCAAAGATGGGCAGATTGCCCATCCTACAAGGGGCGGCAGCCGATCAGGCAACACGGCGCGGCCCACCCGCATCACCCTGCGATAATCCGGCTGACATTGGCCGTGCCGAGGTCAAGGGCCGAAATGGCTTGACAGATGTTCACTCCGACCAGCACCATTACCCCTTGGGCATCAAGTATTCAGATTGGGGGAGAGTACCGTGGCATTTATCGGGCAGGACGTGGATACGGTATTTCTTGGCTTGTCCGGTGCGGGCGCCACGAACCTTGTATCGTTCTATGGCGTTCTTCAGAATGGCGACGTGGAAGAGGTCTACAACTCCAGTGGCCGTCTGCCGGACGGCGCCTTCCAAGGGGGAATAATCAATGAAACGGCAGTACAGATTGGCGATGCGCTGTATTTCGTCGAATTCTTTCGCTTCGGCCAACCCGTTGGGGGCGGATTCGACGATAGGTACTTCGTCTCCCGTCTGAACAAGGACGGTACCGTTGAAACCCTTGCTCAGCTTCCCGGCGGCACACGGGGGGATGGATTTGGCGAATCGGATGAACTTGATACGGCGTTCGAATACAACGGCACTTACCATGTGATGGCCTCTGTGGCCCTCACACTCGAACTGTTCAGTGTGTCGCCCGAAGGCACTCTCACACAGGTCAGCAATTTCGAACGCCCCTTCTTTCCGGGTGCGGAGAATGGCGTCGCAGCGGTCAATGACACACTGTTTTTGTTGGGCGATCAGCGCACTCCCAATGGAATAAAGGAATTGTGGCGGGTTTTGCCCGGTGGCGGGCAAGAGGTTGTGTTTTCCGACGGTGTCAACAGCGTAGTAGACGTCGAGGCCTTCGCCAACCGCGCATGGTTCATCACATCTAACCTGTCACCCTTTGGGCGAGATGGACGCCTCTTTAGCATTGGGGAAACTGGTGCGGCGCGGCGCGTGGCACTGCCAACAAACGAAGTGGCCGTCTATCTTGACACAGATGCAGACGGTTTGATGATCGTAACGCGGAACACGGCGACCAATCGCACCACAATATCGACTGTGGCTGCAGATGGTTCGGTAGAACGTATCCTGACAACCGGTGTTGCCGACGTCAGTGATATTTGCGGTTTCGGCAATGATGTGTACTTCATCGGCCAACCCTTCGGAGGCCAACAGTCGCTTTACCGGATCGGTCCGACCGGAACCGCCGAGGCGGTGACGGGATTTGGCAACGGCTATCCCGAACTTGACGTTAAAGGACTGTACGTCAGCGGCGGAAAGCTCTGGTTCCAAGCCACAATTCAGGTCCCGGACGGCTTCGGCGGGTTCAATTTTTTTCCAAACGTCCTGCACAGCATGGACGCAACCGGGGATATCTCGGTTATCAGCGGCGCTCCGCGCAACAACCAAAACATCCTCACGCTGGAAGGCTACGAATTCTCGCTCGATTTTCCCGATGCTGTGGTTGGCACATCCGTCGCGGATTCGCTGCTCGGAACGGCGCAGGGTGAATTGATCAATGGGTTGGCCGGAAACGATACGGTTCTTGGCTTTGCCGGCAATGACACCGTTTTGGGCGGTTTTGGTGCCGATCTGCTGTCTGGCGGCCGGGGTTCCGATTCAATCAGTGGCGGCGCTGGCAACGACACATTGGGCGGCGGCCTTGGGACGGACTTTCTGACAGGCAATGTGGGCGCAGATACCTTTCGGTTTGACACCGCCCCGAATGGTGCCCTCAACGCCGATACGATCACTGATTTTGCCAGTGGCATTGATCATATTGAACTTGCCTTGTCTGTCATGGCCGAACTGGGCAGCCTTGGCGTGCTGGATGCCGATGCCTTTCGGTCAGGGGCCCAGGCCGTCAAGGGCCAAGATGCCAGCGACCGGGTGATTTTCAACACCTCGACCGGTGCGCTTTACTATGACAGTGACGGCAGCGGCGCAGCCAGATCGATCAAGATAGCCGTGCTCGGCCCACTTGCCGCGCTCGATTTTTCGGACATAGTCGTGATTTGAACCTGTCAGATGTCTGCCCCTGCTGCCAGCCTGAACAGACACTCTGACAAGGTTCCCACCCCCCCGGCAGCCTACAAGGCTCAGAACCCCGCCCGACAACCACTGCCGCCAAAGCGCGTTTCCTAACGCCGGGTTAATTTCTGAAACTCAACCGATTGATTTCAAACGATTCCAAAAACTGTCCAGATCTGGACGCCCCCAAATCACCCGCCCCCCTCGACCGGCGCTGCCGGCTCCACCGGCGTCGGCTCCACCGGCGTTGGGGCCGTCAAAATCCCATTCCGCCACACCCCCTCACTCAACTGCCCCGCCTTGTAGGTCAGCCGACCCTGCCCCTCACGCTTGCCCGCCACGAATGTGCCCTCATAGACATCCCCCCCCGGATAGGTCGCAACCCCCTGCCCCTCGATCACGCCGGACTTCCAGTCGCCGACATACAAGAACCCATCCGTCCCGGTCAGCGATCCCTTGCCGTCGCGCACCCCCGCTACGAACCGCCCGGTATAAACCGTGCCGTCCTTATAGGTCGCCACCCCCTCGCCCTCACGCTGACCCGCCTTCCACTGCCCGTTATAGGACATCCCGTCCGGATAGGTCGCCACCCCCATACCCTCGGGCTTGGCCGCGACAAAACCTCCCTCATAAACCAGCCCGCTGGCGTAAACCGCGCGACCCTTGCCGATGATATCCCCCGCCACCCAACCGCCCTCATAAGTCGATTTGTCGGCATAGGTGATGCGGCCCTGCCCCTCGGGCAGATCCGCCTTGAAGGCACCCTTGTAAACCGACCCGTCAGGATAGGTCATTTCCCCCTGCCCCTCCATCCGCCCCGCAACCCAAGCCCCCTGATACCGCGTGCCGTCCTTGGCGGTAAAGCTGCCCTTGCCCTGCCGTTTGTCCTTTTGGAACGCACCTTGATAAACGTCGCCATTGCCATAGGTGACACGGCCTTCCCCGTCCCGCTCGCCGTCGACGAAATTGCCCTCATAGACATCACCATTGGGCTGGGTCAGCTTGCCCATCCCGTTGATCTGCCCACCCGCCCACAGGCCGTCATAGGTCAAACCGTCCGGCATGGTCAGCTTGCCCGACCCCTCGCGCTTGCCAGCTTTCAACGCCCCGTCGTAAATCGTGCCATCGGCATAGGTGACGCGACCACGACCCTCTTTGACCCCGGCGACCCAGTCACCCTCATATTTGGTGCCACTCGCCTCGACCAACACGCCCCGCCCCTGATGCTTGCCGTCCACCAGGCTCCCGGTAAAGACAGACCCGTTGGCATAACGCGCCACACCCTGCCCCGTCATCGCACCTGCAGTCCATTCCCCCTCATAGGTGCCACCGTCGGGAAAGGTGATCTTGCCCTTGCCGACCGGCTTGCCCTTGTCGAACGCGCCCTCATAAACCGACCCGTTGGGATATTTGGCAACACCCTGCCCCATGATCTCGCCATCGACCCAGGCCCCGGTATAGCTATAGCCGTTCGGCAGGGTATAGGTGCCGATGCCGTCCTGCCGCCCGTTCTTGAACGTGCCCTCATAGACCGACCCGTCGTCATACTGCTTGGTCGCCACCTCTTGCGCCACGGCCACCGACCACTGGCCCACCAGAACCACCGCCACCATCCCGATCCATCCGGCCCGCATCCTGCATCCCCCTGTTTTGCCGCAAACCTACCCGCCCCCCCCCGACCTGACAAGCACCACGCAGCCCCAGTCGCGGCGCGCAGGCTTTCCCTCGCCGCTCAACCTGCTAAAACCACTGAAGGCCAGTATAGGATGCGCCATGACCCAGACTTTCCGCCTGACACTGGCGCAACTGAACCCCACGCTCGGGGCCATCGACGCCAATGCCGCCATGGCCAAACGCGCCTGGGACGAGGGGCGCGCCGCAGGGGCGCAAATGGTCGCCCTGACCGAAATGTTCATCACAGGCTACCAAACGCAGGATCTGGTCCTGAAACCCGCCTTTGTCGCCCATGCCCTGCGCGCCATTGACGATTTGGCAGCGTCGTGCAGCGACGGCCCGGCCTTGGGGATCGGCGGTCCCCATATCCGCGACGGCCACCTGCACAACGCCTATTACATCCTGCACCACGGCCAAATCGCCGCGATCATCCTGAAACATGAATTGCCCAATGATTCTGTGTTTGATGAAAAGCGGGTCTTTACCCCCGCCCCGATCCATGGCCCCTACCGCATCGGCCCCCTACGCATCGGCACGCCGATTTGCGAGGATGCGTGGCACTCTGACGTCAGCGAAACCCTGATGGAAACCGGGGCCGAGATTTTGCTGGTCCCCAATGGCTCGCCCTATCACCGGGGCAAACCCGCGGTGCGCACCAATCTGATGGTGGCGCGGGTGGTCGAAACCGGGTTGCCGCTGGTCTATCTCAACATGGTGGGCGGGCAGGATGATCAGGTGTTTGATGGCGCATCCTTCGTGCTGAACCCCGGCGGGGTGCTGGCCGCCCAACTGCCGCAGTTTGAAACCTGCATAACCCATCTGGATTTCACCCAAACCCCAGACGGCTGGCGCGCCAACCCCGGCCCGATGACCCTGCTGCCCACCGCGCATGAGGCGGATTACCACGCCATGGTCCTGTCCTTGCGCGATTACCTTGGCAAAACCGGGTTCGCCAAGGTCCTGCTGGGCCTGTCTGGCGGTGTCGATTCTGCCCTTGTCGCAGCCATCGCCGCCGATGCCATTGGCCCGGGCAACGTGCGTTGCGTCATGCTGCCCTCGGCCTTCACCTCGCCCCACTCGCTGCAAGATGCGTCCGCCGTTGCCCGCGCGCTGGGCACCCGCCTTGATACCGTGCCGATCAGCGGCCCGCAGGATGCGGTGGGCGCTGCCCTTGGGCCGCTGTTTGACGGCACCAAACCCGGCATCACCGAAGAAAACATCCAGTCCCGCCTGCGCGGCCTGTTGCTGATGGCCATGTCGAACAAGTTTGGTGAAATGCTGCTGACCACGGGCAATAAATCCGAAATGGCGGTGGGCTACTGCACGATCTACGGCGACATGAACGGCGGCTATAATCCGCTCAAGGATCTGTATAAAACCCGCGTGTTCGATGCCTGCCGCTGGCGCAACGCCAACCACCGCCCATGGATGATGGGCCCTGCGGGCGAGGTGATTGCCCCCCGCGTCATTGAAAAACCCCCCTCCGCCGAACTGCGCCCCGACCAGCGCGACGACGACAGCCTGCCGCCCTATCCGGTGCTGGACGCTATCCTCGACGGGCTGGTCGAACAGGAACTGTCGGTGGCCGACGTCGTGGCCCGCGGGTTCGACCGTGCCACGGTGAAAAAGGTGGAGCACCTGCTGTATCTGTCCGAATACAAACGCTTTCAGGCCGCACCGGGCACACGGCTTACCCGCAAGGCGTTCTGGATGGACCGCCGCTATCCCATTGTGAACCGCTGGCGCGACGGGTCCTGATCTGGCGTGACTTGTAGGATGGGCAGTTCGCCGTTTCGCCTTGCGAAAGGGCGGTTTGCCCATCTTGGTCAGACCTGCGTAATCACACATTCCGGCAACAGCCGCATCACGTCCTCTATCCGGCACAGTTGCGTGGCGTCCGTCATCACAGCCGCCGATGCCGACGCAGATCCAAACGACAGCGCCGCCTCCGGCGTCTCGCCCCGCGCCAGCGCCAGAACCAACCCCGCCACAAAACTGTCTCCCGCGCCCACCGTGCTCTTGACCTTGACCTTGGCCGCCTTGGCAAAAATGCGGCGGTCGCGGTCGACCATGACGGACCCGTCCGGCCCGCGCGCAATCACGACCCGCCGCGCCACCCCACCGTCAACCAGCGACTGTGCGAAATCGGCCGTATCGCTGCGCGAAATCAACGACGTCTTGGCCAGGCTTTCCGCCTCGGCATCATCCATCCGCAAGATCCCCAGATCCGGGATCGGATTCAGGATCGCCTCTTTCAGCGCGGGGCCAGAGGTGTCCAGCACCACATTCAACCCCGGCATGGCACGGGCCAGCCGTGCCGGAAAATCCACCGGCACACCGGGCGGCTGGCTGCCCGAAATCACCCCAAACGCCCCGGGTCTGGCCGAGGCGCGCAGCAGTGTGAACACGCGCTCCTGATCGGGCTGCGACCAATGTGGTCCGGGCAGCATGAACCGGTACTGCCGCCCGGTCGTGCTTTCCGTGACTGTCAGGCTTTGCCGCGTCTCGCCCGGTGCGGTCAGGGCCAGAAACGGTACGCCCTCGGCCCGGATCAGCCCGGCCAGCCGATCGCCAGTCAACCCGCCCAGCGCCACCAGCGCCAGGGACGTGCCGCCCAGTGCCGCGATGGCCCGGCTGACATTCAAACCGCCACCACCCGGATCCAGCAACGGCTCGCTGCAGCGCAGTTTCTGGTCCGGGATCAGTGCCGGCACCTCGCTGGACATGTCCAGTGCCGGGTTCAGCGTCAAGGTCACGACAGGTGTCTGCTCGGATTGGATTGGCACAGGCCTGGCCCCCTATTCGGTGATTTCGATGGCAGTCTGAAAACTGCCCGCTTTGGCCGCGTTCTTGTCGCGCAATGTCGTCACCAGCGTATACTGCCCCACCGGAATCCCGTCGAGGTTATAGGTGATGTTGGCCTGAACCTCGCGGTTTTGATGGCGTGATGTCAGGTTGAACTCGGTCGCTGCGGGGGCATCGGCCAACAGATTGCCGGTCGAATCCAGCACCTGCAGATCAACGATGAAATTGACCGACCACAGCCCCGCCCCGGGACTGCCATAGCCAAACCCATAAGGCTCGGCATAAATCAGGATCGGATCGCCCTTTTTGAACACATTGTCGGCGCGCGGGTTGAACACACCAAACCCCGTGGCATTTTCGCTGACCAACAAGGCCTGCCCGAAAGTCAACGCCGGGCTGGTATCCCAGACCTGAGCGAACAGGCCCCGCGCCGCCTCCAGCGCTGCCACAGCATCACCCGCCGCCAGCTTGGCCTCGATCGCCTCTGCCGCCTCGGTCACCGGCCCCGCCACAGCGGGCAGACCGACCCACAGCGCCGCCACAATCCCCCATCCCAGACGCCCCATCCTTGTCACTCCCACCACGGATCAATGCGGGCGATGTCATCATCGCTCCAGCCAAAATGATGGGCCAATTCATGGACGAACACATGCGCCACCAATTCGCCCAAAGAAACGTCGCCCCGGTCCAGCCATTCCTCGACAATCGCCCGACGAAACAGAAAAATCTGGTCGGGCTGCATCGGCTGATCGGCAAAACTCTTCTCGGTCAGCGGCGTGCCGTCGTAAAGCCCGGTCAACTCATAGGGGTCCTCGATCCCAAGCGCCTCCAGCAACTCGGGCTCGGCAAACTCCTGCACTCGCAGCGCCACCAGTGCCGCCGCCGCCCGATAAGGCTCGGGCAGGGTCGCGATTGCAGTTTCTGCCAGCATCCGGATCGTCTCGTCATCAGGGGCAATGGCATTGGGGGATATCTGGGTCATGATGCCATGTTAGCCGCGCCGCCACTATATGCAACTGCCCTTGCCATGCTAGAATGGGTCCCCAATCGGTGGCGCAACCAACGGAGGGACAGATGGCCTACGAAGCAAAACTGAAACCCGAAGAGATGACCGTTGACCAATTTCTTGATCAGGTCGACCCACCGCAGCGTCAGGCCGAAGCCCGCCGTCTGGTCCAGATCTTCAACGAGGTGACCGGCTTTGCCCCACAGGTCTATTCGCATGGCATGGTGGGCTGGGGCCGCTACAGCTATACCTATGCAACCGGCCATTCCGGCACCGCTTTTGCCACGGGATTTTCGCCGCGCAAGGCGGAACTCAGCATCTATATCCTGCCCGGCTGTGGCAGTTTTGAACCGATACTACAGCGCCTTGGCAAACACCGGGCCGGAAAATCCTGCCTCTACCTCAAACGCCTGTCCGATGCCGACGAGGCTGCATTGCGCGAATTGATCGCCGCCGGACTGGCCGACCTGCAAACCCATTGGCCCGTCACGCCGACCTGACCCCTGTCCCGACTTGAGCCCCTTGGGTGGACCCCATCACCCCTGCCTTACAGGGGGGGTGCGCGAACTGGACAATTCCACCCGAACATGACAACAGGGGCCGCTTGAGGAGTATCCCATGTCCAGACCGACCGTCACCCGCTTCGCCCCCTCGCCCACCGGCTATATCCATGTGGGCAACCTGCGCACTGCGCTGATGAATTACATGATCGCCCGCAAATCAGGCGGGCAATTCATCCTGCGGCTGGATGACACCGATCAGGAACGCTCCAAACAGGAATACGCCGACGGCATCATGCAGGACCTGGAATGGCTGGGCCTGCACTGGGACCGCGTGGAAAAACAGTCGCTGCGGATGGACCGTTACCGCGAGGCGGCAGACCAGTTGCGCGCGGCCGGCCGGTTTTACGAATGTTTCGAAACCCCGGTGGAACTGGACCTCAAACGTAAAAAACAACTGAACATGGGCAAACCGCCGGTCTATGACCGCGCATCCCTGCGCCTGACCGCAGCCGAACGCGATGCGATGCGGGCCGATGGGCGGGCCGGCTATTGGCGGTTCCAACTGGACCAGAACCGCATCGAATGGCCGGACGGCGTGCTGGGGCCGATCTCGATTGATGCAGCCTCGGTATCGGACCCCGTTCTGATCCGGGCGGATGGCCAGATCCTTTATACATTTGCGTCCTCGGTCGATGATATCGACATGGGGGTGACCTTTATCGTGCGCGGTGCCGACCATGTCACCAACACCGCGACGCAAATCCAGATCATGCAGGCGATGGACGGCACGCCGCCGTCGTTTGCCCACCATTCCCTGCTGACCGGCCCGCAAGGCGAGGAGTTGTCCAAACGCCTTGGCGTGCTGGCCCTGCGCGACCTGCGCGCCCGGGGGGTGGAACCCTTGGCCCTGCTCAGCCTGATGGCGCGGCTGGGGTCCTCCAAACCTGTCGAACTGGCAGGCTCGATGCAGGAACTGATCGACGGGTTTGACATTGGCTCGTTCGGCGCAGCCCCGACCAAGTTCAATGACGAGGATCTGTTTCCGCTGACCCGTGCCCATGTCCAATCCCTGCCGCTGACCGCCGTGGCGGACCGCATCGCGGCCCTTGGCGTGCCCGCAGACAAGGCTGACCTGTTCTGGTCGGTCGCAAAGGGCAATATCACGGTGCTGGAGGATCTGGCGGGCTGGTGGCATCTGTTCCGTGACGGCGCGACACCACTGGTGGACAGTGCGGATGTGGATTTCGTGCGGCAGGCCATGACCCTGCTGCCCGCGCAGCCCTGGACCCACGACACCTGGGGCCAGTGGACCGCAGCGGTCAAGGCTGCCTCGGGTCGCAAGGGCAAAGACCTGTTTCGCCCGCTGCGCCGCGCGCTGACTGGCCTTGATGCCGGCCCCGAAATGGCCGACGTGATGCCGCTGCTGCAAGTGATCCCCCAGATTTGACGGGCCGGTCTTAGGGAGCAAGCCTGACCAAGATGGGCAAACCCTTCGTTTCCAAGCGAAACGAAGGAACTGCCCATCCTACAAGTCTCGCCAGCCTGTGATGGGTCGGGCATCTTGCGCCAACTCAATCGTCATGCCGATCAGGGGGCCAGCCACCCCGACCCACCCAAATTGCGATCGGCGTGGCGTTATCCGCAGGGCGGGGTCCACCCCGCCCGTCTTTTGCAATCACCGGAAATGCAGATCGCCTGTCTCAGGCGTGGATCGCGCCCAATCCGCAGGCCAGCGCGGCCTCGCGTACCGCCTCGGAATAGGTCGGGTGCGCATGGGATGTCAGGGCCAGGTCCTGCGCCGATGCGCCAAACTCCATCGCCACACAAACCTCATGGATCAGATCGCCCGCGCCGGGCCCGATGATGTGGCAGCCCAATATCCGGTCTGTGGTGGCATCGGCCAGCAGTTTGACAAACCCATCCGCCTGAAACACTGCCTTGGCACGGGCATTGCCCATAAAGGGAAACTTGCCCACCTTGTAGGCGCGGCCCGCCGCTTTCAGTTGCTCCTCGGTCGCACCCACGCTCGCCACTTCGGGGCTTGTGTAAACCACGCCCGGCACAAGGTCATAGTTCACATGACCAGACTTGCCTGCCAGAATTTCGGCCAGCGCCATTCCGTCGTCTTCCGCCTTATGGGCCAGCATTGGCCCGACAATCGCATCGCCGATGGCATAAATGCCCGGTACGGATGTGGCGAAATGGTCGGTCTTGATCTGCCCGCGCGGCAGCATCTCGACGCCCAAGGCCTCCAACCCCAAACCGCTGACAAAGGGCCGCCGCCCGGTTGCGACCAGAACAACGTCGGCGTCCAGAACCGCCTCAGCCTCGGTCTTGCGGGATTTGTAGGTCACTTTGGCGGCCCCACCCTCGACCACAACACCCTGCACCGCCGCGCTCATGACAAATTTTAGACCCTGCTTTTCAAGGATCCGCTTGAACGCCTTGGCCACTTCGCCGTCCATCCCCGGTGTGATGGCGTCCAGATATTCGACCACCGTAACGGCGGTGCCAAGGCGCGCATAGATGGACCCCATCTCCAGCCCGATCACACCTGCCCCGATCACCACCATCGACTTTGGCACCGCCTCCAGGGCCAGCGCGCCGGTCGAGGTGACCACCACCTTTTCATCCACCGTCACGCCGGGCAGGCTGGCAGGCTCGGACCCGGTCGCGATCACGATATGCCGCGCCGTATGCACGTCGTCGCCCACCATGACCTGCCCCGCCGCCGGGATCGACGCCCAACCCTTCAGCCAGGTCACCTTGTTCTTCTTGAACAGAAACTCGATCCCCTTGGTGTTGCCGTTCACCACGTCCTGCTTGTAGGCCTGCATCTTGGCCCAATCGACGACTGGCGCCCCGCCCATCAGACCCATCTTTTCAAAGTTCTCATGCACCTCGTGCAGCGAATGGGTCGCATGCAACAGCGCCTTGGAAGGGATGCAACCCACGTTCAGACAGGTCCCGCCCAAAGTTTCGCGCCCTTCGACACAGGCCACGTTCAGGCCAAGTTGCGCCGCATGAATGGCGCAGACATAGCCGCCGGGGCCGCCACCGATGATGATCGCGTCGAAACTCGCCATGGGGATCTCCTTACGTGGGATTTGGGCTTGGAACCTCGCCCCGCTCTTACCCAAAGCTGCGGCCAATGTCTAACCCGCCGATCCGCCCCGCGTCAGATGAGCGCAACCACCATCATGACAGCACTGGCCGCATAACCCACCCCCCAGATCGCCGACCGCCACGGCGCCCAGCCAAACCAATAGGCCGGGATATACAAGACCCGCGCCGCCAGAAACGTCCAGGCACAGGCCACCGTCACCGGGCTGGACTGCCCCCCCAAGGTCACCACGACCACGGCGAGTGTGAACAGGATCAAGGCCTCGAATGTGTTGTTCAGCGCCCGCTGCATCCGCGCCGTCGTCACCGACAAGGCGCGCTTGGGCGGCACATCGCGCGGGCTGGTCGTATACTTGGGGCCCAACTCCAAATTGGCCGGGGTGGCAAAGGCGACGAACAACGCCACCTGCAACAGGCCCGACAAGGCAAGTACGGTCAATTCAGGTGTCACGGCGCATCCCTCTCATTGGTCGCCCTGCCTACCACGGCACAGCCACACCTTGCCAGTCAAAGAACCCACCGCTTTGCGCCGGGGTCAACCCGCCCAGAACCTGCACGATATGGCCCGCCGCAGTGGCCGTCGGCATCGCCTCATGTCCACCGCGGTAATTCGCGGTCAACCCGGTGTCCACTGTGCCGGGATGCAGGGTCACCACCACCGATTGCGGATGACTGCGCGCCACCTCGATGGCCGCGGTGTGCACCAACTGGTTCAGCGCCGCCTTGGCCGCCCGGTAGGAATACCACCCGCCCAGACTGTTGTCGCCAATTGACCCAACCCGCGCCGACAACGCGGCAAACCGCACCGGCTCGCCCTTGGGCATCAGCCGCAGCGCGTGTTTCAACACCAGCAAAGGCCCCGTCGCGTTCAGGGCAAACTGCGCGGCCAGCGCGTCAGGCGCCACCCCGCGCAGCGCCTTTTCAGGACGGTGCGGCCCCAACTCCAGCGCCCCGGTGGCGACCAGCACCGTGTCAAACGGACCCGCCAATGCCCCCAAAACCCGCGCAATCGACGCCTCGTCTGTCAGGTCCAGCCCATCCACCCGCCGCGACAGCCCGGTTACCGCCACCCCGCGCCGCGCCAGTTCCGCAACCAGCGCCGCACCGATCCCGCCCGACGCCCCGACCACCAATGCCGATTTCATGCTGCCCTCCATTTACGGCAGGACCTAGGCCCCGTTCCCCCGCCGTCAAGCCAAGCAGAACACCTCAAAAGTCGAAGTTCACTACCTGATTGATCGCCGTCAGGGTGATATCCTCGACAAGTATCGACATCGACTGATAGGTGATGCGCACATCGTCGCCCTCGACCGTAAAGGTCAGGTCCGACTTGCGATTGGCCGCTTCGATCGCGATGACATCCGTGCGCGCCTTGAAATCGGTGATCCGGTCAGTGCCGTCACCCGGCGCAAAGATGAACACATCCGCCCCCGCCCCGCCCTTCAGCACATCGCGCCCGCTGCCGCCGTGCAGGATATCCGCACCACCCCGGCCCTCCAACAGGTCATTCCCGCTGCCGCCCATCAGGTAATCGCCCCGCGTTCCGCCCATGATCCGGTCCGCCCCGGCCAGCCCGGCCATCACCGTGCCCTCCGGACCGCCCTGAACCATGACATCGATCCCATCGCCACCGATGCGCAGATCGTCATAACTCCTGCCCCCCATCACCACCGACAAGGGCGTGTCCTCGGTCGGTGCGGCCATGCTGGCCAGAACCGTACCCGCCGCATCGGTAAAGGTGACAGCGTCCAACGCCAGCCCCTGCAACGTGGCGAAATCAATCTCACCGGTGCTGACCAACTGCCGGTAAACCTCCCACAACAGCGCCAGATCCTCGCCAAAATTGGTCGGGAACGTGCCAGTCACCGCCATGGTCAAACCGTTCACCATAATGCTGGCCTCGGTCGCATTGATCCGCAGCGCGAACAATTCCTCACCGTCATTGGCCGCAACCAACCCGGTGATGCCATAGCTGCCCAGATCATCCAACAGCGCCAGCCGTTCGGCCCGCGTCATGGCCCCTATTTCAAACGCCTGCATGAACAGCCCGCCCAGCTCGGAAAACTGCAGGAAACTCAACGGCAACGTCCCCTCCAACATCACCGACTGCGCGCCCGACGTCAGGTGATAGCCCGCCGCATCCATGCTCAGCGCCAGAATGGCTGTGCCACCCGTGACGATCTCCAGCTTGGACAAGGTGCCCTGCGCAAGTCCGTTGTTGATGGCATTGAACAGTTGTTCCAGCGTGCGGACGGGTTTGATCCCGCTGCCCGACAGCCGCATTTCAAAAGTCTGCACTTCCCAGCCACTGCCATTCCAGACCGACAAATCCTGCGCCACCCTGATCAGCGACGCCGAAAGCTGCAACACAACCGGATCAGAAACCGGGTCACCCGACACCATCTGATCCAGTGCCAGTTGATGATCCAGCGGCACATCGGGCATGTTCATCGCGGCTTCAATTGCATCGAAAATGGCTGCGTCGGCGGTCAATATCGGCATGGTTTACTCCAAAAATATAACATTACGGCAACCTAGCATCCGGGTTTTGCGCGCCACAAGTCCTCCATGGCTGAATAATCCGATTCTCTGCATCGGCCGCATGATTTCGGGGTTTCCATGCCGCCTTGGCCCGGTTTAGGTCAGCAGGATGAAATGGCCCCTCCCCCTTGTTCTCTTGGCGCTGTCGGCTTGCGACGATGGGCAGACCCATATGTCTGTCACTGGTCAGGTTTCGGGCGGCGTCCCGGTCTATGCGGCCCCAATGCTGGACGCGGCGAAACGGGACTTTTTTGGCGGTGGCGCCGGAACGGGTGGTGGCTCGATGGGTGGCGGAACGGGTGGCGGAACGTTTGGCGACCTGGACGGTGTGGTGATGCGGGGACGCGCGCCATCGGTGGTGGCCGTCACGGTCACCCGGTCGGATCCGGTGGCGGGGCTGACCTTGCGCTCACAGATTGGCGCTGAATACGGCGAACTTGACGCCTCCCTGCCCGAGGGTCTGGGCATCCTGACCGATCCGATGCGCGTGACGATGTGGCAGCGCGCCCTGCGGGTTCAACTGACGGCCGGGCAACGGCTGGGCTTGGGTCACGGCTGGCGGGGCGACTATGCCGCAGGCTTTGGCTGGGTGCAATTTGCCGCTGATGGTCATTTCCGTTCCGCCCTGATCGACCTGCGGTCAGACAGCACGGGCGGGGTGCCTTATGCCGTGTTTGCAGCAGGGGTGATACCGCCACGCGGACCTCAGGTGACCGCCGGGTTGTTGATCTATTCCGGTGCCAGGGCAGAGTTTCGTTTGGGATTGGCGCAGAACTTCTGACTTGAACGGTCCATTTTGGGGCCACCAATCTCGACGCGGCATGAGGCTGGGCCACCACCGGTGCAGCAGGATTTGCCAGGCCAATCCGCCCCGCAGCCCGCCACATCCCACGCGGCCAAAGGTTAACACCGGCCTAACAGAAAAGAGTAAGTATATGAATCCATTTGGTTTTAAAAAGTGTCCGCGCGTGGACACTGCGGAACTACCTGCCAAAAAATCAGCTTTCCTTTCCCGATTTCTTGCTTATAGTCGCTGTGATGACCAAGGTTTGCATCATATCCAGCGCCTCCAAGGCTTTTGGCCCGACGGACACGCTTGCCCTTGGCTTGCTCCTTCTTAGCCGCTTCTGAGCGTACCCCTTGGGTGCGAACGCTCGGAAGTGATCAGCACCCAGCCAAGCTAAGAAACCCCCCCAAGGATTGCCAGACATGACCGACAAAACCGCCCAATCCCGCGTGCTGATTTTTGACACGACCCTGCGCGACGGCGAACAAAGCCCCGGCGCCACCATGACCCATACCGAAAAGATGGAGATTGCCATCCTTCTGGACGAGATGGGCGTCGATATCATCGAGGCCGGTTTCCCCATCGCGTCCGAAGGCGATTTCGCCGCCGTGTCCGAGGTGGCCAAGCAGGCGCAAAACGCCACGATCTGCGGTCTGGCCCGTGCCAACTTCAAGGACATCGACCGCTGCTGGGAGGCGGTGCGCCACGCCCGCTCACCGCGCATCCACACCTTCATAGGCACCTCACCCCTGCACCGCGCCATCCCCAATCTGGACATGGACCAGATGGCCACCCGTATCCACGAGACGGTTACCCACGCCCGCAACCTGTGCGACAACGTCCAGTGGAGCCCGATGGACGCCACCCGCACCGAACACGACTATCTGTGCCGCGTGGTCGAAATTGCCATCAAGGCCGGGGCGACCACCATCAACATCCCCGACACCGTGGGCTACACCGCCCCCCGCGAAAGCTCGGCCCTGATCCAGATGCTGCTGGAGCGGGTGCCGGGCGCCGATACGATCATCTTTGCCACCCATTGTCACAACGACCTTGGCATGGCCACCGCCAACGCACTGGCCGCGGTCGAGGCGGGGGCACGCCAGATCGAATGCACCATCAACGGTCTGGGCGAGCGGGCTGGCAACACCGCGCTGGAAGAGGTCGTGATGGCCATGAAGGTGCGCAACGACATCCTGCCCTACCAGACCCGCATCGACACCACCAAGATCATGAACCTATCGCGCAAGGTCTCCTCGGTCTCGGGGTTCGCCGTGCAGTTCAACAAGGCCATCGTCGGCAAGAACGCCTTTGCCCATGAAAGCGGCATCCATCAGGATGGCATGCTCAAGAACGCCGAGACATTTGAAATCATGCGCCCGCAAGACATCGGGCTGGCCGACACATCGTTGGTGATGGGCAAACACTCGGGCCGCGCCGCCCTCCGGTCGAAACTGAAAGATCTGGGGTATGATCTGGCCGACAATCAGCTGAACGACGTTTTTGTGCGGTTCAAAGCCTTGGCTGACCGCAAGAAAGAGGTGTTCGACGAAGACCTGATCGCGCTGGTGCAGGACGAGGAACGGCAAGAGGCGCAGGATACATTGCAGGTCAAACGCCTGCGCGTGGTCTGCGGCACGGACGGCCCGCAAGAGGCGGAACTGACGCTAAGCATTGACGGCCAGGACCACTCGATCGACGCCACTGGCGACGGCCCGGTCGATGCCGCCTTCAACGCGGTCAAGATGCTGTATCCCCACCGCGCCAACCTGCAGCTTTACCAAGTCAGCGCCGTGACCGAGGGCACGGACGCTCAGGCAACCGTTTCGGTCCGGATCGAGGAAGACGGTCGCATCGCCACAGGGTCCAGCGCAGATACAGATACCATCGTCGCCTCAGTCAAGGCCTATGTGAACGCGCTCAACCGCTTGGTACAACGGCGGCAGAAATCGGCGCCTGGTAGCGACGTCAAGACTGTCACCTATCACGGCGAATAGACTGGCCCGCCCCGGCAAATACCGGGGCGGGTTCAGGTTTCGCCTGTGCACCGCGCCTGTTCCGATTACAGCGCATCAAACATCTTTGGCATGACGATGATGTTCGAGGGGTGACCCAAGACAACCCGAAGTCGGCAAAGCACAAAGAATGGTGTCAGTCGGTCCCCCATCCGTGCTGCAAATGTTCGGAAATCATAATGGCTTGCATCGGTGGCGGCAAATTGCCCGGCCGCAGGACAGGGCTTTCGTTCCGGCCCGGCAGACCTTATACGAAGGCGCCCGCGTCGATTCCATCGACATGCGGGCTTGCCTCTATTCCTAAGGTGGTCCCGCACATGTCTATTCTTTCCAGCCTGTTTTCCTCTGACATGGCAATTGACCTTGGGACCGCGAATACGCTGGTCTACGTGCGCGGAAAGGGGATCGTTCTGAACGAGCCATCAGTCGTCGCCTACCACGTCAAAGACGGCAAGAAACAGGTTCTGGCGGTTGGTGAAGACGCGAAACTGATGCTGGGCCGCACCCCCGGCAGCATCGAGGCGATCCGTCCCATGCGCGATGGCGTGATCGCGGATTTCGACACCGCGGAAGAGATGATCAAGCATTTCATCCGCAAGGTCCACAAACGTTCGACCTTCTCCAAACCCAAGATCCTCGTCTGCGTCCCTTACGGCGCGACCCCGGTTGAAAAGCGCGCCATCCGCCAATCGGTGCTGTCTGCAGGTGCACGCCGGGCCGGACTGATCAGCGAACCGATTGCTGCGGCCATTGGTGCTGGCATGCCGATAACGGACCCCACCGGGAATATGGTCGTCGACATTGGCGGAGGTACGACCGAGGTAGCAGTTCTTTCGTTGGGCGATATCGTCTACGCCCGCTCAGTCCGCGTCGGCGGCGACCGCATGGACGAAGCGATCATTTCTTATTTGCGCCGCCATCAGAACCTTTTGATCGGGGAATCGACGGCCGAGCGGATCAAGACCACGATCGGCACGGCCCGTATGCCCGACGACGGTCGTGGTACGTCAATAACGATCCGGGGCCGTGACCTGTTGAACGGCGTACCGAAGGAAACCGAAATCAATCAGGCCCAAGTGGCCGAGGCCCTGTCGGAACCCGTGCAGCAGATCTGCGACGCTGTGATGCAGGCGCTGGAGACTACGCCGCCCGACCTGGCGGCTGATATCGTTGATCGTGGCGTGATGCTGACCGGCGGTGGCGCGCTGTTGGGCGATCTGGATTTGTCGCTGCGCGAACAGACGGGTCTGTCAATCTCGGTTGCCAACGAACCTTTGAACTGTGTTGCACTGGGAACTGGCAAGGCGCTGGAGTATGAAAAGCAACTGCGGCATGTGATCGACTACGACAGCTAAGCGGTTAGGGCCCGGCCCATGGCCAGATCTGGCAACTACGGAACCGAAGAATTCTCACGCCCGCTCCGCCGGGTGTTGGTGGGTCTTTTGGTGCTGGTATTACTGGGGCTGTTCTTGTTGTGGCGGATCGATAGCCCCCGGGTCGAACGATTCCGGTCGGCCTTGGTTGACTCGGTGGTTCCGTCATTTTCATGGGCGATGGCGCCAATTACAAAGATCGCGACTGTTTTTGATAATTTCCAGTCCTATGCGCGACTGTACGAACAGAACCAGCAGTTGCGCGACGAACTGCAGCAGATGAAAGCGTGGAAAGAGGCTGCGCTACAACTGGAGCAAAAGAACGCGCGCCTACTTGACCTCAACCAGGTGCGTCTGGACCCCATGTTGACCCATGTGACGGGGGTGGTGCTGGCCGACTCTGGCTCACCATTCCGGCAATCTGTACTGTTGAATGTCGGTGAACGGGACGGCATACGCGATGGATGGGCGACGATGGATGGCATCGGCCTTGTGGGGCGCATTTCTGGCGTAGGCGGTCGGACTTCCCGAGTGATCCTCTTGACCGACAGCAACAGCCGGGTACCTGTGATCGTGCAGCCTTCTGGGCAAAAAGCTATGTTGTCGGGCGATAATTCCATGTTGCCGCCATTGGATTTTCTGGAATTGCCGGACCAGATCCAACCCGGTGACCGCGTTGTGACCTCTGGCGACGGCGAAGTTTTTCCGGCTGGCCTGTTGGTTGGATCTGTGGCTTTGGGGAGCGACAAGAGATTGCGCGTCGTCCTCGCGGCCGACTATCAACGATTGGAGTTTTTACGCGTTCTGCGCAGCACGCGTGCCGAACCCATCACCGACCCCGGCGCCCTGTTGGCGCCAGAGCAACCCAAACCCCTGCCGCTTGGCTATCAGGGGCCAATTTGGCCTGGGCCTTCGTCTGTGGCGGGTGGCAATGGATAACCGCTGGATTTCGTCGCTCTGGATGCACCGTCTGTTATTTCTGGCTGTGGCCTTTGTGCTGATATTCACGCGCCTTTTGCCGTTGCGCGATCTTGCCGGTCATTTGCCGGGGCCGGACCTTCTGGTTTGCCTGATATTTGCTTGGACGGTCCGGCGGCCGGAATATCTGCCTGTGCTGATGATTGCGGGTGTGGTTCTGCTTGAGGACATGCTGCTGATGCGTCCACCGGGACTGTGGACCGTACTTGTGATTCTGGCATCCGAATTCATCCGGTCACGCGTCGCACTGACGCGTGAACTGAGCTTTGGGGTCGAATGGTTGCTGGTGGCAGGACTGATGGTGGGGCTGTTTGTTGTCTATCGCACCGCCTTTGCACTGGCCTTCATGCCGCAACCGGGCTTTGGCTTTGCCTTGGTGCAGACCTTGTGGTCAATCTTCGCCTATCCCTTTGTCGTGGCCTTGTCGCGCTATGGTCTGGACCTGCATAAACCCGCCATGGGCGAGGTCGATGCCTACGGGAGACGGCTATGAGGCGGACACAGCGCGATACCGAAGAAAGTGCCCGCAGCCTGACCCGGCGCAGCCTGTTCATGGGTGGCTGCATGGCTGCGACCATGGCTGTTCTTGGTGCGCGCATGCGATTTCTGGGCGTGGAAGAGTCAGACCAATATCGCCTGTTGGCTGAGGAAAACCGCATCAACATCCAGCTAATTCCCCCGGCTCGCGGCCTGATTCTGGACCGCAATGGCAAGTTGATTGCCGGCAATGAACAGAATTACCGGGTTGTGATCACCAAGGAAGGTGCGGGCGATGTGCAGGCCGTGCTCAATCGGCTGAGCCACCTGATCCCGATGACCGCCCCGGATATGGACCGGATAACCAAGGACATCGCGCGCAACTCGTCTTTTGTGCCCATTCCCGTTGCGGATCGACTGTCATGGGATGATTTTTCCAAAGTTGCCCTGAATGCTCCGGCTTTGCCCGGTGTCACACCCGATGTGGGGCTAAGCCGAGTTTACCCGCGCGACACTGACTTTGCCCATGTCGTGGGCTATGTCGGCCCGGTGTCTGAAAGGGACCTTGAAGGCCTCGAAAATCCCGACCCGCTGTTGCACATCCCCAAGTTTCAGATCGGCAAGATTGGCGTGGAACGCTGGATGGAAGACAATCTGCGCGGGGCCGCTGGCAACAAGAAGATCGAAGTCAATCACGTTGGCCGCGTCATGCGCGAATTGGAACGGTCCGAGGGACTTGCAGGCGTTGACCTGCGCCTGACGATCGATGCCGATGTTCAAAACTTCATTCAGGCGCGGCTAGGTGACGAGTCTGCGTCCTGTGTCGTGATGGATGTGAACTCGGGTGATATCATAGCCGCCGTTTCATCGCCGTCCTTTGATCCCAACTTGTTTGTTCGCGGCATATCAAGCCGCGACTACTCCACTTTGACCGAAAATGACCATCGTCCCTTGGCCAACAAGGTCGTCCAAGGCGTCTACCCACCCGGTTCGACGTTCAAAATGGTAACGGCGCTTGCAGCACTGGAAGATGGGACGATTGACACGGAAACCTCTGTCCGTTGCCCAGGCTACTATGAAAGCGGCGGACGGCGGTTCCATTGCTGGAAGGCCGGTGGCCACGGTCGGATGGATCTGGTGCAGGCATTATCCCAAAGCTGCGACGTCTATTTCTATGATGTTGCCACCAAAGTTGGCATCGACAAGATTGCCGAGATGGGAAAACGGCTGGGGCTTGGAACTCGCCACGATCTGCCGATGAGCGCCATTGCAGAGGGCATCATGCCAAACAAGGCATGGAAGACGGAGCGCTACGGTCAGGAATGGCGAATAGGGGACACAATCAACGCCTCGATCGGTCAGGGTTATGTGCTGACCTCACCGTTGCAATTGGCCGTCATGACCGCCCGACTTGCCACGGGCCTCATGGTCGAGCCTCGCCTGATCCGCGAGATCGACGGCAAGCCCGTGCCGGTACCCGACACCCAACCTCTGGGCATTGACACTTCGAACATGGTCGCAGTGCGTGAGGGGATGGCGCAGGTACTGAACAGCCAGAAGGGAACATCGTTTGCGGCAAGGGTTGTCAACGATGCCATGGTCATGGCGGGAAAATCGGGCACCGCACAAGTCCGCAACATTTCAGCCGCAGAGCGTGAGACGGGCGTTGTCGGAAATAGCGACCTGCCATGGAAACAGCGCGATCATGCGTTGTTTGTGGCCTTTGCCCCGGCAGACGCACCGCGCTACGCGGTATCCGTTGTGGTCGAACACGGTGGCGGCGGTTCGTCGGTTGCAGCACCCATTGCACGCGATGCGCTTTTGCGCACCCTGACCGGCGCGTTGCCCGACCCCAAAGATTACCCGGCCAACCAAAAAAGCCGGATTGAATCCATGCTAGAGGGCCTGAAATTGCGCTTGCCCGATGGCTCCCAGCCGGCGGACACACGGGCATGAGTTTTCTGGAGTACCGCGTCAAGTTTGCCCCTGCCGGTCTGCAAAAGGTGTTCTACGTCAATTGGGGCCTGTACCTGTTGGTAACAGCGGTTGCGGCCGTTGGCTGGCTGATGCTGTACTCCATTTCCGGCGGTAATATTGACACTTGGGCACGCCCACAGATGGAACGTTTTGGCCTGGGCATGGTGCTGGCACTGATCATCACCTTCACACCTATCTGGTTCTGGCGCAGCATGTCGGGGGCCGGATACATCGCCACGTTCATCTTGCTACTGGTCGTTCAGTTCTTCGGTGACATTGGCATGGGCGCGCAACGCTGGATCGACCTTGGTTTCATCCGCCTTCAGCCCTCCGAATTGATGAAAGTCACGCTCGTCATGATGTTGGCGACCTATTACGATTGGTTGGACGACAAAAAGGTGTCGCGGCCGCTTTGGGTGCTGATCCCGGTCTTGTTGATCATCACGCCTACGGTTCTGGTCATACTTCAACCGAATCTTGGCACATCGGTCATGTTGGTGGTGGCCGGGGCAGCAGTGATGTTCGCAGCTGGGGTGTCGTTGTGGTATTTTGTTTGCGTCGTCGGCGTGCTGGGCGCGGCGGTGGCAGGCATCTTTTTGGCACGCGGGACGCCGTGGCAGTTCTTGCATGACTATCAATACCGCCGCATCGATACCTTCCTTGATCCCTCAGCCGATCCTTTGGGGGCAGGGTACAATATCATGCAGGCCAAGATTGCCTTGGGTTCCGGTGGCTGGACTGGCAAGGGGTTCATGCAGGGCACCCAATCGCGTCTGAATTTTCTGCCCGAGAAACACACCGATTTCATTTTCACGACCTTGGGCGAGGAGTTCGGCTTTATCGGGGCAATTTCGTTGTTGACCCTTTATGGCCTGATCTTGTTGTTCCTGTTCTGGGCGGCAATCCAGAACAAGGATCGGTTTTCCTCGTTGTTGATCGTGGGCATCGCCGCCAACTTCTTTTTGTACCTTGCCGTGAACCTTGCCATGGTGATGGGATTGGCTCCGGTTGTGGGGGTGCCATTGCCCTTCCTTTCATATGGCGGTTCAGCGACGCTTGTCCTTCTCCTTGCCTTTGGTCTGGTCCAAAGCGCCATCGTCCACCGGTTGCGTTGAATGATCGCCTTTCGTCGCCATCTGCGATTTCTGGTGGCCCTAGTGCTGGGCGTGACGATCTGGACCGTCACAACGGCAATGGCCCTCGATCCGCTGATGCGCTCGCTCATTGCGGTCAACGGGTTCTTTGCAGTCTACCTTGCCTTGATGCTGCGCCTGACGGTCAAGACTTCGACCGATGACCTGCGCCGACACGCAGAAGCGGATGACGAGGGTTCGGCACTGATCCTGCTTCTTGCCATTTCTGCTGTCGCAGTGTCGATCACGGCCATTTTTCTGGTCCTGAACCGAAATTCAGCCGGACTGGGTGAGGCGCTCTTTGCCCTCGCAGCGGCACCATTGGGTTGGGCGCTGCTTCACACTCTTATCGCCTATCGCTATGCCCATCTTTACTATGCACTGAGCCCGAACGCGGGCCTCGATTTTCCTGACGCGGCAAAACCCGGCGCTTGGGACTTTTTGTACTTTGCCTTTACCATTGGAATGACGGCCCAAGTGTCAGACATTCCCGTGACCACCACCACCATGCGCAAAGTTGTCCTTCTTCATGCGATCGGTTCATTCTTTTACAACACCGTCATTCTGGCTTTGGCTGTGAATGCTGGTCTCGCGCTCAGCCGATAGGACAACCATGCCCCTGATCTACTTTGCTGCACCCGCCCTTTGGCACGAATACAGCACCCTGTTGCCTGCTCTGCTCGCCGACGCCGGCATCCTGGGCGAGGTCGTTACAGACGCGCCGGAGCCTGCTGCGGTGGACTATGTCATTTATGCACCGTCCGCCCCATTGCAGGATTTCACCCCGTTCACATCCTGCAAGGCCGTCCTCAGCCTGTGGGCTGGCGTTGAACGTATCGTGGGCAATGCCACACTTACCCAACCGCTGTGTCGCATGGTCGATACGGGTCTGACCGAAGGGATGGTTGAATGGGTCGTTGGCCACACTTTGCGCCATCATTTGGGGATGGACCGCCATATCCAGAACCCTAACCACCATTGGGACCCGACATGTCCGCCTCTGGCGCGTGAGCGGCCTGTAGCCATGTTGGGCATGGGGGCCCTTGGTACCGCCTGTGCCCACGCACTGACCGCACTGAACTTTCCTGTCATAGGCTACAGCCGCACCGCCAAAGACATATCCGGGGTGACCACCACAACCGATCTGATGACCGCTTTGCGCACAGCACAGATCGTGGTTGCCCTTTTGCCCAAGACACCCGAGACAGAAAACCTGCTAAACGCCCAAACTCTCTCGTGGCTTCCACGCGCGGCCTTTATTCTTAACCCGGGTCGCGGGCCGCTGATCGATGACACAGCCTTGCTGTCTGCATTGGATTCGGGGCAGATCGGCCATGCGACCTTGGATGTCTTCCGGACCGAACCCTTGCCGACTGATCACCCCTACTGGCGCCACCCTCAGGTTACGGTAACCCCCCACATCGCAGCGGATACCCGCGCCAGCGGCGCGGTCCATGTTCTGGTGGAAAACATCCGACGGGGGCAGGCCGGTGAGCCCTTCCTTCACTTGGTCGACCGTCAGCGCGGGTATTAGGGATCGTTGCAGGTGTTCCGCCGGGCAAGTCCGGGCCAGCAGGCCACTTTGGTTGGGACAGTTCGAATATGCCCGCCGGACAACGCCTCATGAAGTCAACCACTTCAACGCCATGCCGAATGCATCTCTGGCTGGTTGCGATTGGAACCGACATATCGGCAAGGTGCCCTGAACGGGGTGACAAACAGGAGCACTGCATGACGTATATGACCGGGGCTGGGCTGGTCTTTCTGGCAGGAGTGGTCTGGTCCGTTCAGGGCCTGCTCATCCGGAATATTCACGATTCTGGGCCATGGGTGATCTTGTTTTGGCGCTCGACGGGGATGGTTCCGGTCCTGTTGATCTGGATTTGGCTGGACGAGCGAGGGCGAACTTGGGCTCAGATCCGTGCCGTTGGGTGGCCCGGCCTGATAGGCGGCATAGGTCTGGTTGCGGCATTTTCCGGGGCAATCTATTCCTTTCAAACCACAAGTGTCGCGAATGCCGTGTTGTTGTTCACCGCGTCCCCGTTCTTTGCGGCACTGCTGGGCCGGGTATTGCTGGGGGAGGCTGTTTCGGCTCTGACCTGGACGGCGATAGGATTGGCTGTGGTGGGTGTGGCCGTTATGGTGGGCGGTGGGATAGCGGGCGGGACAATGATCGGCAATCTGGCGGCATTGCTCTCGGCCTTTGGTTTTTCGGTGTTTTCGGTTGCCTTGCGCTGGCGCGACCAGGGCAACATGATTCCGTCGATCCTGTTGGGCGGGCTATTTTCGATGATTGCCGGCACCATAGCAGCTGGCTTGATGCAGCAATCCCTTTGGGCGCCGGGCAATGACATCGGCATCGCTTTGGGTATGGGTGCGGTCACATTGGCCGGTGGTCTGATCCTTTATACAATCGGCAGCAGGGCCGTTCCCGCCGCACAAGCCACCTTGATCTCCTTGGTCGAGGTCTTGCTCGCCCCCGTCTGGGCTTGGGCGTTTCTGGCTGAAGTCGTGACGCCGGGCACGCTGATCGGTGGCGGTGTCCTCTTGGTGGCAGTATTCATGAACGCCTATGGCGGTCGCCGGGCAGCCAGTTGAACCGCCAAGAGTTCTGTCCCCGGCTGGACAGAATCCGCCGCCCACTTACCCAGGGCGCCCACAACCGCGCAATTCAGTCAGCCAGAGCCATGGCCTGCCTAAAGACTGACTGTCAGCCTCCCATTGCGGAGGAGCCAGGCCCGTGTCTGCTTGGGTTTCGGCGCAGGCCAAGCCGATCAGACTATTCCAACAGCATCACGATAAAACCCAGAGCGTCGACAGGAGTTTTCATCTTGCGGCAACCCTGATCTGGACGCCCCCCCTGAACTTGGGCTACACAATCGCCATGACAGATCAGCCCGTTTCAAACAGTGGCAAGCCCGCCAAGAGCCAACGCGCGCAACACCGCGAAAACCGGTTGAAGGCGGCGCTCAAGGCAAATATGGCCAAGCGCAAGCAACAGGTGCGCGGGCGGTCCGATGACGCTGATCCAAACACCCATAATGATAAAGAGTGAGGCGGGCAGATGGATTCGATATTGGTGCGTGGTAATGGGGCTTTGTCCGGGGAAATTCCGATTGCGGGTGCCAAAAACGCTTGTCTGACATTGATGCCCGCGACACTGCTGAGTGAAGAACCGCTTACCTTGACCAATGCGCCGCGCCTGTCTGACATTGCGACAATGACGCAGCTTTTGCAGTCCCTTGGTGCCGAGGTTGCCAGCCTGCAAGACGGCCAGGTATTGGCATTGTCCAGCCATCACATCTCGAGCCACACTGCCGACTACGACATCGTTCGCAAGATGCGGGCTTCTGTACTGGTTTTGGGGCCGATGCTGGCACGCGACGGTCATGCGATCGTGTCCCTGCCGGGTGGCTGTGCGATTGGTGCGCGCCCTGTCGATTTGCATTTACGCGCGCTGGAGGCGATGGGCGCCGAGTTGGACCTGCGCGACGGTTATATCCATGCCAAAGCGCCCGGCGGGCGGCTGAGGGGCGCGGTGTTCGAGTTTCCTTTCGTGTCAGTTGGCGCCACGGAAAACGCGCTCATGGCTGCCACTTTGGCCAAGGGTACGACGGTTTTGAAAAACGCCGCCCGTGAACCTGAAATCGTCGATCTGGCCCGCTGCCTGCGCAAAATGGGCGCACAGATCGATGGCGAGGGCACATCGTCCCTGACCATTCAGGGCGTTGACCGTCTGGGGGGTGCTACCCATCCCGTGGTCACTGACCGCATCGAATTGGGCACCTATATGCTTGTCCCGGCAATCTGCGGCGGCGAGGTGGAATGTCTGGGTGGGCGGCTGGACCTTGTCGGGGCCTTTGCTGAAAAGTTGGACGAGGCAGGGGTGTCGGTAACAGAAACCGAACGCGGGCTGAAGGTTTCGCGAAAGAACGGCCAGGTCAAAGCCGTCAACGTCAGAACCGAACCCTTTCCCGGTTTTCCCACCGACCTCCAGGCCCAGATGATGGCCCTGCTGTGCACCGCCTCGGGGACCTCTGTTCTGGAAGAGAAGATATTTGAAAACCGCTTTATGCATGCCCCTGAACTTATTCGTATGGGCGCACAGATCGACGTTCACGGCGGGACGGCGCGGGTCAAGGGCGTGGAAAGGCTGCGTGGCGCACGCGTGATGGCCACCGATCTGCGCGCTTCGGTGTCACTAATCCTCGCGGGGCTGGCTGCCGAGGGAGAAACCGTTGTCAGCCGCGTTTACCACCTGGATCGCGGATACGAGCGGGTTGAAGAAAAACTGCGCGCTTGTGGTGCCCAAATCGAACGAATTCGGGCATGACAGATGCTCGTTTCGAGGATGGCACCGACGCGCCCCTGCATCTGATTGCACAAGATGCGGAAGGGGCCGGCGTCCTGTCCACCCTATTGCAGGACGCGGTGTTCCCCATAACCGAGATGACCTTTGCCCCACGTCGCCGCCGGTTTGCCCTTCTCCTCAACCGGTTCCGATGGGAAGACCGCGAGGCAGCGGAACGTGCCCGGCGCGGTTATGAGCGCGTACAGTCTTTGCTGGTGTTCGAAGACGTCCTGTCGGTCAAGACACACGGCATAGACCGTAGCGATGCCGATACGGTTCTTTCCCTGCTGCACATCACCTTTGCGCCCGGACCCGATGGGACCGGACGTGTTGATCTGATCCTCGCCGGGGATGGCGCGATCGCCCTTGAGGTCGAGGCCTTGAACGCCGTCATGAAAGACGTCACCCAACCCTACCTTGCCCCATCGGGCCAGGCCCCCGCGCATGAGGAGAACTGACATGGGTCGTATGTCTGGCAAGCGGGCATTGGTAACCGCGGCAGGGCAAGGTATCGGCCGTGCTGCGGCCCTCGCCCTGGCGCGAGAAGGGGCGGAGGTTCTAGCAACCGATGTGAACGGATCAGCCCTTTCTGCGCTGGCCGCTGAAGGGCTGGCCACCCGTGTCCTGAACGCCCGCGACCCCGCCTCTATCGCCGCCGCAGTCGAGGCCGCTGGCAAAGTGGATGTCCTGTTCAACTGTGCAGGCTTTGTCGCGGCGGGCACCATCCTTGATTGCGACGAGGATCAGTGGGCCTTCTCGATGGATCTGAACATGACTGCCATGTACCGCATGTGCCGCGCCTTTTTGCCCCGCATGATTGCGGGTGGTGGTGGGTCGATCATCAATATGGCCTCAGTTGCAGGGTCGGTCATCGCTGCTCCTAACCGTTTTGTCTATGGTGCAACCAAGGCTGGCGTCATCGGCCTGACCAAAAGCATCGCTGCCGATTTCATCACCAAGGGCATCCGCTGTAACGCCATCTGCCCCGGAACGGTCGAGAGCCCCTCACTGGATCAGCGATTGCGTGACACCGGCGATTATGACGCCGCAAAGTCTGCCTTCATCGCCCGCCAGCCCATCGGGCGTATCGGCAAACCCGACGAAATCGCCAATCTGGTCGTTTATCTGGCCAGCGACGAATCCAGCTATACCACCGGTGTCGCGCATGTGATCGACGGTGGGTGGGCCAACACCTGAGGAGGATATCATGAAACTTCTGCGCCACGGCCCTCGCGGTCAGGAAAACCCCGGCTTGTTGCATTCGGATGGCACCATCCGTGACCTGACAGGCCTTGTTCCCGATATTGGCGGGGCGGTGATTTCGGACACCGGTCTGGCCATGCTGCGTGGCATCGATGCCGCCGCCTTGCCGGTCGTGCCTGCGGGCACCCGTCTTGGGGCCTGTGTTGCCGGCACTGGCAAATTCATCTGCATTGGCCTGAACTATGCCGACCACGCCGCCGAATCCGGCATGCAGGTTCCGCCCGAGCCTGTGATCTTCATGAAGGCCACCAGCGCCATCTGTGGGCCAAATGATCCGGTCATCATTCCGCGCGGGTCGGTCAAGACTGACTGGGAGGTCGAACTGGCCGTCATCATCGGCAAGCGGGCCAAATATGTGAGCGAGGCCGACGCGCTGGAGTATGTGGCAGGCTATGCGGTCGCCCATGATGTGTCAGAGCGTGCCTTTCAGACCGAACGGTCGGGTCAGTGGACCAAGGGGAAAAGCTGTGACAACTTTGGCCAGCTGGGTCCTTGGCTGGTGACGCGGGATGAGGTGGCAGACCCGCAGAACCTGCCGATGTGGCTGACCGTTAACGGCGTCAAGCGGCAGAACGGGTCCACCAAGACGATGGTTTACGGCGTCAAATATCTGGTCGCCTATCTGTCGCAGTTCATGTCGCTGGAACCCGGCGATGTGATTTCCACCGGCACCCCGCCCGGCGTGGGCATGGGGATCAAACCGACGGCGGTTTATCTGAAAAAGGGCGATGTGGTTGAACTGTCGGTCGAGGGGTTGGGCCAGCAAAAACAAGACGTGATCGCGGACTGACCCCCAATTTCAACTTTGTCCGCGCGCGGACAAAGTTGAAATCAAAACAAAATCAATGGCATACCTTTTTCTGTTAGAGAAGTGGAAAGGTTTGCCATAGAAGTCCCAAAGAAATGACTTTGGGGACACGCAGGTGCCCAACCCCGGCGAACACGCGTTTCAGCGGCCCCAGACGACCGCGTTTTCGTGGCGTTTGATCAGGTGTTTCAAATCCTCGAACGCCTTGCAGATATAGTTGGCCAGCCGGTCTGCGGCCTGCGGGCCGGTCGAGGTGGTGCGCCGCAGGATGCCAAGGCTGCGGTTGGGTTGCGGGATGTCCAAGGGCAACACTGTGATGCGGTTTTCCTTGCGCTGGGCAAAGACCACGGAAAACGGCAGGACGGCCAACGCGGTGGTTTCGGCCATGTAGTTGATCACACTCATCAAACTGCCGCCGGAATAGCGGATGTTGACCTCGGACCTGCCATTGGCCAGCAAAATTGAATGAAGGTCCGACATCAGCGGCGACCCCGGCAAGGGCGCGACCCAAGGATAATCGCCAAGGTCCGAGATTTGCAGGCGGCGTTTGCGCAGCAGCGGGTGTCCGGTGCGGCAGGACATGATGTTGCGGCCCGGCAAGATTTCGGTGAACTCGAACCCGGTGGCGGCATCCAGCGCGCCCATCGGCACGACCGCAAGGTCGATCAGGTCATTTTCCAGCGCGGACGACAGATCAGGCAGGTTGCCATAGCTTTGCTGCACCATCACATCGGGTTCAAGGTTCTGAAACTCGGCCACCATCCGGCTGATCATCGCATCCATGAAGAAGGGCACACCGCCAACCCGAACCAGACCCTTTGTACCGCTGAGAAACCCTTTGACCGTGTCAGACGCACGGCGCGAGGCGGTCAGGATGACCCGGCCATGGGCGGCCAGCTGTGCGCCCAGCGGGGTGGCCAGCAGGGGCCTGCGACCCTTGACAAACAGGGGTTCCCCGATCCGCGCCTCCAGCATGGCGAGGGAGCGGCTGACGGCGGGTTGGGTCAGTCCCAGCGCCTGCGCCCCTGCGCTGATGCTGCCCGCATCCAACACGGCGGCAAGCTGGATGAGATGGGATTCGCTGAGTTTCATAACGATATGGTATAGTGCGTGGTGCAGAAATCATCCCCTTTTGCCAAATTAGGTCCATCTTTCTGGTACGGGAGGGGAGGCCCGGACGGATATGGACGCAGGATCGCCTGAAACGTTGCCCCATGCCGTCGTCACGGACCTTGGTCTGCGGATGGGGCAAGACGGCGATGCGCGGCTTGCCTTGGCCTTTTTGGCGATTGTGGCGCGGGTTCACGACCTGGTTGCGGATCTGCGCCCGTCGAACCAGGACCTGCGCGCGGTCGTCGATTTTCTGACCGAGGTGGGTCACACCGCTGATGAACGGCGGCAGGAATGGGTTTTGCTGGCCGATGTGATCGGCGTGTCGACCCGGGTCGAGGATTTGAATTGTCCGCGTCCAGCAGGGGCGACCCCCAACACGCTGCCCGGACCGTTTTACCGCCCCGATGTGCCCGACCTGGCCCAAGGGACCAATCTGTCACGCGACGGCGTCGGTGAGGCGATGCAGGTCGTGGTGCATGTGGTCGATCTGGGCGGGGCTGCGATTGCCGAGGCGCAGGTCGAGGTTTGGCATGCCAATGCGCTGGGCCGCTATGAAAATCAGGACCCCGATTTGCAGCCAGAGTTCAATTTGCGGGGCCGGTTGCGCAGTGATGCCCACGGTCAGGTGCAGTTCGTGACGGTCAAGCCGCGCGGCTATGCCCTGCCCGAGGATGGCCCGGTCGGGCGTTTGTTGTCCGCCATCGGATTGCGGCTGGAACGGCCGGCGCATCTGCATTTCCGTGTTGTCGCACCGGGGTTTCAGACGCTGACAACACAGATCTTTGACCGGCAGGACCCGGCCATCAACCGTGATGCCCTGTTTGGCGTGCGGCCCGAGCTATGCGCCGATTTTCGTGACGTAACGGCGGATTTTGGCGACATGAAACACGCCCTTGACCTGCGGCTGGTGCTGGTTGCCGCAGGGGAAAACAGCGGGGACCTGCCCGCACCCAATCGCTTTCAAAAGGAAAACTGAAATGGCCCAGGCTCTTGTCAGCGGGTATCACCACCTGACGCTATCGACCGATGGCGCGCAGGAGGACTATGATTTTGATACCAAAACGCTGGGTCTGTATTCGGTCAAACGGACGGTGCTGTTTGATGGCACGATCCCGGTTTACCATTTGTATTACGGGTCAAAGCATGGCGATGCGTCAACCATCATCACGACATTCCCGTTCAAAAAGCCCGGTGTTTATGGGCGGCGTGGCACCAACCAAAGCCGGACGATCATGCAGTCGGTCCCGGTTGGGTCGTCGGATTACTGGGTTGACCGGCTGAATGGCCGTGGGGTTCGTGCCGTCAAGGGCAGCCGGTTTGGTCTGACGCGGGTGATTTTCGCCCATCCCTGCGGCATCCCGCATGAGTTGGTGGAAAACCCCGGTGACACCCGGGCACCCATCGTCAATCCCGCCGCAGGTACCACGGCGCAGACCGCCATTCGCGGGATTTATGGTGGCGGCATTGCGGTGTTCGATCTGGACAGCATGGATGAGTTCATCACCGCCGGCATGGGTTTGACGCTGGAGGCGCGTTCGGACGAGGGGTTGATGTTTGCCGTTCCGGACAATCTGGGGCCCCATTCGGTGGTCGAGGTGATCGAGGATCGCACGTCCAGGCAGGGCACATGGATGCTGGCAGGCGGCACCATTCACCATATGGCGCTGAACACCGGCACCGAGGAAAACCAGATTGCGCTGAAGGCCCGGCTGGAGGGGATGGGATTCACCGATGTGTCCGAACAAAAGGACCGCAACTATTTCAAGTCGATGTATGTGCGGTCGCCCGGTGGGGCATTGTTCGAGATTGCCTGGACCGTCCCCGAAGGCTGGGCCAAGGACGAGGCACCGGACGCCATCGGCCAGTCGCTGGTGTTCCCGCCGTGGTTCGAGGAGCGCGGGGCCGAGTTGATGTTGGGTCTGGAACAGGCGCAATTTTGATGCAGGGCGATGTGCTGCGGCATGGGGCGGATCTGGCGGTGGCGGGGGCGGTGTGCGTCTTTGTCCATGGCCGGGGGCAAAGCCCGGAAATGATGGTGGATCAGGTGATCCGGCATTTGCCGCAGACAGTGGCCTATGTTCTGCCACGGGCGGTGGGGGGCGTTTGGTACGGGGCGCGGGCCGTTGATGGGTTGACGGACCAGACCCGCGCCGAATTGGCGGCGTCCATGGCGCAGGTTGGTCAGTGTCTGGCGCAGGCAGGGGGGCGGGTGCCGGTGCTGTTGGCCGGGTTTTCGCAGGGCGCCTGTCTGGCGTTGGAGCTGGCCTGCAGCGGGCAGGTTGCGCCGGATGCGGTGGTGGCCTTGACCGGAGCCCGCGTGGGCGTGGCGGGCGATGCGCGGCCTGCCGCCCTGCCGCGCGGTTTGCCGGTGTACCTGACCGGCAGCGATGCCGACCCGTGGATCCCGCTGGTGGCCTTTGCCGCGGCGATGGCCGATCTGGGGGCGCAAGGGGCCGCCCTGCGCGCCGATCTGTTCCCCGGGCGCGGCCATGAGATGGGTCTGGCCGAGGTGGCCATGCTGTCGTCCATGTTGACCGACATGGTCGCAGGCCGCCCCCCCGGGATGGAGGCGCGCAGATGACCCGTCCGTTCACCTTTCCCGGCCTGACAACCCGCGTGATCTTTGGTCCTGGCACCTTGGCGCAGGTGGGGCCTGAGGTGCAGCGGCTGGGTCATGCCCGTGCGCTGGTGCTGTGCACCCCGCACCAGCGGGATCAGGCGCAGACCTTGGCCAACTGTCTGGGCGGGCTGGCCGCTGGGATATTTGCCAATGCCACGATGCACACGCCGACGGATGTGACCGAAACCGCCGTCGCCGCCTACCGCGCCAGTGGGGCGGGTTGTGTGGTCAGTCTGGGGGGTGGGTCGACAACCGGGCTGGGCAAGGCGATTGCGGTGCGGACAGGGGCCGATCAGGTCGTGATCCCGACCACCTATGCCGGGTCAGAGATGACCGATATCTTGGGCGAAACCGAGGGCGGGGCCAAAACCACCCGCCGCGATCCCGCCATCCGCCCCGAAGTGGTGATTTATGACGCCGACCTGACGCTGACCCTGCCTGTGGGGTTGACGGTCACCTCGGCCTTGAACGCGATTGCCCATGCGATGGAGGGGTTTTATGCCCCTGACCGCAACCCGGTGGTCGAGGCGATGTGCCGCGATGCCATGCGCGCCTTTCACCGCGCCCTGCCCATCCTGTTGACCGACCCGCAGAACCGGGCGGCGCGGGCCGATGCGCTGTATGCGGCGTGGTGTTGTTCGACCATGTTGGGGCAGGTCAGCATGGCCCTGCATCACAAGCTGGCCCATGTTCTGGGCGGGTCGTTTGGCCTGCCGCATGCCGAAACTCATGCGGTTTTGTTGCCGCACACCGCCGCCTTTAACGCCGTGGCCGTTCCTGAACTACTGACCCCTATCACGGACGTCTTTGGCGGCCCGGCGGGCGCCGGTCTGTGGGATTTTGCCCGCGACATGGGCGCGCCGCTGCGATTGGCCGATCTGGGAATGACCGAACCCGACCTTGACCGGGCCGCCGATGTGGCGATGACCAATGCCTATTGGAACCCCCGGCCCTTTGCCCGCCGGGACATCCGCGAACTGCTGCAGGCGGCCTATGACGGTCGCCGCCCGACTGACAAAACCTGACACGCCAAAAATCCTAAGGGGAGGAATACCATGCTGACCAGACGTAAATTCCTGCGGTCTACCGCCGCCACCGGGCTGACCTTTGCCGCATCGGGCCTTGCGGCCCCGGCCATTGCGCAGGGTGCCAAGATCAAGCTGGGCTATGTCAGCCCGCAATCAGGGCCGCTGGCCGGGTTCGCCGAAAGCGATGCCTATAACATCAACGCATTCCTTGCGACCGAGGCGGGCAAAAACTTTGACGTCATCGTCAAGGACAGCCAATCGAACCCCAACCGCGCCGCCGAGGTTGCCAAGGAACTGATCGTCAGCGACGAGATCGACCTGATGCTGGTCGCCTCGACCCCAGAGAACACCAACCCGGTCGCCACCACCTGCGAAGCCGAGGGAATGCCCGTCATTTCGACCATGGCACCGTGGCAGCCGTGGTTCATTGGCCAGCAGGGCAACCCCGCCGATCCGGCCAGTTGGAAACCGTTCGACTTTGCCTTCCACTACTTTTGGGGACTGGAGGATGTGATTTCGGTGTTCTTGAACATGTGGAACCAGATCGAGACCAACAAGGTGATCGGCGGTCTGTTCCCCAATGATGCCGATGGCAACGCATGGGGTGACCCGAATGTGGGGGTGGGCCCCGGTTTTGGCGCGGCGGGATACAGCCTGACCGATCCGGGCCGTTACCAGAACCTGACCGACGATTTTTCGGCGCAGATCAACGCGTTCAAGGCGGCCAATGCCCAGATCGTGACAGGCGT
>JANNAF010000454.1:0-4185 GCA_031384005.1 Rhodobacterales bacterium | reverse complement strand
GGCGGGTTTCCAGCGGGTTGGGAGTGCCAGCGGCCACAGTATTCCGGGTTTCAAGCGCCGCCCATGGCACGGGAATGCCTCGAAACCCGCCCGCGCTGCGCAGCTCTGTCACGATCTCGGCCGTCTTGCCGTCCAGGCTGCGCCCTTCGTCCAGAAACAGGGCGACCTGGCGCATCTCAAACCCGGCCATAAGATCGGCCCACTGCCGGTCCGACCGGGTTTCCAGATCGGCCCCGGCCTCGCGCCGTTCGGTGTCCTCAGTGATCAGGGCCGCGCGGTAGCGGACCTCGTTGGTGCGATATTCACCGTCCAGCGTTTCCATGCTGCGCAGTTCATCGGCACTGGCCTCGGTCTTGGTCACAAGGGTGGCAAGCTGTTGGCGGATTTCGCTTTGCCGCCGGGCGATCTTTACGGAATCGAGCATCTTAATCTCCTATGATGCAGGGTTTGGGTTTCTTGTCCGCGCCCTCAAGCGACGTGACAAAGCCCCGCCATTGCTGGCGGTCATCGGGCAACGGCGCGTGGCCGCATTCGATTCGGGTTTTCTTGGTGTGGCAGGACGGGCAAAGCGCCTGCAAATTGCCGGGGGTATAGGACAGGTCCGGGTGGGTGCGCACCGGCTTGATGTGATCCACCTCAAGCCGCCCGCCGCAGCCGCAGCCCTTGCAGCGAAAGCCATCGCGTTCAAGTATCGCCATGCGCAGCACCTTCCAACGGGCCGTGCGGGTCACTTTTTGGCTGTGCCGGTGGTGTTGTTTGCGCATCCCGATCATGCCCATGATACCTTGGCTTTAGCCTTCGGACGGCCTGCAATTCTGGCGCCTTCGGCCACGGCCAACACCGATGCCGCCGCCGCGTCGATCCGGCCATTCGACCGGGCCTTGGCCAGTTTCAGGTTATTGGCAGGGTCGCGCAGACAGACAGCATCGGCAAAGGCAGAGCGCAGCAACAGCGACGGCAGGGCCTTGACCTTGCCGTCAAAGGTCGCGCGACGGAACCTTTCGCAATCCTCGCCGCCATCGCGGAACCCTTGGCCACGCCATGCCAGCGGGGCGCGGATGCCTGCCCGGTCCAGTGCCTCGCCCAGTTCGGATTGCTTGTAGCGGTCCATGGTGATTGCCGCGACCTGTTGGTCGGACACGTTTTTCATGACCTCGATCAACCATGCGGCCACCGGCACGGTCTTGTCGCCCAGCACTGTCAATTCGCCGCGGTTCTGCATTTCGACATAGCGGTTGCCAACAGCATCGACCTGGCCCCGGTCCAACAGCGACGGGCGGGCCGGAAAGGTGCCCATACATTCCAGCCGTCCGGTATCTGGCCAATAGAACGCCGCCGCCGTCATGCTGGCCGATCCGCCAAGGTCGATGCCGATCACAACCGACCCCTCGCGCGGGGGCAGTTGCGACACCTCGCAGGCCATCCATTCATCAACCGTCACCAACAGGTCACGGGTTTCGCCGCTGATGCGTTCATTCCGGTTATACAGCCGGAACGATGACAGGCTTGAACCGCCCCGCGCAATCGCCCGCTTGGCGCTTTGTTCCAGCCAACTCAGGGGCGACCCGATGCCATGTTCGGACCCCGGATTGGCAATCAACAGCGATGCCACGTCATCCGCAGGCAGGCCGGGTGACGGGCGGTGTTCCTGCACATAGGTGCCCGGTTGCGGGTCATCTATCCACTTGGAAAACGGGTGGCTGTCATCCGCCGCCGATGTGCTGATGATCAGCGCCCGCCCGCCGCGCTTGCCGAGACCCGACAGCAACGCCGCCTCGAGTGCATCGCCCTTTTCCAACTCCCAATGGCCGCGTTCGTCCAGCAGGGCCATGGTGGGGGCAGACCCCAGCGCCGACTTGCCATCGGCGGCCAAAACCCGCAGGACATGCCCGCCGCCGTCACCCTCGTATTCGATTTCCAGCCGGGGGGCGCGACGGAATATCAACCGCCGTTGAATCTCCAAAGGCAGGGACGCCGCGAATCCCGCCACGAAACTCCAAGCAACTTTTCCTTGGTCACGGGTCCGGGCCGCAATCAATATCTCGCGCCGCGCCTGATCATCCCAAACCCCGATCAAAGCGCCCAAGGCGATCCCCGCTGACAACGCGGTTTTGGCATTTCCCCGCCCGATGGATAAAACCGCCGCCGCGATTCCATCCGCCATGGCCCCGGCCACGAATTGCTTTTGAAACGGGGCCAGCCGGACCATATCCCCGGCATTGGGGCCTTCTGGAATTTTCAAACTTTCCAGAAACTTAACCGCCATTTCCGCCGGATTTTCCCCCTCGTGCGCGAAAAGGCGCAAGTTAGAGCGTCGGTGTCCAGAGACAGAGAAAACCGAAGGATTGGGACCATTTCCGAACAGGTCAGCATGATCATGGGCGTCTTTGGCCATCACAAAGCAACCCTGCGATAACGGGCAAGGATGCGGGCCATGTGCATCGACATGCCATTGGTCTTGCCATCGCCCGCGCCCCGGTCATCAAAGAACGCTGCCGCCTGGTCTAGGATTGCATGGGCCAATGCAGGCGGAATGTCAGACGCAGCCGCCCCAAAGCCTGCCTGATACTGCACCACGACACGCCCGGTCGGGCGCACATCAGTCAGGGCCAGCGCGGGCCGCAAGCCGGTGGTCACGGTGAAGGCGGTGAAGGCCAGCCCATCTGCCAACATGGTCACGCTTCCTGCGCTCAACACCGGGATGATTGGCAAGGGCAGGCAGTCCAGATCGGGCCAAGCCTCGAACGTAACGCGGATGTTCTGGGTCAGCAGGGCCAACTGGCCATAATCCTCAGCCTCTTGCGCCGCCGCATGGGCATGGCGGTTCGCCTCTGTGCCCTGTTCACCGTCAACCCGCACATGCTCTAGCAGGTGATCCCAATCAAAGGGGGTGACGGTTGATCGGTCCAGACGTTCCACAATCATGCTGATTTCTCCTGCCGCTCGAGCATCAGGTTGTAAGCCCAAGCCGCCCATTTCAGCGTCTGGCCAACCTCGATGCCATCATCTTGGTTCGGTGGATACTTCGCCAAAGCGTCCCATCCGCGTCCGTTCGTATCGCTTGACAGGATGCCCAGCTCGGAAAGGTTAGGCAGTTGGTTTTCGGCAAGCCAATCATCCCAAGCTCTTTCTGCCTCAGAGCCAATTGGGATGACGGCGCATCGGTGGGTGAAGGGTCGGCCATGGGGGTTGCCGACCCCTTTGTTCAAAGTTTGTTGATCCTTATTATGGGAAGGATCAGTCCTGACCCCTTTTCGGTTCACGGATGACCCCTTTTCGATTTCTGAAAGCTCACGGTTGACCTCTTTTTTTATCGCCCCAAACAGCACAATTTTGCCCGGTGACAGCAGGGTGTAATTGGCGCAATTGCCCCGCCCGCGCCCCTCAGTTCGGCCCAGCCAACCCGCCGTAACCAGTTCGCGGATAGCCCGCTTTATCGTGGGCAGAGAGGTGCCAACGCACTCGGCAAGCGTCTTGTTTGAAGGGTTGATTTGCCCAGTCTCGTCATTGGCAAACTGCAACGCCAAAGACGCCGCAACGTTCTTTGCCACCGACGACAGGTCGCAGTTTTTCAGGACAGCCTTGAACCACTCGAAACGATTGAGGCCTCTAGACATGGCGGGAACCGCCCAAAAAGGACAAAGAACCGCTTGTGCCAACTTTGTGCCAAGTTACCGAAAACAAGTCGGACAGATTGGTAATTTTACCAATGATTTCAGATGCGCCATAATCAGGCGTTGGGCAGACTAAAGGCTTGTTATGAAATGATTGTGCAGCAACCCTACGGGCTGCCACGGTTTACCTAATTTCGCGTACAAACACGCAGGCAGGCGCGAAATGCACCTGCCTTTGTTGATTGTCATCCTACATCGCTGCGTCGAACAGCGCCCGGGTGTTTTCAGCTGTCATTGGTGTCGGATTGCCACCGACACTTGGGTCTTGCAACGCCATGGCCGTCAACTCATCCAAACGGTTTGCTTGAACGCCCATCGCCGCCAACCCTTTGGGAATGTTCAGCATCTCGTTCAATTCCAACACCCGGTCGTAAAATCCGGCATACCCACTTGTGATCCCCATATAGGCCGCCGCCATGTCGATCCTGTCCTCGATCATCGCGCGGTTGAAGGTCAGGCAGGCCGGCATAACCACTGCGTTTGTGGTGCCATGATGGGTGCCATAAACCGC
>JANNAF010000447.1:0-2210 GCA_031384005.1 Rhodobacterales bacterium | reverse complement strand
CCCTAGCTTGGACCGTGTCGGCGCAATCGCCTTTGTGAAACCAAGTTTCGAGGCTTCTTTCAACCTGTTTTCGGTCTGACCCACCGGACGCAGCGCACCTGACAGGCTAATCTCGCCAAAAAGCACCAAATCTGGCGGAATTGCCACATCCTCGCGGGCCGACAGGATCGCCCCGGCGATGGCGAGGTCGGCGGCGGGCTCATTGACGCGCATGCCACCGGCGACGTTCAGGAACACATCAAGACCGGCATGGGAGATGCCGCAGCGTGCCTCAAGGACCGCCAGAATGGTGGACAGCCGTCCACCGTCGATGCCGACGACGGTGCGTCTGGGGGTTCCCAATGTGGAGGGGGCGACAAGGGCTTGTATTTCGGTCAGGACGGGGCGGGTTCCTTCGATGCCGGCAAAGACGGCGGAACCGGCGGTGGCTTTTTCGCGGTCGGAGAGGAACAGGGCGGAGGGGTTGGTGACCTCGGCCAGACCGTCGCCGGTCATCTCGAACACGCCAATCTCATCGGCCGGGCCGAAACGATTTTTCACGGCGCGCAGGATGCGGAACTGGTGGCCGCGTTCGCCTTCGAAATAGAGGACGGTATCGACCATGTGTTCGACCACGCGGGGACCGGCGATCTGACCCTCTTTGGTGACATGGCCGACAAGAATGACCGAGACGCCGCGTTTCTTGGCGAAGGTGACGAGTTCATGGGAGGCGGCGCGGACTTGGGAGACAGAGCCGGGGGCAGAATCCACGGTATCGAGCCACATGGTTTGGATTGAGTCGATCACCACAAGGCCGGGGCGGTGGGTGTCCAGCGTCGTCAAGATGTCGCGCAGGTTGGTTTCGGCACCTAGGGCAACTTTGGCGTCGGACAGGCCAAGGCGCTGGGCGCGCATCTGGACTTGGGCTGTCGCCTCCTCGCCCGAGATATACATGGTGGACAGTCCGCGACGGGCAAAGGCGGCGGTGGCTTGTAATAGCAGGGTGGATTTGCCGATACCCGGGTCGCCGCCGACAAGGATGGCGGAGGCGGGGACAAGGCCACCGCCCAGAACGCGGTCAAGTTCATCAATACCGGAGCTGACACGAGGGGGTGGGGCCTCAGCGGTGGCGAGGTCGGTCAGGGCGATGCGACGGCCCTTGCAACCCAGAGCCTTGGGGCCAGCGGAGAGGGGGGCCTCTTCGATGATGGAGTTCCAGGCACCGCAGGCGTCGCAACGGCCTGACCATTTGGTATGGACGGCCCCGCAGGAGGAACAGGTGAAGGATGCAGTTGCCTTGGCCATGGGCCTATGTGCCCGGTTGGGGCAGTGGCGGCAAGGGGTGTGCATAGGGCGTACGCAGGCCGATGATGAGCGAGAGCAGGATGCATCCGGCGAACAGGTACATGCCCCATGCGACCTCGATGGTAGCCATGCCCACACCTTTGACGATGACGATGTAGAGGGCGAGCAGAAAGACATCGGCCATGGCGAGTTTGCCAAGGATGTGCAGGGCGGGCATGACCTTTGGCGACAAAAGGTGGAACTGCACGAGGGCGAGGCCAATGGTTTTGAGGAAGGGGGCAAAGATGGCAAGGAAAGTGACGAGAAGGGCGAGGGGGACATCGCTGCCCCACAGCGATTGCAGACCGGTGACAACGGAGATTTCATCAAGGCCAAACAGGGGCAGCAGCCCGGCGCGCATCAGGGGGGCGAACCACGCGATGGGGAAAAGGACGAGGAGGGTCAGGTTCAGCCAGCGCATGGTGCCTGTGGTGGGGGCAAAGAGTGCAGGCGTCAAGACCCATCATCCTGTCTGCACTGGGCTAAATCAGGCTGATATCGCCCGCCAATCCGGTTGTGCTGGTGACCCCATCCAGCACGAGGCGTGACCCGTCAGCAAAGGTAAAGACGACATCGCCGTTGATGATATGGGTAAAGCGCGCAACGACTTGTGCTGCGGTTGTGGCGGTGCCGACAAGGGCACGGGCGAAGATCAGGTCATCAAGGCCGCGTTGAAAATCGGTGATGACATCGCGGCCTGTGCCCTTGGCAAACACAAAGTCATCGGCCCCGGCACCACCCAAAAAGCGGTCATTGCCGAGGGTGGATTGCAATTCATCGGCCCCATCGCCACCAAACATGAGGTCATTGCCAGCACCACCGCGTAAGGTGTCATTGCCCAGACCGCCAAACAGCATGTCATCGCCATCACCGGATAGCAGATTGTC
>JANNAF010000404.1:0-12244 GCA_031384005.1 Rhodobacterales bacterium | reverse complement strand
GTGTCAAGCTCGGGCAAGTTCGCGACCTATACACGGGCACCGGGCTTGGATGTGCCGAACGGGGCGGGCAACCCGGGGTATGACGCCTATGTCTATCAGGATACGGCCCTGACGCGGTCCTATCTGGCCTATGTTGCCACGAATGTGCGGGGCAATCTGATGGCGGTGGCGGCGTCGGATGGCGGGCAGTTCAACGAGCATAATGACGGCGGCCGGTTTGTACAGCTGACCGCGTTTTCGCGGCCACCGATCAGCGATGCGCCAGAGTCGGGCGAGTTTTCCTATATCGGCAGCTATGTCGGGGTGTTTTCGCCCGGCGATTTTGCCAATGGGTCGGATCCGCGGCCACCGGGATTGCGTCCGGCCGAGCCTTGGGTGGTGACGGGGACCGTGCAGATCAACGGTGATTTCGCGCATGGGGCGGTTGAAGGCGGGATCATCGGGCGCGAGTTGTATACGCAGGACGGGGCGCGGGTCACGTCCATCTATATCACCGACGGGGTTCCGGGGTCTGAGCCTGAGGTGATTGACACGACCAACCTGCGCGACCTGTCGCTGCGCGAGACCGAGATTGCCGAAAACGGATCCTTCCTTGGCAATGTCGAATTTACCGGCTCGCCCGGTGAAGATCAGGGCGATTATGCCGGGGCCTTTGGCGGGTTGGAGGCGACGGATGTGGCGGGTGTTTTGTGGCTGCATCCGATCGAGGGGCAGAACGGCATCTGGGAAATGGGTGCCTTTAACATCCCGCGCTGCGATATGGCGGGATCGTCGCCCTTGTGCCTGCCAAGGTAATGCGCTGGCTGGTGGCCGGGGTTGTTGCGCTGGTGGTTTTGGGCGGAGCGGCGGCGGCACAGACGCTGACCCTGACGCGGGATGAGGCGATTGCCTTGGCGCGGCGCGCCTTTTTGACCGGTGAGCCGGCGCTGACCTATGCCATCACCAGCAAGATCGCCGAGGGTGATCCGGCGGATGTCGAGGCGCTGTTGCTGTTGTCGGCCAGTACGCTGGCGCTGGGGCAAGAGGGCGCTCTTGCCTTTGGCAAGCGGGCGTGGACGGCGGCGCAGCGGGCCGGGCGGCCAGATGCGCTGCGGTACGAGATTGCGCAGGCGGTGGCCCGGGCGGCATGGGCGGCGGACAAAAAGCGCGTGACAGCGTTCTGGCTGGACCGGTCCTTGGGTCTGGCCCCGGATCCTGCGACGAGGGCGGATGTGGCGGCCAACCTTGGCCGTGTCAGATCAGAGATCAAGCTGACCTTTGCCGGCAACCTGCAGGTCAGTCCGACCGACAATGTGAACCGCGGCGCGAATACCGGCCTTTTGGTCGTGCAGGATACCGTTTTCGGCTCGATTTCGGGCTGGTCGGTCGCGCATGCCGGGGTGGTGACGACCGGTGCCTTGGATGCCAGCTATACTCTGGGCGTGACGGCGTCGGGCAAGGCGCGCAACTCTTTGGGGTTTGGCGTAGCGGCCACGCTGCACAGCCTGACCCGGTCTGAGGCTGCGAACAACCCGGCACTGGATGCCAGCGATCTGGACATGTACACGGGCCATCTGAGCTGGACGCAGGAACGCTATTTGGACGGCGCGCTGTTTGAGGGGGTGGGGCCGGTGCGTCTGACCTTGGCCGCGTCGCAGAACTGGTATGACGGCCAACCCTATTCTCCGGGATTGCGGGCCGAGGTGGACCTGCCGTTGCGCCGGGCCGACCGGGTGGATGCGTTATCGCTGAACGCCACGCTGGAACGGCAATGGCAAGACGAGCCCAGCGGCGTCGTGGACGGGGCCAGCCTGCATTTGCGGGGCGAAGCCCCGGTTAGCCTGCCTTGGGCGACGGGCAAGATCGGCTATGCCTTTGGCGGTTCGGTGCTGCGGGGGGGCTGGGCGAACGCGACCTATGACAGTCTGGATGCCACGGTCACGCTGGACCCGGGCGTGGCAATCGGACCTGTGCAAAGCCGGTTTGGGCTGGGGATGACATGGCGCGACTATGACGCCTATAGTCTGGGCTTTGCCAATGTCACCAAGGGTCGCACCGACCGGGGGCTGTGGGTGCGGGCCGATTTCGGGTTGCAGGATCTGGCGGTGGCGGGCCTGACGCCGACCCTGTCGGTGATGCGACAAATGTCATGGTCCAACATCAGCAAATACGAAACTGTCGCGACCAGCGTCTATTTGGGGCTGGCGGCGGATTTCTAGGCCGCTATCTTGTAGGCCAGTCAAAACAGGGGGCGGCAATGGCATTGCGGTATTTGCACACTATGGTTCGGGTCAAGGATCTGGACGCCAGCATGGCCTTTTACCGCCTGTTGGGGTTGGAAGAAACCCGGCGGCATGAAAGCGAAAAGGGCCGGTTTTCCCTGGTTTTCATGGCGGCACCTGGGCAGCCGGATTGCCCGATTGAACTGACCCATAACTGGGACGGCGATGACGGTTTGCCGAATGACAGCCGCCATTTTGGCCATCTGGCCTATGCGGTCGACAATATCTATGACACCTGCGCCGCGCTAAAGGCTGCTGGTGTGCTGATCAACCGCCCGCCACGCGACGGCCATATGGCCTTTGTGCGCAGCCCTGACAATGTGTCGATCGAGATTTTGCAGGCAGGCGAGGCGCTGCCCGCCCAAGAGCCGTGGGCCAGCATGGGCAATACCGGGCATTGGTAACCGGCGCGTCAAAGGCCGATCCGAAGACACATCCGCAAGCACCAGACTGGAGCACACCATGATCGTTTATGGCATTTCGACCTGTGACACCACCAAGGCGGCGATCAAGGTGCTGCAAAAGGCGGGCAAGGAGGTCACGTTCCGCGACATAAGGGCCAATCCGCTAAGCCCCGAGGAGATTGACGCCATCGTCACCGAATTTGGTGACAGGGCGATCAACAAACAGTCGACCACCTATCGCAGTTTCAGCCCCTTTCTGCGGGAGGCCGAGGCTGATGCCCAGATTGCCGCCCAGCCAACAGTGATGAAACGCCCTGTTATTCAGGACGGTTCACGTTGGTTCATTGGCTGGGACGATGCGACCGAGGCCGCCCTAACCGCTTAGAGCAGGCGCAGGTCGCCCGCTGATTCCTTGCCGTCGCGGCCTGACTGAAGTTCGAACCCGATCTTCTGGTTGTCGTTCAGCCCCTTTAATCCGGCGCGTTCCACGGCCGAGATATGGACAAAAACGTCCTTTCCGCCGTTATCGGGCGCGATGAAGCCGTAGCCTTTGGTCGAATTGAACCATTTCACGGTGCCTGTCGGCATGCCGTCTCTCCTTACTTTAACGTCCCATGGCGAAATTGCCGCAGGCTGCGCCGCCATTTTCAGGGCCTTGGTCTAAGAAGGCGGTCTGAAAATGAGCTCGCAGGGCAAATCATGCCAAAGGTTAAACGAAAATCAAGCAGGAACACGCAGGCCGGGCGTTGGGATAGGTGGAATTATCGCAGAAAACGGCGTATTTGCCGCCCAAAGCGCCGCTTTAGCGGGTTAGGTGCGGCCAAAGACGCGGGTCAGCAACCGGTCCAGCGCAAGTGGCCCGCCGCCCCGCAGGATCAAAATCGCCAGCGCCACCACCCACATCAGCCGCTGATCAAGGATCAGCGCGTCAGAGGCGCGGTCAAACCATGCGCCAAGGGTTGCGGCATCCGCGTTGTGACCCCAGACGTCGGTCAGGCTTTGCATCACGATGAACCCGGTCATGCCCAAGGCGGCCAGCCGGGTCATCAGGCCCAGAACGATCAGCATGGGCAGGGCAAACTCGGCCCAGCCGCCCAACAGCACAACCAGATGAGGGAACGCGCCGATCTGGCCACTGTCATAGCCGACTGCCTCGAACATACGGGGGTAGATCTGGGCAAAGGCCCCGACCGAGGGGGTGAAGATCCCGTCGAATTTGGTCAGCGCCGAGGTCCAGAAATAGCCAAACAGCACAGCCGCAAAGGCAAAACGGGCAAGGCTGGGCAAAAGCCAGTCGCCGGTATGGTCAAGGGTGGCAGTGATGCGGCGGATCATGGGGCAAGTCCGGTTATGGCGCGGCCGTTGACCAGCATGGTCAGGACGGCAGCAAGGTTGAAATCGGGGGGCGTGGCGGAAAGGGCGTCGATCAGCGGGGCACCTGACAGCAACTGCGCCATGAAGGCACCACCGCCGGGGGGCAGCAGTTGGGGCACGGGGTCGAAATCGGGGCGCAGGATCAGCACGTCCTGCGGGCCAGGCACGGGGGGCGGGCCGCCCGAGGTATTGTGGTGCCAGATCGCATGGATTGGCCAGTCAGACTGGATCAGTTGCAAAGCCGGGGCAAAGGTCAGCCGTGCGGCCAGCAGTGCCGCCTCTGGGATGGCGAGGGCGGCCATGGTCAGGGGTTCGGCGTCGGCGGCATGGTAACTGCGGCGCAAACCCTGTTCGATACGGGCCACATCGGGCAAATAGGGGAAGGCGGCGACGGGGGGGAAGCTGGCCAGAAAGTCTGGAAAATCAGCGCCGTACAGCATCATTATCCGGCTGCGTGGGGGATGGGCGCGCACAAAGACCGCCGCCATGGCAGTAAAGAACGCCTGCCCCACCAGCCGTGCCACGACGGGAAAGGCGGTCAGCAGCGCATCGGTCAGGCTGACCGCGACATTGTTGCGGTAGACGGCAAAGCGCCGGTCAGCGGGTTGGCCATCGGGGCGCACCAACCCCGAAGGCACGGGGCACGCGGGGTCCATGAGGGCGGTGGCAAACTCGGCCTCGGTCATGTCACGGGGGCCAGGATGGCCGCGGCGCGGCTGGCCTCGGCTCCCAATGTGGGCCAGTCGGGGATGTCATTGTCCCATTCAATCAGGGTGGGTTTGGGTCCAGCCTTGGCAATGACGGCTGCATAGAGTGCCCAGACCGGATCGGCCACAGGGTGACCGTGGCTGTCGATCAGCAGAACAGACCCGACCTCATCCCGGTCAACGGCGTGACCGCCCAGATGAATTTCGCCAACCAGATCAAGCGGAAAGGCATCAACAAAGGCGGTGGGGGCAAACCCAAGGTTGGTGCCCGATACAAAGACGTTGTTGACGTCCAACAGCAGGCCACAGCCGGTGCGGCGGGCAACCTGCGACAAGAATTCAACCTCGCTCATCTCGCTGTCGGCAAAGGTCAGATAGCTGGAGGGGTTTTCAAGAAGCATGGGGCGGCCCAAGACATCCTGCACCTGAGCGACATGGGCTGCCACATGGTCAAGGGTGGCGGCGGTATAAGGCAGCGGCAACAGGTCGTTGAAATAGGCGCCGTCGTGACCGGACCATGCCAGATGTTCAGAAAAACTGGCGGGTTGCAGCCAGTCGCACAGGGTTTTCAGGCGATTGAGGTGGTCTTGGTCCAAGGGGGCCGCGCCGCCGATCGACAGGCCGACACCGTGGACGGAAATCGCAAAGCGTTCTGCCAGATGGCGCAGTTGGGCCAAGGGGCGGCCACCGTCGCCGAGATAGTTTTCGGCATGAATTTCCAACCACTGCACCGGGCCCGGATTGGCCAGCAGATCGGCAAAGTGCTGGGGTTTATAGCCCACGCCGGGTTTCAGCGGCAAAGAGACAAGGCGGGTATCGCGCATGGTGCCCTCGGGTCGGGTGGGCCCCTTCCGGTGGTCCGGAAGGGGCGGGGTCATCAGGACTTGGGCAGGTCGCGGTCAAGCGCCTCGAGCGAACCCATGCGGGCGGCGCCTTCCATGCCGACGGGCAGTTCCATGGTCACGCAGGTGCCAGCCGGGACCAGCGTCCAGGCGTTGCCCTGATAATCGACCTTGGAGGTGCCAGCGCAGGTCGTGCCAGCACCGGCTGCACAGTCATTCTTGCCGGCAAGTGCCACGCCAAAGCACTTTTCCTTGGCCTCTTGGGCCACGGCCGTGGTGGCGACGGAAGCAAAGGCTGCGGCAAATGCGCCAGCGACGGCGAAGGTTTTCATGGTAACTGACATAGTGGATCCCCTGACTGTTGGAAACAAAGTGATGCGTCATTTCGACACACTCACTTTAGGTGGCAAAGGTAATCACGGGCCAATCACAAGGAAGTGGCCCACGGCGGTGTGAGGTGGCAACGGCGTGGGGTGGGACCCCCACAATGCAGAAAGCGCCAAAGGTCTCTGGCGCTTTCTTGTTTTATTGCAATGTGTTGTGTCAATGCCCGCCAGGGGGAAGGGCGGCAAAGCCAAACTCGGCAATCGCCTGATCCAGGGTTATTGTTTCAGTTCGGGTGTCGCCCAGACGGCGCACTGAAACAGTTCTGTCGGCCACCTCTTTCATGCCGATGGCAAGGATCACGGGAACCTTGCCCAAGGAATGTTCGCGGACCTTGTAGTTGATCTTTTCGTTGCGGGTGTCCGCTTCGACCCGGACCCCGGCCCTGGTCAGGGCCCTGGTCACCTCATACACAAACGGATCGGCATCCGAGACGATAGAGGCAACAACAACCTGACGCGGGGCCAGCCAGAACGGCAGTTTCCCGGCATAGTTTTCAAGCAGGATGCCGATAAACCGTTCAAACGAGCCCAGAATGGCGCGGTGCAGCATATAGGGGCGATGTTTTGCGCCATCTTCACCGACATATTCAGCATCCAGGCGGGTTGGCGTGTTGCCATCCACCTGGAACGTGCCGCATTGCCATTCGCGGCCAATCGCGTCGGTCAGTTTGAAGTCCAGCTTAGGGCCATAAAACGCGCCGTCGCCGGGATTGATCTGATAGTCCAACCCCAGATTTTCGATGGCCGATTTCAACGCGCCTTCCAGCTTGTCCCACGTTTCGTCCGAGCCGATGCGGATATCTGGACGGGTGGACAGTTTGATGTCGAACTTGTCAAACCCAAGGTCCTTGTAGACCGAGGAAAGGAGCGCGATGAAGGCACCACATTCGGCCTGAATCTGATCCTCTGTACAAAAGATATGGGCGTCGTCCTGGGTAAAGCCGCGCACCCGCATCAGGCCGTGCATCGAGCCTGAGGATTCGTAGCGGTGACACGACCCGAATTCCGCCAGACGCAGCGGCAGATCGCGGTAAGATTTCAGACCCTGATTGAAAATCTGCACATGGCAGGGGCAGTTCATCGGTTTCAGGGCATTGATGCGTTTGTCGCGGGCACCGTCCTCGTCCACTTCGACGATGAACATATTCTCGCGGTAGGCCTCCCAGTGGCCGGACTTTTCCCACAGGATGCGGTCAACGACTTGCGGGGTCTTGATTTCCTTGTAGCCGGCGGTCTTTTGACGACCACGCATGTAATCCTCTAGCTGGCGATAGACCGTCCAGCCATTGGGGTGCCAGAACACCATGCCCGGCGCCTCGTCCTGCAAATGGAACAGCTCCATCTCGCGGCCCAGTTTGCGGTGGTCGCGTTTGGCGGCCTCCTCCAGCATGGTCTGGTGGGCTTTCAGGTCGTCGCGGTTCTTGAAGGCAAGACCGTAGATGCGCTGCAACATGGGGCGGGAGGCGTCGCCCAGCCAATAGGCCCCGGCGACATGGGTCAGTTTGAAGGCGTCGGCGGGCACTTGGCCGGTGTGTTGCAAGTGGGGGCCGCGGCACATGTCCTGCCAAGGCCCGTGCCAATACATGCGCAGATCCTCGCCCTCGGGGATGCGGGCTATCAGCTCCAGCTTGAACGGCTCATGGCGGCCACGGTAGTATTCGATGGCGCGCGCGCGGGGCCAAACCTCGGTCCTGACGGGATCGCGGGCGTTGATGATCTGTTTCATCCGCGCCTCGATCTGGGCGAGGTCATCGGGGGTGAAGGGTTCGGCGCGGTCGAAATCGTAAAACCAGCCGTAATCGCGGACCGGGCCGATGGTGACCTTGACGTCCGGCCAGATGTCCTGCACGGCGCGGGCCATGATATGGGCGCAGTCGTGGCGGATCAGTTCCAGCGCCTGCGCGTCATCCTGAAGGGTATGGATGGCGATGGTGGCGTCGGCGGGGATTGGCCATTGCAGGTCATAATGGGCCCCGTTCACCGCGGCCGAGATTGCCTTTTTGGCAAGGCTGGGCGAGATGGAGGCAGCCACCTCATACGCGGTGACGCCTGCGGAAAAGTCGCGCTTGTTGCCATCGGGGAAGGTCAGGGAAATGTGGGACATCTGGTCCACCTCATCTGTTTGGCGCCTACGAAGCGCCCGGTTGCGGGTTATGTGAGGTGGGTTTTGACCCGGTTGCGGGGGATTGTCAACCGGTGTCCAGATCTGGACAGATAAGGAAAGTGTTAGATTACATGGGTTTGACATTTTTCGTTAACCGGGTGGAAAGGTTTGCATTGGGTTTGCGGGCTGTTATCAAGGCGGCGCAGGGATGGGGTAACGCATGGACGCACAGGTGCTGACGACGGGGCAGGGGCGGCGGATTGCCTATGTGCAGACGCCGGGCGCCGGGCCGGGGGTGGTGTTTCTGGGCGGGTTCCGGTCGGATATGACGGGGACCAAGGCGCAGCATCTGCAAGATTGGGCCATGGCGCGGGGGCGGGCGTTTTTGCGGTTCGACTATTCGGGGCATGGCCAGTCTGGCGGTGATTTTCTGGACGGCGCAATTGGCGACTGGTTCGAGGATGCACTGGCGGTCGTGCAGACGTTGACGGTCGGGCCGCAGGTGTTGGTGGGGTCGTCGATGGGCGGGTGGATTGCCCTGTTGTTGGCGCGGGCGGTGCCGGACCGGATTGCCGGGTTGGTCGGTGTGGCGGCGGCGCCCGATTTCACCGAGGACAGCATGTGGGCGGGGTTTTCTGCGGCCCAAAGGGCGGCGTTGCTGGCGGTGGGCCGGGTGGACACGCCGTCCGACTATTCGTCCGATCCCTATGTCATCACGCGGCGGCTGATCGAGGAGGGGCGCGGGCGGTTGGTGTTGCGCACACCGCTCAATCTGCCGTTTGCGGTGCGGTTGTTGCAGGGGTCGGCGGACGCCGATGTGCCGCCCGCCGTGGCGTTGCGGCTGTTTGACCATGCGTCCAGCCCTGATATGCGGTTGACGCTGGTCAAGGGGGCGGATCACCGCTTTTCAAGCGCCGAATGTCTGGCCGCCATCACGACAGCGATTGATGAGGTGAGTTCCTGATCCTGCACTTTTCAAACAATTCGAGTCTGCGCCGCTATGGCGAATAAGCGCCGATTTCGCAAATTCAATCAGGCCTTTGCGATGGGATGTTGAGACGGCCGGGGATACGTGATCTTATCTTTTTGCAACAAAGGCGGTGATCCCGAGATGTCCGAGCCCTTGGTTTTTCTGCCCGGTCTGATGGCGGATGCGCGACTGTTCTTACCGCAGATGGTGGCCCTGGGCACGCGTTATGCCACGCAGGTCATTCTGCCGACGCATGGCGAAACGGTCGAGGAAAACAGCCAGTTCGTGCTGGATCAGGCCCCGGCCCGGTTTGCGCTGATTGGTCACGGTCTGGGGGGGGCGATTGCCTTGGACGTGCTGCGCCGGATGGCCGAACGGGTGACGCGGGTCGTGCTGATTTCCACCCCGCCGCTGTCTGAAACGCCGCAGGCGGCAGCGGGGCGCGAGGTGCGGATTGTGGCGGCGCGGTCGGGCCGGTTGCAGGGGGCGATGCAAGAGGAGATTCCGTTGACTGCCCTGGCCGATACCGAATGGCGCGGCGAGGTCATGGCACTGATGCAGGACATGGCGCTGGGCTTGGGCGAGGGGGTGTTTTTGCGCCAGTCGCGCGCCATGCAGCGCCGCCCCGATCAGCAAAAGACCATGCGCCGGATCAAGATCCCGGCGCTGATCATGGGGGGCGAGGCGGATACCTTGCTGCCGGTCAAGCGGCAGGAGTTTACCGCCGGACTGATGCCCTATGGCAAGATGTCGGTGATTGAGGGGGCCGGGCATGTTCCGACGCTGGAACAGCCCGACCTTGTATCAACCGCCATCGAGGCGTTCTTGAACGGCCCGGTTTTATTGCGCTGAGGCCAGATTACTGCGCTGAGGCCAGCCGGATCGGTTTTGGCGCAGCCTTGCCCGGCCCCGAATGGGCGTCGATAAAGCCCAGAACCAAGGGCCGGATGTTCAACCGCCAGCTTTTGCCCGCAAAGATCCCGTAATGCCCTGCACCGGGTTCAAGGTGCTGGGTTTTGCGGGACGGGTCCAGACCCGTGAGCATCGCCAGCGCCGCAACACATTGACCGGGCGCGGAAATATCATCCTCTGCCCCTTCGACGGTCATCACGGCCACCTGGGTGATCGCGCCGATATCAACCTGTTTGCCCGCAACGATGAATGCGTTCTTGGCAATCTCGCGGTTCTTGAAGATGCGCTCGACGGTCGATAGATAGAACTCGGCTGTCATGTCCATCACGGCGAGGTATTCGTCATAAAACCGGTTGTGGGCGTCGTGATCAGAGGCCTCGCCATTGGCAACGCGCATGATCTGTTCTGAAAACGCCTTGGAATGGCGTTCCGAGTTCATCGACATGAAACTTTGCAACTGCAACAGGCCGGGATAGACCAAGCGACCCGCGCCCTTGTATTTGAAGCCGACGCGCTGGATGGCGATTTGTTCCAACTGGCCCATGGTGATGCGGCGGCCAAAGTCGGTGACATCGGTGGCGGCGGCATCGGGATCGACCGGGCCGCCAATCAGGGTCAGGCTGCGCGGCTGGGCTGACGGATCCTCGGCCGCAAGATAGGCGGCGGCGGCAAGGGCCAGCGGGGCCGGCTGGCAGACCGCGATCACATGGGTGTCAGGCCCCAAAGCCTTCATGAATTCAACGAGGTAAAGGGTATAATCCTCGATGTCGAACTTGCCTGCGCTGACCGGAATGTCGCGGGCGTTGTGCCAATCGGTGATGAACACATCGCAATCTGGCAGCAGGCTGGTGACGGTCGAGCGCAACAGGGTGGCGTAATGGCCCGACATCGGGGCCACCAACATCACGCGGCGGGCCATCGGCGCACGGCGGCGGACGGAAAACTGGATCAAGTTGCCAAAGGGTTTTTCGACCACGGTGGTCACGTCGATCAGATGGTCCTGGCCCTTGGGGCCGACGATGGACCGGATGCCCCAGTCGGGTTTGGCGACCATGCGGGCAAAGCTGCGTTCGGCAACCTCGCCCCATGCGGCGGTCATTTGCAGCATCGGGTTCATCGACAAGGCAAAAGCCGGATAAGAGGCCATCGCGCGGGCGGTGGCACCCATCCACTCATTCGTATTACGAATGCTTTCCATCAGGTCGTATGTCGCCATATACTTCATCAGGGTTCCTTTGCGGGTTCGGGCCCGGCGTGAATGTCGCATGGCCGAGACGGGCCATGGCTTTATGCTGCACAGCAGCGAGAATAGGGGCGATTGTTTAACATGACAACCGAAGACAGCGACAGCCACGCGAAATTGGAACGGTTGACCGGCAATCTGGCACGGGTTGAGGTTTTGACCACACGTCTGATGGCGGCGATGGCCGCCCGGCGCGCCCACGACAAGGCGTTGGATGGTCCGGGTCAGGATGTCTATGTCAAGGCAGCGGCGGCCTATGTCGCTGAAATGATGCAGAATCCCGCCAAGGTGTTAGAGCATCAGATCGGATATTGGGGCAAAACACTAAAGCATTACGTCGAGGCGCAGCAGGCGCTGTCCAAGGGCGAATATGCCGCACCCACCGATACCGGGCCGCGCGACAAGCGGTTTTCAAACCCGTTATGGGACACAAATCCTGCGTTCAATTTTCTGAAACAGCAATATTTGTTGAACGCCGAGGCGGTTCAGACCGCTGTTGGCGACATGGAGACGCTGGACGACACCGACCGCAAACGGGTTGAGTTTTTCACGCGGCAGATCGTGGACTTGTTCGCGCCGACCAATTTTCTGGGCACCAACCCCGATGCGCTGGAAAAGGCAGTGGCGACGGATGGCCAGTCGCTGGTGCAGGGTTTGGAAAATCTGGTGCATGACATCGAGGCGGGCAATGGCACCCTAAACGTGACGCTGGCCGATGCCAAGGCGTTCACTGTGGGGGCAAATATTGCCACGACACCGGGATCGGTGGTCTTTCGCAACAGGTTGTTCGAGTTGATTCAGTACACGCCGACCACCGAAACGGTGCACAAGACGCCGTTGCTGATTTTTCCGCCGTGGATCAACAAGTTCTATGTGCTGGACCTGAAGCCTGCCAACAGCCTGATCAAATGGGTGGTGGATCAGGGGTTCAGCGTTTTTGTGGTGTCTTGGGTCAACCCCGATGCCAGCTATGCCGATACCAGCATGGATGACTACATCCGCGACGGGTTCATGACGGCCATGGCGCAGGTCCGCACCTTT
>JANNAF010000391.1:0-6151 GCA_031384005.1 Rhodobacterales bacterium | reverse complement strand
CGCCTGCCAGCCCCGGCCCGATTTGGCGGCCATGCGGTCCAGCCATGTCGGGTCCAATTCGTAACCCTGATATTCGTCAATAAACTCGCGGCGGTTGATCCGCGCGGCATCGGCCAGTTTGACCATGCCGGAATTGATCATCATGATGCGGCGGTTGATGCCATAAAGCTGGTCAATCAGCGCGTCGATCCGGTTGTTGTGCAGGTGCAATTCGTTGACCAGCATGACAATTTCGGACCGCAGCTTTTGGTAAGCCGCCTCTTCCTTGGCGGAAAACTGATGCTTGTCGGACAGGGTGGCGGACATGCGCAGATTTTGCATCTCGGACAGCATGGTATAGTCGCGGGCGATCAGGTCCAGGGTTTCCAGAACCTTGGGCTTGAGCGCGGCCTCCATCGCGGCCAGAGACATGGCGGCGCCGTCGTCATCCTCGTCATCGTCGTCCGAGGCGCCCATCAGCGGGTTGCCGTCAGCGTCCAGTTCGGGCTCGTCCGACCCGGCGCGGCGCGGCGCGGCGGTCATGTCGACGCCTTCCAGCCCCTCGCCCACAATGCCGTCCTCGCCGTCCAGAGACCGACCAAAGGTCGCCTCAAGGTCGATCACGTCGCGCAGCAGAATGTCCTCGGACAAAAGCTCGTCGCGCCAGATGATGATGGCCTGAAAGGTCAGCGGGCTTTCGCACAGGCCCGCAATCATCGTGTTGCGGCCAGCCTCGATCCGCTTGGCGATGGCAATTTCGCCCTCACGCGACAGCAGTTCAACGCTGCCCATTTCGCGCAGATACATCCGTACCGGGTCATCGGTGCGGTCCAGCGCCTCGGTCGTGGTGGTGACCACGGCGACATCGCGTGAGGCAGAGGTGGTTTCCACCAGATCACCGCCAACCACCTCGGCCTCGTCGGCCTCGTCATTTTCGATGATGTTAATGCCCATTTCGGACAGCATCGACATCACGTCTTCGATCTGTTCGGAACTGACCTGCTCGGGCGGCATGACGGTGTTCAGCTGATCATAGGTGATATAGCCGCGCTCACGCGCATCGGCGATCATCTTCTTGACGGCAGACTGGCTCATGTCCAGCGAGACATCGGCCTCATCGCCTTCGGGCTTTGCATCGTCAGTGTCTTTGGCGGCCATGGGGACTCCGGTGCGAATCAGGGGACGAATCAGGGGGGCGAATCAGGCGTAGGTTTCAGCAATACCGCGAATCACGGCCGAGTTGCAGGGGCGATCACTGCTTTTTATGTTGCTTTGAACTTGAAGCCAAAATTCGGTCAAGTTGGTCCAGCAAGTCAGCACGGTCCTCTCCGGCAAATTTGGTATCGTCCTGCGGCGGTTTGTCGGCGCGGTGACGGGCAGCAGCCGCCTGAGACAGCCGCCAGGTCAACCCCTCGTCGGCCACACCGGACAGATCCTCGACAGCCTCCTCGATCTCGCGCCGGGCCCCGCGCCCGGCATCCAGTTTGGCAAGCTCCTCGGCCAGGCAAAGGGTGGCAAGGTCAGTGTCAGTGCGGTTGCGCACGGGCGGCGCAATCAGCACATGGGGCCGCGCCATCAAGGCGTCAAGGGCAGCGGGCGCGGCACGGCGCAAACGATCCTCGACCGTTGCCGCGTCCATATGGGTCAACAGGATGTTGCGGATCGCGGCGTGGTCGTCTCCGGTCAGCTCCATCCGTTCGATCGCGCTTTCAAAACGGGCAATCAGGGTGGGATGGGTGATCAGCGTGGCCAGAATGACGGCCTCGCGCAGGACATCCTCGATCCGGCCAGAGGCGGTGGCCAAAAGCGACCCTTTGGTGACCGCCAAGGCGTTTTGCGGAACCTCGGCAAAGCGGCCCTTGCGCTGAGGTTGCCAGTTGGTCCGGGCGCGGCTGCCAAACAGGTCCAGCCGCAACCGCTTGATCTCCTCGCCATAATGGCTGCGGATCGAAGAGTCGGTGATGCGCGTCAGGGCGGCGCGCAGGGTCTTGTCCAACGCGGCCTTGCGCTCGGGGCTGTCAAAACTGCGGCCCTCGGTCTCGCGGCGCCACAGCAAGGTGACCATGGCCTGCGCCTCGTCCAGCACCTTTTGCATGGCACCGGCCCCGTTGGCCTTGATCAGGTCGTCCGGGTCGAGGCCCGTGGGCAAGATGGCAAAACGCAAGCCCTTGCCCGCCTCCAGCAGCGGCAAGGCCAGATCAACCACCCGCAGGGCCGCCGCGATGCCGGCCTTGTCGCCGTCCAGTGCAATGATCGGCTCGTCATGGATGCGCCACATCAGTTTCAACTGGTCTTCGGTCACCGCGGTGCCAAGCGGGGCAACGGCGGATTTGAACCCGGCCTCGACCAGCGCAATCACATCCATGTACCCCTCGGCCACAATCAGCGGCTGGCCCTTGCCGGCCGCCTCGCGCGCAGGGCCGTGGTTGAACAGATTGCGGCCCTTGTCGAACAGGGTGGTTTCGGGACCGTTAAGGTATTTGGCCCGGGCATTCGGGTCCATCGCCCGCCCACCAAGGCTGATCGCCCTGCCCCGCCCATCACGGATCGGAAAGATGATCCGGCCACGGAACCGGTCATAGGGCGGACCGCCATCATCAGGCTTGGCGCACAGACCAGACTCGACGATCATGTCCGGCGCTATCCCTTTCTGCGTAAGTGCCTGAAACAACCCCTGCCGCTGGTCTGGCGCAAAACCGACTTCCCAACGGTCCTGCGCTGCCTGCGACAACCCGCGCCGGGCGATATAGGCCCGCGCCTCAGCGGCGGCACTGGTTTTCAGCTGAAGGCGAAACCACTTGAACGCCTCCTCCATCACCTTTGACAGTTCGGTGCGGCGGTCGGCCCGTTCAGCGGCGACGGGGTCACGGGCGGGCATCGACATCCCCGCCTCACGCGCCAAAACCTCGACCGCCTCCATGAAACTGACGTTTTCGGTTTCCATGACAAAGGTGACAGCGTCACCCTTGGCGTGGCAACCAAAGCAATAATAAAACCCCTTGCGGTCATCGACGTGGAAACTGGGGGATTTTTCTTGATGGAACGGGCAGGGCGCCCACAGGTCGCCCTTGCCTGGATTGGACTTGCGCGCGTCCCATGTCACCTTGCGCCCCACCACCTGTGACAGCGAGGTGCGGGTGCGAAGGTCGTCAAGAAATCCGGGCGGCAGGTTCATCTGTCTTATATCGGACCATGCGCCGCGCAGGGCAAGCGGTCTTGCCAATTGCTCCTTCTTAAATACTCCCGCCGGAGGCTCTTGCGGCGGATGCCGGACGCTCCGCGGGGAGTATTTGAAAAGGAGCAAATGGTGGGTTTCACTCCAGGATATCGGACAGCACCCTGTGAAACAACGCAGCACCCAGCGGGATCAGGCTGTCGGGGAAATCATAATCGGGGTTGTGCAGTTGCGGGTGTTTTTCGCCAGAGCCCAGGAACATCATCGCCATTCTGGTGCCATCGACGCCAAATCGGCCAAAATCCTCGGACCCGCGCAGCGGCAGGTTGCGGTCGTCATGGGGCAGGTTCAGGCCGTCCAGCGCGGCGGTCAGGCGGGCGATTGCGCCCTTGTCGTTGACCGTCGCGGCAAAATTGTCGTGGGTTTCAAACGTGACGCCAAGGCCGTCACGGGCGGCTTCGGTGCGGACCATATCCTCGGCAGCGGCGCGCAGGGCGGCCATCGGGGCATCGTCGCGGGTACGCAGTTTGACCCAAAGTTCGCCGTAGCCGGGCGAGATGCCAAAGGCGGGTTCCCCGATGCGGGTATGGGTGATCGTGACCATGCGGAACTGTTCATCCAGCGCTCCGCCGGGACCAAGCGCCAGAAGCGCCGGGATCAGGCGGGCCACGGCATGGACGGGTGAGGTCCCGGTTTCGGGCATCGAGGCATGCGAGGTTTTGCCCGTCAGCACCACCTTCATCCCTTGGCTTGCGCACATCATGGTGCCCGAGCGCAAGGTGGCAAAGCCAAGCGGCAGGCCCGGCATGTTGTGCAGTGCAAAGGCCCAGTCGGGTTTCAGCGCGGCACAGCGCGGGTCGGCCAGAACGGCGGCGGCACCGGAGCCGTTTTCCTCGGCCGGTTGGAACAGCAAGATCACGCGGCCGGTCGCAGGCCGGTTGCGGCTGATCAGCCGGGCCAGCGCCATCAGGATGGTCATGTGGCCGTCATGGCCGCACATATGGCCGGTGTTCGGCACGGTGGATCGCCATTCAGGCTGGCCAACCTCGTCAATTGGCAGGGCATCGAGTTCAGCGCGGAACAGCACGGTTTCACCGGCGGCAGCCCCATTCCAGACCGCCGCGACGCCGTGGCCGCCAAGGCCGGTCACCACCTGATCCGGCCGGGTTCCGGCCAGCGCCGCCAATACGCGGGCGGCGGTTTCACGCTCTTGGCCCGACACCTCGGGAAAGCGGTGCAGGTCGCGGCGCCAGTCGGTCAGTTCGGCGATATCGGCATTGGTCAGCATGATTGGTCTTTCACAAGGGTGGTCGGGCCATGGTGTTGACGGTGCGGCGGGATCGCCCAACTATACTGCGGCCAGCGCGACTGCGCCCAGCGACATGCGCCCCGACACAGTCCCGCGTCGGGTCAGGCATGGGCGGCGCGGGCGGCACACATGTTCAGCGCCGTGTCGATTTCATGCCATGCCGTCCGGGCCATCGACCGAAAGACGAGGATCAGGAACGCGTCCGCCTCGCGCAGCAGGACCATCTGCATATGGCCCAGCGGCGCCCGGGCTGCGGCCCCCCCTGTCATCTGGCGCAGGTCCAGCGGGATCAGGCGCATCAATGTATCCACCGCCAGCGGGCCAGTCAGGCGCAGCGCCGTCCAGCCGCCTGACTGGTCGGTGGTGGCGGCAAGACCGGTCAGGTCGGGCACCGGACGGCCGATCACAAAGGCCTGTTCGGGGCCGGTCCAGCACAGGCCGCCCCCATGGGTGTTGGGCGCCGGGAACGCCCCCAGCGCCGCCGTCACAGCGGCCAATTGGCCGGGGAAACAGGCGACCGAGGTGATCTGGCCCAACGCAACCTCGGACAATGTCGTGCCGGCATGGGTGACGGTCTGACCGGACAGCGCGGTTTTGGCGATAAGTTCAGGCACGCAGCTTGCCTCCTTGCGGGTCGTGGAACACCGGGTCACAGACCGTGCACAGCACATCGGTTTTGCGCATGTGATCAACCAGACGGATTCGCTGGCCATGCCGCGCACGACCATCCTTTAGAAAGGCGAGCGCAAGCCAGCCCTGCAGCGTCGGAGAATAGCCGACCGAGGTGACATAGCCCTGATCGTTTTCACGGTTGACCACGGCACCGGGGGTAAACAGATGCGCCCCTGCCCCGATGGGCTGATCGGTCACCGGGCGCAGGCCCACCAGCTGTTCGCGGTCCGGCCCGTTCAGACCCGGGCGCTGGCTGCTGGCCTTGCCGATGCAATCCTTGCGACCGATCATCCGTTCGGCGCCGATGTCAAAGGCGCTGACGCGGCCGTGGATTTCGGCATGGGTGATCAGGCCCTTTTCAATCCGCAGGACGTTCAGCGCCTCCATGCCGTAAGGGCCACCGCCCAGGGTTTCGGCCCGCGCGACCAGATCGCGAAACACGCTTTCGCCGTAATCGGTGGGCACCGCAATCTCGTATCCCTCCTCGCCCGAGAAGGAGATGCGGAAAAGGCGCGCCTTGACCCCTTCGACCGACACCGGACCGCAGGACATGAAGGGGAAATCGCCGATCGGCCGGTCGAGCAAGGAGTTGAGAAGCTGACGCGCCTTGGGCCCGGCCACGGCGAACTGCGCCCAGCTTTCGGTGACGGAAACAAAGCGCAGGTCGTAATCGGCGCAATAGGCCTGATGGACGAAATCCAGATGGCGCATCACTTGGCCCGCGGCGGCGGTGGTGGTGGTCAACAGATAGTGGTTGTCGTCCAGACGCGCCGTGGTGCCGTCATCCATGATCAGCCCGTCTTCACGCAGCATCAGGCCATAGCGCACTCGGCCGACCGGCAGGGTGGAAAACGTGCCAGTATAAACCAGATCCAGAAACCGGCCCGCATCGCGGCCCTGAATGTCGATCTTGCCCAAGGTGGACACATCGGCCACGCCGACATGGGTCCGCACCATGGTCACCTCGCGGTCACAGGCCTCGCGCCAGGTCGCCTCGCCGGGGCGCGGGAAATAGC
>JANNAF010000355.1:0-5890 GCA_031384005.1 Rhodobacterales bacterium | reverse complement strand
CTGATCAAATGGGTGGTGGATCAGGGGTTCAGCGTTTTTGTGGTGTCTTGGGTCAACCCCGATGCCAGCTATGCCGATACCAGCATGGATGACTACATCCGCGACGGGTTCATGACGGCCATGGCGCAGGTCCGCACCTTTACGGGCGAGGCGCAGATCAACACGGTCGGCTATTGCATTGCGGGCACGACGCTGGGTCTGACCCTGGCGCATCTGCACAAGGCGGGTGACGCATCGGTCAAATCGGCCACGTTTTTCACCACGCTGACCGATTTTTCCGACCCGGGCGAGGTTGGGGTGTTCCTGGGCAATGACTTTGTCGATGGAATCGAGCGGCAGGCGGTGGAGGATGGTATTTTATCGCGATCCTTTATGAGCCGGACCTTTAGCTTTCTGCGGTCGAACGATCTGATTTATCAGCCCGCCATCAAAAGCTATATGCTGGGCGAGGCGCCGCCCGCGTTTGACCTGCTGTATTGGAACGGCGACGGCACCAATCTGCCCGCCAAGATGGCGCTGCAATATCTGCGCGGTCTGTGTCAGGGCGACGGTTTTGCCAAGGGTCAGTTTGCCGTCTTTGGCAAGAAGGTCAGCCTGTCGGACGTTACTTTGCCGCTGTGCGCGATTGCCTGCGAGACCGACCATATTGCGCCATGGAAGGCAAGTTTCAACGGAATCAAGCAGATGGGGTCGCAGGACAAGACATTCATCCTGTCTCAGTCGGGCCATATTGCGGGGATCATCAATCCGCCTGCCAAGGGCAAGTATGGCCATTATACCCAAGCCGGACCGATGGGGTCGCCAGAGGATTGGCAGGCCGGGGCGACGTTCAGCCCGGGCAGTTGGTGGCCGCGCTGGGGCGCATGGCTGGCCCAACGGTCGGGCGCACAGATTGCGGCACGGCAGGTGGAAACCGCGATTTGCCCGGCACCGGGCACCTATGTTGCGGCCTGACCTTGGCCCAGCGAATACCCGGTATGCGGGAATGTCATTGCTGCGTTGCAGAACTTTCACTTGAAATGCTGCGCTGCAGCATGTATGTAGGGGTCATCGTAAAAGGGCAGTCGCCCAAGCATTTGGAGCAATGACATGACCAAGACCAATGACTTCGCCAAGACCATGCAAGACATGATGGCTTCCTTTCCGGTTGATGCCTCGGCCTTTCAGAACGCATTCAAGACCCAAGCCGCGTTCGGCGAAAAGCTGACCAAGGTTGCCTTGGAAGCTGCCGAAAAGTCGACCGAAGTGTCGGCCAAGTGGGCCAAGGAATCGCTGGCCAAACTGACCATGGCGGCCAAAGCCAAGGCCGAGCCGGCAGATTACAGCAAATCGGCCACCGATTTTGCATCGGCCGCTGCTGAAATGGCGTCCGAGCATATGGCCGCTTTCGCCGAGATCGCGAAAAAGGTCCAGTTGGACACCGTGGAACTGCTGATGTCAGCAGGCAAGGAAGCCTCAAGCGAGGCGACTGCCGCTGTCAAGAAAGCCACGGAAGAAGTGACCGCGACCGTGAAGAAGGCTGCAAACGCAGCCAAGTAATCAAACCCGTCTGGGTTGAGGGAGGGCGGGGTTCACCCCGCCCTTTCTTTTTTGCCGCACCTCGCCTAGACTTCGCTGCACTGCAATAGGGGAGGGCCAGATGGCCGATACTGCCAAGCCGCTGCTGATCAAGCGCTATGCGAGCCGTCGTCTGTATAATACCGAGACCTCTGACTATGTGACGCTGGAGGACATCGGCATCTTTATCCGCGCGGGTCGCGAAGTGCAGATCATTGACCTGAAATCCGGCGATGACCTGACGCGGCAATATCTGCTGCAGATCGTGGCAGAGCACGAATCCAAGGGCGATACGGTATTGCCGACCAATGTGTTGACCGACCTTGTCCGGTCTTACACCACCAATATCCAGTCGGTCGTACCGCAGTTTCTGGCCGCGAGTTTCGAGATGTTGCGCGACGGTCAATCCAAGGTGCTGGAAAATATGGGCACCATTCCCAATCCGCTGCTGGCGATGCCCGGGTTTGATGCGATGCGCAAGCAGCAGGAAGCGTTCATGAAAACCATGATGGGCGGGGTGCCGGGTTGGTCGGCACCTGCGGCGTCCGAGCCGAAATCGGACGCAACAAGTGCCGAGGAGTTGGCCGAGATCAAGCGCCAGTTCGCCGAGTTGCAAAAGAAGCTGTCGCAGTTGTGACACGGGTCACGGCCAGCCCGGACGGTCAGGGTCGTGTCACGCTGTGGGGGATCGAGATTTTTCTGGCCGTGGCCGAGGAAGGCGCGATTTCAGCGGCGGCGCGGCGGCTGGGGGTCAGTCCTTCGGCAATTTCGCAGCAGTTGACCGGGTTGGAGGCCGCGCTGGGGGCCGTGCTGTTGGACCGTTCGGCCCGGCCCATGGGGCTGACCCCGGCGGGCGCGATGTTTCGTCGCCATGCCCAGACCATTCTGAACGCCGAAGCCGAGGCGCGCGCCGATCTGGCGGTGGCGGATCTGTCGGGTCTGACCACGCTGCGGTTGGGCATGATCGAGGATTTCGATGCCGAGGTGACGCCGCGCCTGTTGCAGACGCTGGCGGGTGAGTTGAAGGGCTGTCGGTTCCTGTTGGAAACCGGGGCCAGCCACCGTCTGTTGGACCAGTTGGAGGCGCGGGCACTGGATGTGGTGGTTGCTGCCGATCTGGGGACCGAGGTGGCCGATGATGGCTGGCGCGAGGTTCACCCCGTTCTGGCCGAACCTTTTGTCGCGGTGACCCCGCGTGGGCGTGGCCATGAGGGGTTGGCTCTGATCCAGTACACCGCGCGGCATTTGATGGGGCGGCAGATTGCGGCCCATCTGGCGCGACAGAACCTGCGGCCTGCGCATCGGTTTGAATTGGACAGTTACCGCGCCATTCTGGCGATGGTGGCGGCGGGCGAGGGGTGGACGATCCTGACGCCCCTGGCGCTGCACCATGCGGCCAGTTTGAAGGCGGTGGTCGATGTTTCGCCGCTGCCGTTTGCGCCACTGGAGCGCACGCTGAACCTGTCAGCGCGGGCTGGGGTGTTGCGCGGGATGCCGGGTCAGATTGCCGGGCATCTGCGCGGGTTGATGCAGACGCAGGTGGTCGAGCCTGCCCTTGCCGAATGGCCATGGCTGAAGGGCAAGCTGCAGGTTTTGTAGCTAGCCTTTTGCGTCCTCGGCGGCGCTGACCACGGCATTTGCGATGAAATCCAATTCATCCTCGGTCAGGCGGGTTGGCAGGCGCACGTCACAGGCACGCATCAACATGGCGCGGGTTTGCGGCAGGTCGGGGGCGGGGCCCAAAAACTCCCAGTTCCAGAAGGCGCGGGCGTTGCCGTCGGACAGGCCAAAGACCTGCACCGTGACGCCACGCGATTTGGCGCGGGCTTGAAAGCGCAGCGCCTCGGCGTCGGTCCAGTCACCGTGCAGGTTGAACTGGATCGAATCAGGGGCGCGCTGTTCCGGCGGCAGGGGGGGCGGCACGGTCAGAAAGGGACATTCGTTCAGGCGGTCGGCCACGCGGTCATGACCGATGCGCCCCTTGGTTACACGGGTGGCGATTTCGGGCAGTTGGGGGCGGATCACGGCGGCGGACAGGTTTTGCATCCGCATGTTGTAAAGCGGCAGTTTGTTTTGCCACAGCATGAAGCTGTTTTGCATGCCCGGATGTTTTTTCCAGTTGGATTCGTAGGCACCGGACATGATGACGCAGCGCGCCGCAACCTCGGGGTCGTCGGTGATCAGGATGCCACCTTCGCCCGCGTTCACTAGCTTGTAGGACTGGAACGAAAAGCAGCCGACCTTGCCGATGGTGCCGATTTTGCGGCCATGCCATTCGGTGCCCAAGCTGTGCGCCGCATCCTCGACCACCGGAATATTCGCGGCGTCGCACAGGGTCATGATGGCGTCCATATCGCTGGTATGGCCGCGCATGTGGCTGATCAGGACGCAATCGGCGCCCGGCAATTTGGCGGCGAAATCGGCCATGTCGACGCGGTAGTTATCGCCCACTTCGACCAGCACCGGGACCATTTCGGCATGGACGACGGCGGACGGTACGGCGGCAAAGGTGAAGGCCGGGATCAGGACACGGGCACCGCGCGGCAGGTCAAGCGCCTTGAGCGACAAGAACAGCGCAGCCGAGCAGGACGCAACGGCGAGGGCATAGCGGGAGCCCATCAGGTCGGCAAATTCCTGTTCCAAGAGGGCGACGGGGCTGCCTTCGGAGGTATAGCGGAACAGATCGCCGCTGCTGAGCAGGCGTTCGATTTCGCTGCGGGCGGCGTCGGGGATGGGTTCGGCGTCATAGGTATTTGGCGCGAGGATTTGACCGTCTGGTGCCATGATCGCAGCTTTCCTAAAACTCTTCTTTAGGAAAGCTTTAAACTTATGATCCGTAACAGGCCAGTGACAAATTCCGGCTATGGGGGAAATTGGCCGATCCTGTGGCGAATTGTTGCCGTCTAGACACCCAATCTGTCGCGCATCCCGTACCATGTCATCGCAAGCACCAACAGGGGCCAGCGCAATGAGGCACCGCCGGGGAAGGGCATTTGTGGCAGGCTGGCCATCAGGTCAAAGCGTTCGGTCTGGGTGGCTACGGCCTCGGCCAGGATCTTGCCTGCCATGGTCGCCATCGCAACCCCGTGGCCGGAATAACCCGAAGCCGACAGGATATTGGGCGCGGGACGGGCAAAGCAGGGCATCCGGTTGGTGGTGATGGCCAAGGTGCCGCCCCAAGCATAGTCGATGCGGGTACCAGCCAGTTGGGGATAGATGCCAAGCAGCGGTTTCATCACGGTTTTCACGATGTCACGCGGAAAGCGGTAGCCATAAGTTTCACCGCCACCAAACAGCAAACGGTTGTCGTCGGACAGGCGCCAGTAGTTCACGACGAATTTGCTGTCGGCCACGGCGATGGGTTCGGACAGGATTTCCTGTGGATTTTCAATAGGCGCTGTGGCCACGATGAAATTGTTGATCGGCATGACGCGGGCGGCAACGGCGGGTTCAAGGCCACCCAGATAGCCGTTGGCGGCCAGAATGACCTGCGAGCAGGTCACCGACCCGGCGGCGGTGTGGACCACGGGGCGCGCGCCTTTGTCGATGCGGGTGACCTCTGACCCTTCATGCAGTTGGGCGCATGCCGATGCGGCGGCGGCGGCAAGGCCGAGGGCATAGTTGAGGGGGTGGACATGGCCCGCTTCGCGGTCGACCTCGCCGCCCTTGAAGGCTTGCGAACCGATCAGTTGGCGCATTGCGGTTTGGTCGAGGGGTTCAAGGTGGGTATAGCCGTAGTCGCGCTGCAGTTTGGTGGCATAGGCGTGGGTATCGCGCACCTCGGATTGGGTGTGGCAGGCATGGGCGACGCCGGGGTGAAAGGGGACGGGCATGGCGTGGTCGCGGATCAGGGATTTGACCAGCGATTTGGCCTCTTGTGCCAGATCCCAAAAGCGGTGGGCCTGTTCGCGGCCGACGGCGGATTCGATCCATGTCTGGTCCTGCCGTTGGCCTGAGCCGACCTGACCGCCGTTGCGGCCAGAGGCACCAAAGCCCACGCGGTGCGCCTCCAGCAGCACAACCGCATAGCCGCGCTGTGCAAGGTGCAGCGCGGCGGACAGGCCGGTATAGCCGCCACCAATGACGCAGACATCCGCGGTGACGGCCCCCATGAGCGGGGCAAAGGGCGGCAGGGGTGTGGCCGTGGCTGCGTAGTAAGAGGCAGGATACTGCCCCTTTTGGTCGTTCACATGCAGCAGGTTCATACGTTCAACAGCAGGTGCTGACGTTCCCACGGCGAGATGACTTGCAAGAACTCTTTGTATTCATTGCGTTTGACTGAGGCATAGACCTTGCAGAAGTCATGGCCCAGCACCTCCATCAAGGCGGGGTC
>JANNAF010000029.1:0-9260 GCA_031384005.1 Rhodobacterales bacterium | reverse complement strand
ACGCCTCAAAGAGGCGGCGCAATCACTTTTGCAGCTCAGTCCAGATCGCAGTCATGTATTCCTGCGCCTTGGGGCTGCAGGTTGGAATGAACACCCCTGCGGCCTTGAACTCCTCGGGCACCACAACTTCCGGTGCGGTCTTCATGTCTTCCGGCATAAAGGCGTCCGATCCTGAAATGCCGTTGGCATAACGGGCAAAAGCCGAGATCATGCCCGCGTTTTCCGGCAGTGCGATAAAGTTCAAGAACTGGTAGGCTTCCTCGACGTTCTGCGCGTCCTTCAGCAGGGCAACAGAATCCATCCAGACCGGATAGCCCTCTTTGGGATAGCCATAGGCGACCGTTGACAGGTTGTTGCGGATCCGCATGGTCGAGCCGTTCCAGTTGACCGAGGCCTTCCACTCGCCTGCCGACATCTTTTCGGTGGCACCATAATCCATCGAAATCCAGTTCGGCTTGGCCGCGATCAGGGCATCGCGGGCCTTTTTCAACACGACCGGGTCCTCGGAACACGACGTGCCACCTGCCCACATCACGGCAAGGTTCACGATATCGTTCATTTCGGGGACGACGTTGATCTTGCCGACCAGTTCCGGCGGCACGTTCAAAAAGATATCGGATGTGTTGATGTCGCCGCTGTAAACCGCGGTGTCGACGGCCACACCGGTGGTGCCCCACTGCCACGGAATGGTCAGGGTGCGGCCCGGATCCCAGGTGACGCTCATCCACTCGGGCGCGATATTGGCGTGGTTCGGGATCTTGGTCAGATCCAGGGGCACGATCAGGCCTTTTTCGGCAAAGATCTGCACATATTGGTGCGTCGGTACGACAAGGTCAAAGCCGTGGCCACCGGCCTCGATCTTGGCCAGGGCGGCATCGTTGCTGTCGTAATCGGTGACGGTCACCTTGATACCGGTCTCGGCCTCGAACTTGGTCAGCAGTTCGGGGCTGGTATAGTTGCCCCAGTTGAACAGTTGCAGCGTGCCCTCGGCCTGCGCCAGCGCCGAGGACGCAAGCAGCAGGGCGGTCGCGGATAGCAGTTTTTTCATGTCAGCTCCCTTTGGTGTTGTCAGTCGTTCTTGCGGGTCAAAAGAAAGAAGGCGGTCAGCAGCAGGACGGTCAGCGCCAACAGGACGGACGAGATCGCGTTGACCTCGGGCGTCATCACGCGGCGCAGCTGGCCCATCATATAGGTGGGCAGGGTATCCTGCCCGCCTGATTTCACAAATTCGGTGATCACCACGTCATCAAGGCTGATCACAAAGGCCAGCATGGCCCCCGCGATGATGCCGGGGCCCAGCAGCGGCAGCGTCACCCGGCGAAAGGTTTGCCACGGTGTCGCGTACAGGTCGGCGGCGGCGGTCTCCAGCGACAGATCCATCCCCTCCAGCCGCGCCCGGATCGGCAGATAGGCAAAGGGAATACAAAAGGCCGAATGGGCGGCGATGAGGTATCCCAGACCCTGATAGCCGGTTGCCACCTTGATCGACGCAAAAAAGATCAGCAGGGCCACGGCGGTCACAATCTCGGGCACCATCAGGGGTTGGTTGATCATCACATAGATGAAGGTCTGCCCTTTGAACGCGCGGCGCCGTGTGGTGCCAAGGGCGGCCAGTGTGGCACATAGCGTGGCAATGAAGGAGGCTGACAGCGCAATGGTCAGCGACCGCAGGGTGGCCGATTGCACGGCGTCATTCTCCCATGCCTTGCGGTACCAATCCAGTGTCACCCCCTCCCACACATAGGCCGAGGCCGTCAGGGTAAAGGAGTGCAGGACCAGAACAGCGATGGGCAGATACAAAAGCGCAAAGACGATCAGCGCGATCGGCGTGAAACCGGGCAGGCGTGTGGCCGAAAAGGTGCGATCAGCCATGCGGCGTCTCCCGGTTGGCGACGCGGACATAGATCAGCAGCGCCACGGTGACGATGACCAGCAGGGTCATCGACAATGCAGCCCCCAGTGGCCAGTTGCGGCCCTGCCCGAACTGCAGTTCGATGAAATTGCCGATCATCATATTCTTGCCCCCGCCCAGGATGCGCGGCGTGACCACCGCCCCCAAGGACGGCACAAACACCAGAATGGACCCCGCAATGATGCCGGGCCGCACGATGGGCAGGATCACCCGGCGCAGCACCGCCATCCGGCTGGCATAAAGGTCATAGGCCGCCTCGATCAGGCGCATGTCGAACCGGTCGATTGACGCAAACAACGGCAGCACCATCAAGGGCAGATAGACATAGGCCATGCCGATGAACACCGCCGTATCGGTATAGGTGATCTGGATCGGTGCGCTTATCACGCCCGCCCACATCAGGGCCGAGTTGATGACGCCTTCGTTCCGGATCACCTCGAATATCGCGATGGTGCGGATCAACAGGTTGGTCCAGAACGGGATCGTGATCAAGAACAGCCACAGGGGCCGCGATTTGGGCGGGCGGGTGGCAATGAACCATGCGGTGGGAAACCCGATAGCCAAGGTCAGCACGGTGGTCAGCAGCGACAGTTTCACCGACCGCCAGAATATCGACAAATGGGCGTCGGCCCAGACGAACACACCGGGGTCAAAGATGTCTTCGGAATACAGGATCGACCGCCAGCCATCGGTGCTGAAAACCCATTCGACATTGCCGTACTGGCCCTTGGTCAGCAGGGAATAGACCAGCATGATCAGCAAGGGCCCACTGGCCGCAAAGGTCAGCACGATCAGCGCGGGCGTCGACAGCAGCCATGCGGTGCGGACAGCGGCGGTATCGCGGACTTTTTCGGCGTCGCTCATGGCGTCAATCCGCCAACACTTGGGCCGCACCCGGCACCAGGCGCAGGGCGACGGATTGACCGGTTTCAAGGCCGGTGTCGCCGTCTGACGGGCTTTGCAGGCGGGCAATCACTTCGGCCCCATCTGACAGGGACAGATAGCAATGGGTATCGGTGCCGAAATAGACCAGGTTCCTGACCGTGGCGGGGATGGCATCGGCGTCGCCCGTGGCAGCAAGGCGCACCTGTTCGGGGCGCACGGTCAGCGTGGTGGCGCCAGACCCCGCCACCCCCGCCACCGCGATCACCGCGCCGCAGCCCAGTTGCACGCCGCCTGCCACCTTGGTTGCCGGCAAAAAGTTCGTCTCGCCGATAAAGGACGCGACAAAGCGGTTGGTGGGGCGGGTGTAAATCTCTTTCGGCGTGCCGACCTGTTGCAACTTGCCTGCCGACATGACGCCGACCCGGTCTGACATGGTCAGCGCCTCTTCTTGGTCATGGGTGACAAAGACAAAGGTGATGCCGGTTTCGGTTTGCAACCGCTTCAACTCGATCTGCATTTCCTTGCGCAGCTTCAGGTCCAGCGCCGACAGGGGTTCGTCCAGCAATAACACCTTGGGCGACGGTGCCAGTGCCCGCGCCAAGGCGACCCGTTGTTGCTGGCCACCCGACAGCTGGCCGATCTTGCGGTTGGCAAAGGCCTCCATCTTGACCAGCGCCAGCATGCGGTTGGTCGTCGCTTTGACCTCGGGCGCGGGGCGGCCCTGCATTTGCAGGCCAAAGCCGATGTTCTGCGCCACTGTCAGATGGGGAAACAGGGCATAGCTTTGAAACACCGTGTTCACGGGACGTTTGTTGGGCGGCAGATAGGTGATGTCCTGCCCACCCAAAAGGATGCTGCCGCCACTGGGCATTTCGAACCCGGCGATCAGGCGCAAAAGGGTCGTTTTGCCACAGCCCGACGGGCCCAGCAGGGTAAAAAACTCACCCTCATGGATCTGAATGGACACATCATCCAGCGCACGGACGGCAGCCGGACCGCTTCCAAACTCTTTGACCGTGTTGCGCGCTTCGACAGCTATGGCTTGGGCCAAGGTGACTCGCTCCCCTGCAAGTTTTGATCATGTTGCGCGGCAGTTTTCCCGACATGCAAGAAAATTCATTGCTGCGGCGTGAGGTTCGGCCTGCGATCAGCCCAGGGTTGTGCCGCCTCCAGTTCGGCGCAAAGTGCGATTAATTCTTCATCAGAACCAAAAGGGGCGGCCAGATGGATGCCGATAGGAAGGCCGTCATCCGACATGGCCAGCGGAACCGAGGCGGCAGGTTGACCCGAGGCGTTGAAAATCGCGCAGAACGGCGAATAGGCAAAGATGCCGTTCGGCCCGGTGCGGTAGTCGACATAGTCGGTGGTGCTATGGCCAAAGCGACCGATGCGGGCTGGCGGTTCGGCAAGGGTTGCGGACAACAGGATGTCGGGACCCCCGCCTGCGAGAGTCGAGTTGAAATAATGGGCCATCTGGCGGGCGAAACGGTGGATCTCGCCCACCGCCTCCAGATAGCGCAGGGGGGACAGGCTTTCGGCATGGGTCAGGGCACCACGGCCCACACCCTCGACCAAGCCGTCCACAGCGCGGCCGTTCAGACTGCTGCGGATCGACAGGGCGGTGCCGACGGCCACAATATCGGTCCATGCCCGCATCATCATGGGCACATCGGCCCGGTCCGGGCGGCCAGGTTCGACGTGGTGGCCCAGGCTTTCCAGCAGGGCCCCCGCCGCGCGCACGGCGGCGGCCACCTGTGGGTGGATGGGGTCGCCGGTCAGCGTGGTGTCGCACAGCGCAATCCGCAGGCGGCGCGGTGGGCGGCTGATCGCGTCGGAATGGCTGCGGATCAGGGGCGGCGCGGCATAGGGCGCGCCAAGGTCGGGGCCGGAACAGGCGTCCAGCATGGTGGCGGTGTCGCGCACCGATTTGGTCAAGAACCCGTCGATCGACATGCCGGCCCACCCCTCACCCGCAGCCGGACCATCGGGCAGGCGGGCGCGGGTGGGTTTGAACCCGAACAGTCCGCAGTTGGACGCCGGGATGCGCACTGATCCGCCGCCGTCAGACCCGTGGGCAAAGGGCACGATGCCCGCAGCCACCGCCGCCCCCGACCCGCCCGATGATCCGCCCGAGGTGTGGTTCAGGTTCCATGGGTTGCGGGTGGGGCCGCCGTAAACCGCAGCCTCGGTTGCCGCACCGATGCCGCCTTCGGGGCTGGTGGTGCGGCCAAAGGTGACGACGCCGGTGGCGCGTATCCTGTCATAGATCGCCGAGTTATAGCTGTAGCGCGTGTTTTCCAGCAGTCTGGAGCCGTTGTGTGATGGAAAGTCGCGCGCCTCGCAGCCCAGATCCTTGATCAGAAACGGCACACCCCGGAACGGCCCGCGCGGCAAGCCATCGGCAATCGCGCGCCGGGCCACCGCCTCTTGCACCAGAACCACCGCGTTCAGGGTCGGGTTCAGACGGTCCACCGCCGCAAGGGCGCGGTCCAGCAGGTTGGTCGGGCTGATCTGTCCGGACGCGACAAGGGCGGCAGTGGCAGTGGCGTCCAGATGGGCAAGGTCATCATCCATGGCAGGCTCCGGTTATTGCCTGACCACCCTGCCGCCCGCGATCGGCCAAGTCCTGCCCGCAAGCGCCGTGGCGCTGTCGCAATCAACCAACCGTTGGCCGCAAAACCGCTAAGATCGCCATGCCCAACGTCTCGGGGGACAGGGGTTTTGCCACATAACCATCAAGGCCGTGGTCCAGATAATAGCGCCGCCGCTCCTCGGTTGCGTCGGCGGTCATGGCTATGACGGGCAGACGCCAAGGAAGGCCGGGCAGTTCGTGGATGCGTTGCAGGGTTGCCATGCCATCCAGTTCGGGCATGAACATGTCCAGCAGGACCACATCAGGCGGATCGGCGGCGATTTGGGTCAGGGCAGACTGACCGGTTGCCGCCTCGACCGGGGTGGCGCCCATGATGCGCAGATAGGTCATCGCGACGATCCGGTTGGTGGCCACGTCATCCACCACCAGAACGCGCCGTCCGGTCAGGTCGGCAAGCGGCTGATCAATGGCGTGCAGGTCCGACGCCTGTGCCGGTTGCAGGGCAACGCTCAGCTTGAACCGTGCCCCCACTGCGCTGGGCAACAAGACCAGATCCCCCCCCATCCGACGCGCAAGGGTCCGGCTGATCGACAGGCCCAGCCCAGTGCCTGCGACCATGGTCTTGCCCCGGTGAAAGGGCTCGAAAATCTCATCCCGCAGGTTTTCGGGCACGCCGGGTCCGCTATCGGCCACGATCACATCCAGTTGGCTTGGATGGGGCGTGGACACAGAAACCGAAATCGCGCCCCTTGTGCTGTAGTTGATGGCATTGGACAGGATATTGGACAGGCATTGCCGGAACCTTTGCCCGTCCATCACGGCAAATGCGGGCACCTGATCGTCCACGGTGACCGTCAGGGTCATGGCGGCATCGCTGATCTGCTGACGAAACAGGGCCAGTGTTGCATGGGTTTCTGTGCGGACTGCAACGGCGGTGGGCCGGATCGGCAATTGCCCCGCCTCGACCGCCGACATGTCAAGGATGTCATTCAACAGGACCGACAGACTGCGCGCTGACCCCACCAGCGTCGATAACCTGTCCCGAGAGGCATCCGAGGTTGCGGTCCGCATTTCCGCATAACCCATGCCCAGAATGGCATTGAGGGGGGTGCGCAATTCATGGCTCATCTGCGCAAGGAAGCGCGACTTGGCCGCATTCGCGGCCTCGGCCGCCTGTTGGTCACGGTTCATTTCGGCGTGCATCTGATGGGTCGTCGTCGCGGTCAGGTAGACAAAGTAAGTCGTGGCCAGCAGGCACAGCGTGGAAATCGTCAGGCCCACGTAGTTATCTGCTTGCAGCCAGAAGATGCCATTTCCGACAGCCGCAACGACCGTGGCCACCGCCAGCGAGCACAGCGTCAGCGGCAGATGGACAGCGCGAACGGTTGCCAGATGGATCAGATTGACAAAGAACATGGCGATGGCAAAGGCTTTGGCGAAGCCGTCGACGTTTTGCCAGATCACGGCAGCGGTGCCATTATAGGTAACCTGGGACACCGAATAGGTCAGCAGCATCAACAGATAGCGTCGGGTCTGGCGTTGCGGGTTTGCGTCGCGCATCAGCCGCAGGCCCAGGGTTTCCAGCACGGTCTGTACCGCGGCCGCGGCCAGGCACAGCAGCGGCGGCAGATACAAGGCAGCCACCGCAAACGGCACCAGCGCCAGCAACATGCGACGCGCCTCGACCAGGCGACAGGCGCGATACTGGCGGTCAACCTCTAGCGAGGATTGGGACATTGCATAGTCAAGCAACCAAACAGGCATCAAAGTCTCCGGCCCAGAAATCAGGCCCAAGTATCCCCAACTTATCCTAACGTTCAGTCTATAAATCCGCCCAAATCAGGGCGATGGCAGATCAATCGTGACAACTTGCAACAACTGTCCCAGTGTATCAAAGATCATCAGGCGGTTGTCGGTGGTCACCACGCCAATCCATCCGGTGCCCATGGTAACCGCCGCAGCCGTCGCCCCACCCGGCAGCGTCAGGGTCGGGGGCAGGTCCGGTCGCGCATTCATGTTCGGCATGCGGGTGACAAGCAGGCCGACCACCGTTATGACACCCAAGATCATCGTCACGGTGAGCACGGTCACCAGCCGTTTCAACAAGCGCAGCGAGGGCGGCAGCTCTGGCTCATCCAGCGGAGTTTCGGTCATGTTCCCACCCTTGTTGTCCGATGATGCCTCTGATGACGACGCTGACAGCGATATCCTGATCCTGACCATCGGCCCGGACGCCCCCAACCGTCTAGATAAGGCGCTTGTCGCCCTTGTGCCAGAGGATGTGGCGCTGTCGCGGACCCGTCTGATGCGGATGATCGCCGAAGGGGCGGTGACGCTGAACGGAACGGCGGTCACCGACCCCAAGGCACGGGTGACCGAGGGGCAAGAGTTTGTGGTGCGGCTGGACCCGGCGGTTCAGATTGAAACACTGGCCGAGGATATCGCGCTAAGCGTGATCCACGAGGATGGCGATTTGATCGTGATCGACAAACCCGTCGGCATGGTGGTGCATCCGGCCCCCGGCAGCCCGTCGGGCACGCTGGTCAACGCGCTGCTGGCGCATTGCGCCGATACGCTGTCGGGCATTGGTGGCGCGCGGCGTCCCGGCATCGTGCACCGCATCGACAAGGACACCTCGGGTCTGCTGGTGGTGGCAAAATCGGACCGCGCCCATCACGGCCTTGCCGCCCAGTTCGAGGATCATTCGGTCAACCGCCGTTACATCGCCGTGGTGCACGGCGTGCCCTCGGCCAGCGATCCGCGCATCCGTGGTTTGCGCGGTGTCAGTTTCGAGGCAGGCGGCATCCTGAAAATCGCCACCCACCTTGCCCGGCACAAGACCGACCGTCAGCGGCAGGCCGTGGTCTGGGAACAGGGCCGCCATGCTGTAACCCGCGTCCGCGTGATCGAGGCGTTTGGCGATGGCGCATCGCTGGTCGAATGTTGGCTGGAAACCGGGCGCACCCATCAGATCCGCGTCCACATGGCCTATGTCGGGCACGGGTTGTTGGGCGATCAGACCTATGGTGGCAAGAAACGCCTGTCGCCCAAACAGTTCGGCGATGCGGCCGAGGTTGGCAACAGCTTTCCCCGTCAGGCCCTGCATGCCGCCACCTTGGGGTTCGTGCATCCGGTGTCGGGCGACGTGATGGAGTTTTCATCGCCCCTGCCGGACGATCTGGCGGTGCTGGTTGCCGCCCTGCGCGGCAAGTGACGCGAGGCCTTCCTTAACCCGGGTGGGGCATAGTTTGCCTTGATGGGGGACAGGTCATGCAGGTTGCGGCGTTTTTCAGTGCGGCCTTGGCCAAGGCCACGCGGCCACAGGGCGGTGATGTTGCAGCCCTGCTGCGCGCCGAAACGGTTTTGCAGGGGCAGCAGCAGGCCGTGGCATTGGCAAACCTGCGCGAAACCACGCTGAACAATCCCAACGCCGCTGGCCCCCTGACCTCTGGCCGCAAAAGATCCGCAGTCGAGGTTGAAAGGTCGCAGGACCAAATGGCCAAATGGGGCCGCGCCTTGCAACGGCTGATGATGGGGCAGGGCCGGGTGACGGGTCAGGCTGCGGCATTGGTGGCCGGGCCGGCCAGCTCTGCCACGGGGGTTGCCGTGTCGATCAGGGCTGAACGGATGAATGGTGTTTACACCGACTGGAAGGCCGGGCTTGGCCCGCAAGCCTATTACAATGACGCCGCCTTGGCCGATACGATCAGCATCACGGCGGAGGAGGTGGATGAGGTTTACACCGCAGGCGGCAGTGATGCCGTTTCCATCAACGCCCGCCGCGTCAGTGGCGTGTCCACCGGCAATGACGCCGACAGCCTGACCATCGTGGCAAATCTGGTCGAACGGGTTCACACCGATGAAGGGGTG
>JANNAF010000331.1:0-9952 GCA_031384005.1 Rhodobacterales bacterium | reverse complement strand
GCATCGCCCCCATCGTCCCCAAGCCAATCAGCCCGATCTGCGCAGCCATAGCGAAACCCTCCCATGTTAGCGCCAGCATACAGCGGCATACCTTTGGCGGAAAGGGTCAAGGCGCGGGTGGAAAGGTGATCTTGACCGGGTTATAGGCCAGCGTTTCCGGAAGGCGTTCGACCTCTGCCGGGCAGGACCCTTCGGCCACCACGGCGCGCAAACGGTCCGTCACGCGGGCCGGGTCGGTGTGAAAGCCGCTGCATTGATCCTTTGGGATGCCCTGATTGCGGCAGACATAGCCCAGAATGGTCATTTGCCGGATCAAGCGGCAATAGACGACCTCGTCATACCGCGCCCGCTCCTCGCGCCTCAGGCCGCTGACATCGACATCGTTCATCAGGTTGCGGATGTAGATGATCGCCCGGAACTTGGTCCAGACCAGCGATTTCAGGGCGGAATGGGTGTAATTCGAATAGACCACGGCATTGATGTAATAGGGTTCCACCGCAGCAATCTGGTCCAGATCAACCTGCCCCGGCGTGGTGGTCCGCCCGGTCAGATCGGCCAGGCATCCGCCGACCACGGCACCTCGGTCAACAGGCGTTGCAGGCGGCGGATCAGGTCGGGCACATCCAGCGGGGTCCCCAGGTTCTGCTTGGCATCCAGCGCGTTGCCGACATAGGCGGTCACGATCTCTGGATCAAAGGGGTCTTGGTTGGCGGCCTTGCGGTTCCAGTCCAGCGCAAAGGGCAAAGAGGCTTTCCACTCCACCTGCAGGTTCAACCCGCCCGCAATCTCGGCCAGCGCCGCGTCCAGCGCATAGGCCTCGTTCCGCGTCATGTTGCGCTTGGCCTTGACCGCCTCCAACACCTTCACCCGCTGCTCAGGCGGCCCCAGATAGGTCAGCGCGTCCTGCAGCCGCGCATAATCCAGCACCCAGTTGGGCTGCAGCGCCATCACCCGCTCCAATTCGCCCGGAATGACCTCGGGGTTGCCTAGCGTGGTGGTCAGTACCTGCTTCAGGTCCGACGCGGCGATCAGCCCCGGCTCGCTGCCAGCGCCGCCTCGGCCAGCGCCAGCGCCGCTGCATGATCCGCCCGCAGCACGGCCATCGCATCGGGATGGACATTGCCCGCCGTCGCCCGGCCCCGCGCATTCCAGCCGCGCGCCTGCAAATGCCAGCCCCGCGCCGTCATGGCCAAGGCGTTGTCCGGTGCCGCCAGCAACCAATCCGAGGTAAAGGCGGCAATCTCGGGCTGGGTGTCGGTGAACAGATCGAACATGTTTCGTTGACCCTCGGGCGCGATATCCGGTGCCGCATCCTGCACGATGGCCGCCCGCAGCGCCGCCTCGACCCCGGCGCGGTCACCCGCCACGACAAGGGCGCGAAACTCCTCCGCGGTCTGCCCCATGGACTGCCCCATGGCCTGCCCCATGGACTGCCCCATGGACTGCAATGGCCACAACAGCAGCAAAACCAATACCCGCAACCAAGCCATCCTGACCCCCCAGCGTTCGCCGGCAAGGGGGCCACAAAACCTTGGCGATTCTGAGACTACAGAACCTCGGTCACCAGCGGCCGCCCGTCAAAATGCGCCACCATGTTGTCCAGCATCAACTGGCCCATAGCCTTGCGCGTCTCAAAGGTCGCGCTGCCGACATGTGGCTGCATCAGCACATTGCCAAGGGCGGCAAAACGCGGGTTGACCGCAGGCTCGCCCTCGAACACATCCAGCGCCGCGCCGCCGATCCGGCCCGCCTCCAATGCGTCCAGCAGCGCCGCCTCGTCGATGTTCTGCGCGCGCGAAATGTTGATCAACATGCCCGGCCCCAAGGCGTCCAACACCGCCCTATTGACGATATGTCTGGTCGAGGCATTGGCCAGCGCCGTCACAAACAGGAAATCCGACTGCCGCGCCAGTTCCACAGGGTCGGCCACAAACGCCCAAGGCACATCGCGCGGACTGCGGCCCAGATAGCTGATCTGCATGCCAAACCCCTGCAACCGCCGGGCCACCTCCATCCCGATGCGGCCCAGACCCAATATCCCCGCCCGCTGCCCCCAAACCCGGCGCTGCAAGGGCATCGCCCCACGCTGCGCCCAATCGCCCGAACGCGCCCAGGCGTCGCCCGGCACCATGCCGCGCGCCAAGGCAATCATCATCCCCACCGCCAGATCGGCACATTCGCCGTCCAGAACTCCTGGCGTGTTGGTGACCCTGATCCCCCGGGCGCGGCACGCCCCAAGGTCCACGGCATCATACCCCACCCCGTTCACCGCAATCAGCTCCAACTGCGGACAGGCGGCGATGACGTCAGCCGGGGCCCCCAAATCGCCCCGCGTCGCAATCGCCCGCACCGATGGCCCGACTGCGGCCAGAAACGCCGCCCGGTCAGCCGCCTCATGCAGGCGGTGCATCACATAACGCGCCTCCAGGGGCGGCATGTCCCACTCCGGATACGCCCCCACCTGCAACACTTGCGGCTTGTCCATGGCGTCCCCTTGCGAATCCCTGCGGCACGAAAGCAAAACGCCCGCCAAAAGGCGAGCGTTCAACTTATCATCTGTCCAAAAATATCCCACGGGGGGTCCGGGGGGTGTGAAACCCCCCGGCGCTTGGCGTCACTCACGCCACTTGCACGGCCCGCCCGGTCAACACCTTGATCAGATTGGCGCGGTAAGCCGCCGACCCATGCAGATCGGCAATCAGATCCTCGGACGATGCCACAAGCCCGGCAATCGCCGCCGCACTGAAATTGGCCGACAATGCCGCCTCGGCCTCGGCCCAGCGGAACACACCGTTGTTGGACGCGCCCGTCACCGCCACCCGTACACCATCCGCGAACTTGGCCACAAAAACCGCCGTCAGGGCAAACCGGCTGGCGGGCTGGTTGAATTTGACATAGGCCGCCTTCTGCGGAACCGGAAAGCTGACGCCGGTGATGATCTCGCCCTCGTCCAGCGCCGTGGTGAACATGCCTTGAAAATAGTCGTCCGCCGCAATCGACCGGGCATTGGTCACCACCGTCGCGCCAGACCCCAGCACGGCGGCAGGATAACACGCCGCCGGGTCATTGTTGGCCAGTGACCCGCCAATCGTGCCGCGGTTGCGCACCGCCATATCGCCAATGCCGCCCGCCAGCGCGGCCAGCGCCGGATAGGTGCCAGCCACCTCGCGCGCCACCGTGGCATGGGTCGTGGCGGCCCCGATGGTCACCACGCCGCCCGCCACCTTGACACCCTTCATCGCGGCAATCCCGGTCAGACTGACCAGAACCGCCGGGGTTGCCAGCCGCTGCTTCATCGTCGGCGTCAGGGTCTGCCCGCCCGACAGGGCCTGCGCCCCATCGGCAGCCAGTGCCTTGACCGCATCCACCACGCTGGAAGGCTTTACGAATTCGAAATCAATCATCTGATCCTCCCTTACGCGTTCATCGCCGACCAAACGCGCGACGGCGTCAGCGGCATGTCGATGTGATCAATCTTGTGGCCCGCCCGGTTCAGCGCATCCAGAACCGCGTTGACGATAGCAGGCGGCGACCCGATTGCCCCGGCCTCGCCACAGCCCTTCACCCCCAGCGCATTGTGGGTGCAAGGCGTGACGCAGCTATGGTCCACCGTAACAAAGGGCACGTCATCCGCACGCGGCATGGCGTAATCCATAAAACTGCCCGACAAAAGCTGGCCGTTTTCGTCATAAACCCCATGCTCCAACAGGGCCTGCCCGATGCCTTGGACGACGCCGCCATGGACCTGCCCCTCCACCACCATCGGGTTCATCACATTGCCGAAATCGTCGGCGCAGGTGAACGCCGTGATCTCGACCCGCCCGGTGCCCTCGTCCACCTCGACCTCGCACAGATACGCGCCTGCGGGATAGGTAAAGTTGGCGGGGTCATAAAACGCCGTCTCCTCCAACCCCGGCTCCAGCGTGGCCAACGGATAGTTGTGCGGGACATAGGCCGAAAACGCGATCTCGCCAAAGGTCTTGGACCGGTTGGTCCCCGACACGGTGAACACACCATCCGAAAACAGTACCTCGCCCTCCCCCGCCTCCAGCATATGCGCGGCAATCTTTTTGCCCTTGGCGATCACCTTGTCACAGGCATTGGCCATCGCCTGACCACAAACGGCCAAACTGCGCGAGCCATAAGACCCCATCCCGAACGGGATTTTAGACGTATCGCCATGCACAATCTCGACCGAGCTTTCGGGAATACCGAACATCTGACCCACAATCTGCGCGAATACCGTCTCGTGGCTTTGGCCGTGGCTGTGCGCCCCAACCATCACCGACACGTTGCCCGTCGCATTGACCCGCACCGTCGCCGAGTCGTACAGGCCCACCCGGGCCCCCAGCGCGCCCGCCAGTGCCGAAGGCGCAATGCCGCAGGCCTCGATCCAGGTTGACAGACCCAGCCCGCGCAGCTTGCCGTTCTTGGCACTGGCAACCCGCCGCGCCTCGAACCCGGCCACGTCGGCCAACTGCATGGCCTTGTCCAGCGTGGCATGATAATTCCCGGTGTCATAGGCCAGCGCGACCGGCGTTGTGTAAGGGAACATGTCGGTGGTGATAAAGTTGCGGCGCCGCACCTCGAACGGGTCCAGCCCCAACTCGCGGCACAGCTTGTCCACCACGCGCTCCAGACTATAAGTCGCCTCGGGGCGGCCTGCACCGCGATAGGCGTCCACCGGGGCGGTGTTGGTGAACACCGCCTTCACATTCACATAGACATTGGGCACCTTGTACGGCCCCGCCATCAACGTGCCGTGCAAAAAGGTCGGCGTGACCGTGGCAAAGTTTGACAGATAGCCGCCAACATTGGCCAGCGTTTCGGTCCGCACCGCGATGAAATTGCCCTCCAGATCACTGGCGAGTTCGATCTTGGTGACATGATCGCGCCCATGCGCATCGGTCAGAAAGCTCTCCGACCGCTCCGCCGTCCACTTGACCGCGCGCTTCAACTTCTTGGCCGCCGCCAGAACCAGCGCCTCCTCGCCATAGTGATAGATCTTGGACCCAAAACCACCGCCCACATCCGGCGCCACCACCGTCAGCTTGTTCTCGGGGATGCCCAACACAAAGGCCGCCACCAACAGGCGCGTCAGGTGCGGGTTCTGGCTGGTCGTGATCAGCTTGTAATCGCCGGTACCGGGAAAGAATTGCCCGATGGACGCGCGCGGCTCCATCGCGTTGGGCACCAGACGGTTGTTGACCAGTTCCAGCGTGGTCACATGCGGTGCGGATTTGATCGCCGCATCCACCGCCGCGCGGTTATCCTCGATCCAGCCCCAGTCGAAACATTCGTTGTCAGGGATCTCGTCATGTACGCGGTTGGTCTTGTCGGCCAAGGCCTGGCGCATATCAACAATCGCGGGCAGTTCCTCGATCACGGTGGCATCGGAAATCGCCTGCGCCGCGTCCTTGGCCTCGTTATAGCTTTGGGCGATCACGGCGGCATAGGCGTCACCAACATGGCGCACCTTGCCATGGGCCAACACGGGGCGCTTGGGTTCCCGCATCGGCTCGCCATTGCGCGATTTGATCAGCCAACCCGCCGGATTGCCGCCGACCGCCGCAAAATCCTCGCCGGTAAACACCGCCAGAACCCCCGGCATCCCCTTGGCCGCCGCAGCGCCCACCGAAACGATGCGCCCATGCGCCACGTTCGAGCGGACAAACACGGCATAGGCCTGCCCGTGAATGTTCATGTCATCGGTGTAATTTCCGGCCCCGGTCAGAAACCGGATATCCTCGCGGCGCTTGACGCTAGCGCCAATCCCATGATCCTTCGGCATATTCCCCCCTATTCCGCTGCAATGGCGTTGGCGTCTTGACCAGACGCTGCCAGCACGGCCTTGACGATGTTGTGATACCCGGTGCAGCGGCAGATGTTGCCATCCAGCCCATGCCGCACTTCTGCTTCTGTTGGCTTTGGGTTGTCCGCCAGCAGGGCGGCCGTCGACATCACCATGCCCGGCGTACAGAACCCGCATTGCAACCCGTGATGATCCTGAAACGCCTGCTGGATCACGCCCAGCGACCCGTCCTCGTTGGCCATGCCCTCGATCGTGGTCACCTTTGACCCCGCCACATCCTGCGCGAACACCGAACAGCTTTTCACCGCCACCCCGTCGACATGCACAACACAGGCCCCGCATTGCGAGGTGTCGCACCCAATATGCGTGCCTGTCAGCCCCAACCCCTCACGCAGATAGGCCGACAACAGCGTCCGCCCCTCGGTCATTGCCGAAACGGACATGCCGTTCACGGTCATCGTCACTTTCGTCATGGTCACTCCTCCCAGAGATTTCTTGAGGTTCAGCCGATCAACCGCTTGAACCACCCTTTTTTCTGTTCTTCTTCCGGCGCATCGGCACCCGGCTCCCCAACTGGTTCCCCAACCGGCTCCTCAACCGCAGGCCCCTCAACCGCCAACTGAAACCGGTCAAAGAATTGCCCGGCCATGTTCTTGGCAAACCCGTCGATGATCCGGCTGCCCAGTTGCGCAATCTTGCCCCCGACCGAGGCATCGACGTCATAACTCAGCGTGGTGCCGCCGCCCTCAGCCGGGGCGATGGTCACATTGGCACCGCCCTTGGCAAAACCCGCAACGCCGCCCTGCCCCTCGCCCGCGATGCGCAAACTGCGCCCCTCGACAATGTCCGACAGCGTGACCTTGCCCGCAAACCGCGCCTTGACCGGGCCAACTTTTTGCACGACCACCGCTTCGAAACCGTCCTCCTTGTTGCCGGTCAAACTCTCGCAGCCCGGCACGCAGTGCTGTAAAACCTCTGGGTTCAGAACGGCCGCCCAGACGACCGCAGGTTCGGCAGCAATGTGCCGCTCTTCCGCCAGTTTCATGCAACCCCTCCCAAGGTGCCCAGGTCCCTGCCGGGGCCCCAGTCGCGCGGAATCAATCCGGCGTTCGCCCATAAAAGGCGGGACAAGTGCACGGGTCAAATCAATTCTGCAGGTGCAGGTTGCGCTGCTACAGGTCGGCGGTCCTGCGCCCAAGAAAAAGGGCGGTCCAACCGGACCGCCCTGCCTCATGCCAACACCGCATCCTGTGCGAAACCTGCCCGCGCCCCCGCTACAGCGGATTGTCGCAGCGCAGCGTCACCTGCATCACACCCTTGACCGGGGTCGGCCATTTCAGGCTGATCAGGTTCTTGGACGCCCCCTGCTCGGCCAGCGAATACGGGGCCACATACTGGTTGACGTTCGATGCATTGGTGATCGCCCCATCCGGCACGACCGCCGTCACATTGCGGGCAAACGACCCGAACGGCAGATAGGCCGCCGCATCCACACTCCACGTTTCGGCAGCGGTATTCTGGGTGTGCTGCACAAAGACCGGGCTTTGCGTGACCTGACTGACCCCGTTGAACGTGTTGTTTTCAAACGCCACATTGCGAAACGAGTTGAACTCCAGCGCGGCATGGGTGGTGTCAACCATCTCGATCCGGTCAACAGCAGAATCCACAACCCGGAAGGCATTGCCCACCACCGACAATCCGTTCAACGAATGGCCCGGGCCGCGCGGTGTGATCACCAGCCAACGGAACCACGGCGCCACATCCGACGCCATAAAGATATTGCCGGTCATCACCAACCCGCCAAAGGTATACTCACTGCCAAACTCGGGCGCGTTGTCATGCTCGTTCGACAATTCGATGAACGCGTTGTCGATGTAGTTGCCGGTGACAAAGCTTTTCATGTTGGGCAGCGTGAACACGATCCCTGCACGCCGCACCCCCACCGTCTCGTTGTCGCCGCCGAAAAAGTGGTTGCCCAGCAGGATATGCCCCGCACCGGCCAGAATCCCGAAATGGGCCATGCGGTTGGACCGGTTCAGGCGGATCTTGGCGTCATTGGCATTGACGTTGAACCCGATGCTGACCCGGTTCTGCGCCGCCAGCGACTGCTCGTTCGAGATGAACTGACAGCTGTCGATCTGCAAATCCTGACAGCCGCGCCCGGTAGATGTGATGCCCCGGTCGCGCGGACGGTTGATCACACATTCCGCCACCCGGAACAACTCACCCCCCGGCGACAGCATGATCGTGCTGGCCAGACCAGAGTTCAGCAACTCGACATTGGTGATCTCAAACTTTGACAGCGCGGCAAAGCCGGAAAAGTCCAACATGTATTTGTAGCGGTCAAAGGTGAAACTGCGGGTGCCCGCGGCGGCCCACAACGGCTGGCTCAGCTCGATCGTCCCGGCTGCGATGTTTTTGGACGTGACATACACCTCGCGACCCACCCCCGTGCCGCTGACCCGCGCACCGACCGGCACGTTGGAAATATTGGCCACCGCCGTCAACCGCGCCGATTGCGACGTGGAATAGGTCGCAACCGAGGTGACGGTTTCCGTCGCCCATGCGGTGCTGGTGATCGCCTGCAACTGGCCGTTGCGAATGGCGCGCCGTTCGGCAAAGGTGGTCAAACCGCACAGGGCCGCCACGTCAATGGGCGCGTCCAACTCGACCCGGCGACCCGCCAGATCCAGTTCCACATGGTCGGTATAATAGAACAGCGCCTGCAACGCCCGCTTGAACCCCGGCAATTCCCCGCCAAAGGCGGCTGAATAGGTCGGCAAATCGAAATTGCGCCGCAGCACCAGACGGTCTGTGGCCGCCATGGTCACCGTGCCCTCGAACTGTGCCGGATTGTCAAAGGTCATCGAGGCAGACAGCTTGTAATTGCCCGGGCTGACCAGCACCACCTTGCCCGCCGCCGCATCATCCGCCGCGTTGAACGCCGCCAGATCGTCGGTCACCCCGTCGCCAATCGCGCCATAATCGCGCACATCGACCCAGTTGAACCGCACCGAAAAGAAGGTGTCGGTGACATCCTCGATCACGAAATCGTCGATCCGCACAACACCGCCCGTGGCCCCGGTCAGATCCAACCCCAGATGCCCCAGCACCGGCGCCAGCCCCCAGACCATATTCACCCCCTGCCGGTTACCCGACCCGATGATCGCCGTGATGGTGACCACCTCGCCGTAAGTGGTCAGCAGACGCGATGGCCCGATCTGCACCGCCGTCGGCACCGCACCGCCAGACCCGTTTTCGGCATATCCCGCAATGCGCACTGTTGGAAACGGCCCGCTGACCGCCTTGACCCGCGCCGTGACGCGCAAATACAGGCCCGGCTGGAACGGGATCGCCTGAAAACAGCGCAGCTTCATCGTGGTCAGCGTCTTGGTCAGTTCCAGACAGCCGCCAAAGTCCTGATCCGACGGCACAAAGGCCGCGTTGGACTGGGCCAGATAGCTGGCCTGCCCGGTCAATCCATCCTCCCGCGACCACAGGTTCAGCCCCGCCGAAAACGGTGGCGGCATCAGCACCAGTCCCTCGCTAATCGCCTTGTTCATGCCCTATACCCTTTTTCCCGTGGTGACCGATGGGCAATTGCCCGTGCGGGATCAGGGGTAGCAATGCGCAGTTAACGCCGCGCAATCCGGGCGCACTGTGGGTTGCCCACTTGCGCAACGCCGCTACCTGCCGGCGCGGGCCCGTGTTAGGGATTGCAGGCACTGGGTTTGAGGGAGTTTGCGCATGAACCTGTTTCGGGCCATCTATACGTCGCAGCCCTTTGGTTTTGACGAAAGCATCCTGGGTGGCATCCTGATTGATGCCCGGCGTGCCAACCTGCGCGATGGCATCACAGGCGCCCTGATCTGCCGGGCCGACATCTACCTGCAATGGCTTGAGGGGCCCGAAGACCAGGTCCGCGCCGCACTTGCCCGCATCAAACGTGACGACCGTCACCTTGAGGTGACGTTGCATGTGGCCGAAACGGTCACGGAACGGGTGTTTGGTGATTGGGCCATGCTGCACGACCCGGCGGCCACATGGTTCTGGACGCAGCAACAAGTGGCCGACGGTGCCGCCGAACGCGCAACCCCGGACGAGGTTACCGCGTTTTTCCTCCGCCTGCGCCGCACAGCC
>JANNAF010000320.1:0-8951 GCA_031384005.1 Rhodobacterales bacterium | reverse complement strand
GTCAGACGGTCGTTCATCACGTCAATCTCGCGTTCCAGACGGTCGATCTGGGGGGTGATGATGCGCAGACGCGGATAGGGGGCGGTTGCGTCGTTTTCGATGTCCGGGGTGCACAGATCTGCACCCAGATCGAACAGATCGTTCGAGATGCGGGCCAACGCCTCGTTCATGTCACCGCCATGAAGCCGGGCCATGCCGACGGTCGCATTGACCTCGTCCACGGTGCCATAAGAGGACACGCGCAGGGCGTATTTCGGGACGCGGTCGCCATTGCCAAGCCCGGTTTCGCCCTTGTCGCCGGTCTTGGTGTAAATCTTGGACAGCACAACCATGATCAGATCCCCCTTGACCCGGCCCAGGCGAATAGAATGATCGCCACCACCGCCAAAGCCTGGGCTATGATCCGGTAGCGCATCAGTTTGTTGCCGTATTTCCGGTTGGTTTCGCCGCCCTTGGTGAAAACGCCAATTCCAATCATCAAGATGATCAGCACGACGAGGCACACAAGCGTTGCAAAGATGAAGAGGGGGTCTGACAGCATGGGATGTTCCTTGTTCTGTCCCTGACATAGTCGGCGGCCGCGAAAAAGCGAACGGAAAACGTCAGCCCTTGGCGATCAGCCAATCCAATGCGCGGGTCGACAGGATACGGCGGGCCAGACCCATCAGATAGGTCGGTGTCGTGACATAATAGCGCGGGCGGGGGCGCGGGGCCTCCAGCGCCCGGATCAGCACATCCGTCACGGCCCGGGCAGGCAATTCGAATCGGTCGGGCCCCTTGGACTGATACAGGCGGTGACGCAGGGCGGCGTATTGATCGCGGCGGGCCGAGTTTTGCCAGTCGATCCAGCGTTCGAAATGCTTGGCCGCGTTCTGCCGGATGTTCGAGGTGATCGGCCCCGGTTCGATCAGCACGACCTCGATGCCGGTCCCGCGCATCTCGATCCGCAGGACATCGGTCAGCCCCTCCATCGCGAATTTGGTGGCGACATAGGCCCCGCGCCATTTGGCCCCCACCAGACCCAGCACGGACGAACAGTTGACGATGCGCCCCGCCCCTTGGGCCCGCATCATGGGAATGACCCGGCGTGTCAGGTCATGATAGCCAAACAGGTTCACCTCGAAGATCGCGCGCAGGGCATCACGTGGCAAATCCTCGACCGCGCCGGGGCAGGCAAAGGCGCCGTTGTTGAACAGCGCGTCCAACCGGTCGGTTCTTTGGCGCAATTCGGCCATGGCGGCGGTCAGGCTGGCCTCATCGGCGTAGTCCAGAACAAAGCTTTCCAACCCCTCGGCGCGCAAACGGGCGCAGTCAGCCTCTTGGCGGCAGGTGGCGAACACCCGCCAACCGCGCGCCTGCAATCCATGCGCCGCGTCATAGCCGATGCCCGAAGAACAGCCAGTAATCAGGATAGTGCGTTGCATGCTGGGCCCTTTGGTCGGATTATGTTTCGTGGTGAATTGACAGTTCATCATGGTTACCGCAAGCTTTCGGTTGATCGCGCGCAGGGAATTTTGGAAATGGCCTATTTGTTCTTGATGCTGTTCAGCCTGTTGATTGCTGGTGTCGCAGCCGATTGGGATGACGAAAAACCTGACGACAACAACAGCCTTTAACCTGCAGCCCTGACTGACCATGCTGTGACGCCCAACCCCAGTCGCATCTCTATCATCATCCCGTTTTACAACGAAACCGCATATCTGCGGATGGCCGTGCGGTCTGTGCTGTCGCAGGGGTTGGCGGATGTCGAGGTCATTGTCGTCAACGACAATCCGCAAGCCTATTCGCCACAGGACATTGCCGCGCTGAACCTGTCGCCACGGGTGCGGGTGATCCAGCATGATCGCAACCGTGGGCTGCCAGCGGCGCGCAACACCGGGGTGGCCGCCAGCAGCGGGTCGCTGATCGGTTTTCTGGATGCTGACGATTATTACCTGACGGGCGGCCTTGCCTTGCAAGTGGATTTGGCGCGCAAATCGGGGGCGTGCATCACGCAGGCCAATTGCCTGATGACCCGCCACGGCGTGCCGGATCAGGTGCCATTGCCGCGCGAAACTGACCTGTTCTTTGCCCAGCGCATCGCGACGGGACTTGCCCGGGCCGAGGAGGCGCAGTTCATCACTTCGTCATGGTCGTCGCTGTATCGCCGCGATTTTCTGGAGGTGAACGGCCTGACTTTTGACGAGGCACAGGTCAAGTTCGAGGACCGGCTGTTCGTCATTCAGGCCGTCACTGCCGCCAAAAAGATTGCGTTTCTGGGGCGGGCCAACCGGGTTTGGCGGCGGCGCAGCGGGTCCATTTCGACCAGCAGGCCGGATGCGGCGGTGCTGGTGTTGCAGATGCAGTTGTTGGAAAAATGCCTGGCCCATGTGCGCGCCAGATGTGGGGCCAAGGCAACCGGCCATCCGTGGTTCAAGCGCGAGGCCTTCAACACAGTGTCGCGGCTGATCTGGGACATCGAACTGGTTGCGGCACTGGCCGAGGGCCGCGATCCTGCGGTGATGGCCTTGGGGCCGCGGCTTGTGGCCATGATGCGGGACTGCCAGCTGGGCAACCAGATCTTTGAGGATCCGGTGATCAAACGGGTGTCGCGCGTTGGGGTCAAGACGCGCAAGGGCCTGATCCGCCGTGTAGACTTTTTCGCCTTTGCCAAGGCGCTGCGCGAGGGTGATTTTGCCGCTGCGGCCAAAGTGCTGGCCGAATGCAACCCGGTGGCCCCCGCCGCCCCGTTCCCGCGCCCGACCACGGGGCCGACCACTGGGCCGACCACGGGGCCGACCACGGGGCCGCGTCTGGTCCTGCATCTGGGGATGCACAAGACCGGGACGACCGCGCTGCAGGCCCTCATGGCGGAAAACCGGGCGGCGCTGCGGTCCGAGGGGGTGTTGTTTCCAAAAACCGGCTATGCCGCGACCGAGCTTTCGGCAGTCAGGGCGGGGGGCAACCCTGGCCATCTGGGGCTGTTGCAGGCCCATCGGCGCCGCGATGATGCGGTATGGCAGGCGCTGATGCGCGAGGTGGACCGATCAGATTGTGACACGGTCGTGATCAGTTGTGAAAACATGACCCTGCCGATGGACCCTGACCGTGAGGTGCTGATTGCTGGTCTGGCGGCGCGGTTTGCCGGGTTTCGTTCGGTCGAGGTGATTGCCTTTGTCCGCCGACCGGACCTGTGGGCCGAAATGTTCTTTCGCGAACTGGTGTCCAATGGCAACCGGTTGGGCGCGCGGTCGGTCGAGGAGTTTCTGGTCGATTATGACGACCTGCTGACCGACCTTCCCGCCCTGTTCGGCCCGATCGAGGCGGCGCTGGGCAGTCGCGTTACGCTGATTGACCATGACGCCTCGGTTGCGGGCAACCAGCACTGGGCCCATTTTGCACAGACTGCGGGTCTGCCGCCGCGTGTGTTGGCGCTGGCACCGGTGGAACAGGTTTACGCCTCGCCGGGGCGGGATGCCATTCTGGCGGCGCAGATGTTGACGACGCTGGTGGCAGACCCCGACCAATTGCAGCAGGCGCTGCGCGGGTTTTTCGCGGGGCAGGAACCGGATCCGGCTGCGCCGCGCCAATCGCTGCTGGCCCCTGCCACCCGCGACAGGTTGCTGACCACATTTCAGGCAAAATCGGCAGATTTTGCTGCCGAACGTGGCTATGCGCCCGACTATGCCGCCCTGCATGCGCAGATTGCGGTCGATGCATGGCAGCCGGTTGCCACCATTCCGTTTGATCAGTTGGAACGGATCAGCCACGCCTTTACCCAGACCGAAACTGCGCCCCGACCGACGGCCGATCCGGCGCGCAAGACATTGGGTCGCGTGGTGGGGCGCGACCGCAATGAAATGGTTTTGCGACTGCGGTTGCGGCCATGGGCGCGGCGGATCGTGGACTGGCTGCGCGGTCGCCGTTAGGCGGTCATTCGGACAAAAGGCGGGTGGCGATATAGCCTTCGATGCCGTCGCCCTCTAACCGGACGCGCGACCAGCCCTCGATCGGGCTTTCTTCGGACAGCACCAGAACCTGTTCCCCCTGCCCCAAACTGCCCAACACCGCAAAAACCGTTCCCGGCCCTTCGCGCACATTGGCGCTGTTGGCCGACACGGTGAACAACAGCCCGCCTGCAACCTGAGGTTCGGGCAGGGTTTCGGGCTGGGATTGTGCCACGGTTTCCGGTGCAACGACCGCTGCGGCCGGTTCGGCAACCCGTTCAACGGCAGGGGCTGCCATCACCGTCTGGGCCGGGATGAACACGACTGGCGCGGCCTTGGCCACGTCCTGTGCAGGATCGGGCAAGGCCGGTTGCGCCACCTGCTGATCGACCATCATCAGGCCATACCTCTTTTGGCCACGGTCCTCGCCCAGGACCAACAGGGCAAAGTACATGCCCGCACACAACAACAGAACCAAGCGAATCATCATTTACCCATGCACAGTTTACAACTTTGGAATGTAGCAGATTTCGACCCTTGTCAGGCGGAAAACAAAGCGGTTTTTCCCATCTGTTGCTGCTTGGCCCGCTGGGGGCCTTTTCCTGCTGGACCGCGTGCTTGGGTCGATTTAGACAACCCGCATGGCAGACATTCCAGACGATATCCCGACCGAACCCGTATCCCTGTCCGAGCCGCTGGCCCGTGCGATTGGTGAACGATACCTGACATATGCGCTGTCCACCATCATGCACCGCGCCCTGCCCGACGCCCGCGACGGGTTGAAACCGGTCCACCGCCGGATCCTGTACGCGATGAGCCGTTTGCGGCTGGCATCGACCGGGGGTTTCCTGAAATCGGCCAAGATCGCAGGCGACACGATGGGGGATTTTCACCCCCATGGCGATGCCAGCATCTATGACGCGATGGCGCGATTGGCGCAGGATTTCAACGTGCGTTACCCGTTGGTCGACGGTCAGGGCAACTTTGGCAATATCGACGGCGATAACCCGGCGGCACCCCGGTATACCGAGGCGCGGATGTCGTCGGTGGCCGAGGCGCTGTTGCAGGGGTTGGACGAGGACGCGGTTGATTTCCGCGACAATTATGACGGGCGGCTGCGCGAGCCTGTGGTGTTGCCTGCCGCATTCCCCAACCTGCTGGCCAATGGGTCCAGCGGCATTGCCGTGGGGATGGCCACCAACATCCCGCCGCATAATCTGGATGAGTTGATCATCGGCTGTCATGCGCTGCTGAAGGACCCGGATCTGGCAGATGACGCGCTGGTCGCGATCATCCCCGGCCCCGATTTCCCGACGGGCGGCGTGATTGTGGAACCGCGCGAGGCCATCTTGCAGGCTTACCGTACGGGCCGTGGGGCGTTTCGCACCCGGGCCAAGTGGGCGGTCGAGGATCTGGGGCGCGGGGCGTGGCAGATCGTGGTGACAGAGATTCCGTATCAGGTGGCCAAATCCAAGCTGATCGAAAAGCTGGCCGAGGTGATCCAGCTGAAAAAGGTGCCCCTGCTGGCCGATGTGCGGGATGAAAGTGCCGATGACATCCGCATCGTACTGGAGCCCCGGTCGCGGACGGTTGAGCCGGAGATGCTGATGCAGGCGCTGTACCGGACATCCGAGTTGGAAAGCCGGTTCAGCCTGAACATGAACGTGCTGATCGACGGGCGGGTGCCACGGGTTTGCAGTCTGAAAGAGGTGTTGCAGGCGTTCCTGGATCACCGCCGCGAGGTGTTGCGGCGGCGGTCAGAGCACCGGATCGAGAAGATCGACCACCGGCTGGAGATACTGGAAGGGCTCCTGATCACCTTTCTGAACCTGGACCGGGTGATCGACATCATCCGCTATGACGACGACCCCAAGCGGTCGCTGATGGCCGAGGATTGGGGGCGTACCCATGTGCGGGCCATGTCCGACAAGGATTATGTCGCACCACCGCCGGGTGACGGGCAGTTGTCGGATATGCAGGCCGAGGCGATCCTTAACATGCGGCTGCGGTCTTTGCGGCGGTTGGAGGAGTTGGAGCTGGTGGCCGAGCGCGACGCCCTGATGAAGGAGCGGGCCGGGTTGGCGGACCTGTTGGACAGCGACCGTTTGCAGTGGAAACGGATCGGGGTCGAGTTGGAGGCGGTGCGCAAGCTGTTTGGCAAGGACACCGTTCTGGGCCGCCGCCGCACCAGTTTTGCCGAGGCGGGCGAGGCGGAGGAGGTCAGTTTCGAGGCGATGATCGAGCGCGAGCCGATTACCGTGATTTGCAGCCAGATGGGCTGGATCCGGGCGATGAAGGGCCATGTCGATCTGGCCGCCGAGCAGAAGTTCAAGGATGGCGATGGCGCGCTGTTTGCGTTCCATGCCGAGACGACGGACAAGATATTGCTGGTCGGTGCCAATGGTCGGTTCTTTACGCTGGTGGGGGTCAATCTGCCCGGTGGGCGCGGGATGGGGGAACCTGTGCGCCTGATGGTGGACCTGCCCAATGATGCGGGGATTGTCGATCTGATGATCTTCCGCCCCGGCGAGCGGCTGCTGGTCGCCTCGACTGCCGGGGATGGGTTTGTGGTGCAATCGGATGAGGTGCTGGCCCAGACCAAGGCGGGCAAGCAGGTCATGTCCTTGGGCGACGGGGTCAGGATGGCGCTGTGCAAGCGGGTCATCGGCGACCATGTGGCCGTGGTGGGCGATAACCGCAAGGTTCTGGTATTCCCGCTGGCTGAACTGCCCGAGATGGGCAAGGGCAAGGGCGTGCGGTTGCAGAAATACAAGGATGGCGGGCTAAGTGATGCCACGACCTTTGTTCTGGCCAAGGGTTTGACGTGGAAAGACCCGGCTGGGCGAACCCGGACGGAAACTGAACTGGGCGAATGGCTGGCCGCGCGGGCAACTGCGGGGCGGATGGCACCACGGGGGTTCCCGCGCGACAATCGTTTCTAGGGCGGGGCGGTTTTAAGGGGCGTCCAGATCTGGACGTTTTTTAATATCGTTTAATATCATGGACTTGAGTTTTGAAAATTAACCCGGTGTTAGGGTTTTACAAAGGATGCGTAACATGGCTAATCTGAACTACAGCACGTCGGACTCGATCGGCCACGACATGCGGTTGCTTAATCTTGACCTGCTGATTGGCAACGATCCGGTATCGGGCTTTAACGCGTTTACCGTGCAGTGGAAGGGCCTGGACAATTTTTTGCCCTCTTTGGTGCTGTTGAGTACGGATCTGGTGGCCACGGTGTCTGGCACCACCCTGACCGAACTGACCGGTACAAAGATCATACAGATCAATGTGCTGGAAGGTGACTACTTTGTCAGTGTAAGCGGGCTGGCCGTGTCGGCAACGGCGTTTTTCGACTTGGTCCAGGCCAAGGATTGGCGCGGGCTGTCTGAACTGGTCCGTTCGGGCAATGACACGATCACAGGCACCGGCGAAAGAGATTTGCTGCTGGGGGGCGATGGCGACGACGTATTCGTCGCAGGTGGTGGGCGCGATGTCATGAAGGGCCAAAGCGGCAATGACTCGATGGTTGGGTACGGCGAATTTGACGTGATGATCGGCGGCCAAGGCGCCGATAAGTTCGAATTTTCTGAGCGCCCTCAATCGTTTGAGGACAAATGGGACATCATCAAGGATTTCCGCAGCGGCGCAGACCAAATCCATCTGGAAGATATCGACTTTCTGAATATCGGTAATGGCGGTTTTGACGGAGCCCCGCTGGACGCGCAGTATTTCGGTCTGGGACGGCAGGCCAAGACGGCGGAACAGGCCCTGATCTATAATCAGGCCAAGGGGTTCCTGTATTATGACTACGATGGGTCAGGCAGCCTTGGGGTGCCTGTTCTGTTTGCCAAGCTGGGGGCGGGCACCGAGTTGAATTTCCACGATATCTGGATGGTCTGACGGCATGGAACTGCGGGAGTAACCCACGACTGGACCCACACTTGGGTCCAGTCGGCATAAACAAGCACAGACACCCCGCAGCATGGGGGGCGTGGTTGCCCGCGGGCGCGCCACAGCGTATGAGCAGGGCAAAAGGGGTGTTCCGCCCCGTTGGAGCGTTTTTCATGGCTATTTCCCTGCTCATGCGGTCCTTGGCACTGGTCGCGGGACTGAGCCTGCTGGCGGCCTGCGAAACCAATGACCTGAAAAAACCGCCCGCCCCGCTGGGTGATTTCGTCATGGGCCATAACATCGTGATCGCGGACACGGCGCAGGTGCCCGGACTGTCGCGCGATGCGACGGCCGATGAATGGGAAGCGGCGGTGAAACAGGCGATGGACGACCGGTTTGGCCGGTATGAGGGCAGCCGGATCTATAACTTTGGCATCAATATCGACGGCTATGTGCTGGCCCCGCCCGGTGTGCCGGTTGTCGCGTCCCCCCGGTCGGCGCTGATCATCACGGTGCATGTGTTCGAGGACGCCACCCAGACCGAGCTGAACCCCGGCGGCAAGCAATTGACCATGGTCGAGGGGATTTCGCCTGAAAGCTTTATCGGGTCGGGCTGGACCCAGACCAAGGAACAGCAACTGGCGCGCATGTCCTACCGTGCGGCGCTGTCGGTGCAGAACTATCTGCTGACCAACCCCGAATGGTTTGGTCTGCCGCCCCGGGAACCGGCCGCTGCCGCCAACTGAGGCTTGATTTTCGCCGGCAGGCGGCATAGATCGCCGCGCGTGTAGATCGGGGTCCGCAGATCGGGCCCCCTTAACCAAGGGTGACCCTGATGGGCAAGGCAAAGTTTGAACGCAACAAACCGCACGTCAACATTGGCACGATCGGCCACGTTGACCACGGCAAGACGACGCTGACCGCGGCGATCACCAAGTATTTCGGCGAATTCAAGGCGTATGACCAGATCGACGGCGCGCCGGAAGAGCGGGCTCGTGGCATCACGATCTCGACCGCCCACGTCGAATACGAGACTGTGGCGCGTCACTACGCCCATGTCGACTGCCCCGGCCACGCCGACTATGTCAAGAACATGATCACCGGTGCGGCGCAGATGGACGGCGCGATCCT
>JANNAF010000309.1:0-8982 GCA_031384005.1 Rhodobacterales bacterium | reverse complement strand
GGGCCGGTCTTTGCCGCCCATGTCACCGATTGGGACGCGCACAAGGCCAAGATCACCGCCTTTTGGCGCGGTGCAATCCTGTTCGAGCGCGGCTATGACGGCAACCCGATGCAGGTGCATCAGGCGGCGGGCGATGTCAGGCCGGGGATGTTCGTGCCGTGGCTGGCGCTGTTTGACGCCGTTTTGCAGCGCAACCTGCCGCCCGAGGTGGCCGGGCCATGGTCAGCGCTGGCCCACCGCATCGGGCGGGGGTTGTCTTATGGGCTGATATCCCATGGCGGGCCACCGTCACTTGGCTGACGCCTGACCGGCCCAGCGGTTCAGCCATGCCAGCCCCGCCAGCGACAAACCAAGGCCAAGGAAACTGAACACCCGGGTCAGGCCGGTCAGTCCGGCAGCGTCAATCAAGAACACCTTGGCAATCGTCAGGGCGATCACCGCCATGCCGATGCGGCGCAGGGTGGTCGAATGGCTGGCGATGGATTGATACAGCAGCGCCGCCCCCACCAGCATCAGCGCAACGGTATAAGAGTAGAGTTCGGGCTGCGTGACGCCGGGGCGGCCCAGCCAGTCGCCCTGCCAAAAGCGCCGGATTTCAAGGCCGGTGTACAGTGTCATCAGGGCGGCCCCCGTGGCGATCAGGCCAAGGGTCATCCGGCGCGGCAGTTTCAGCCGCCACGCCGCGATCAACAGCATCAGGCCGGGCACTGCATAAGACAGCGCCAGCGTGTCCAGCACCAAGGGGCCCTGAACCTTGGCACCGAAACCCTCTTCGTACAGGGCAAAGAGCGGGTTGAGGACGACGGTGGACACCAGCAGCCCCATCGCAGCCAGAACCCCGGCCACCGCAGCCAGCCCCAGCCGCAGGCGGTGCAGGCTGCCGCCCAGCTGGGCGCGGTAGGCTTGGGTCAGCATCATCACCAGCCACGGCACCGCGTTCAGCGAGGCGACATAGTTCAGATCCAGCCCCGAATAGGACCGCGCATCCGGCACCAGCCAGCGGGTTAGCAGGATATTGGCCAACACCGCCGTCAGGGCCATCGCGGCGCTTTCCAACACGCCACGGGTCAGAACGCGGTCCATGTCGCGCAACAGGCGAAACGCTGTGACCTGAGCGGCGATGGTGCCCAGATAGGCCGCCAGCACCTGCCACAGCGGCGCCTCCATCGCCCAATCGATGCCCGGGTCGATCATCAGCCGCCATGACAGCACCGCCACCGCAATCTGGATGAACAGCCCCATTTCGCGCAGGGTGTACCGCCGGTCCAGTGCTGCCGCGACAACGGCCAGCACGGCCAGCGCCAAGGTCAGCGCGGTGGCAAGGGTCAGCAAGAACAGCGCCAGCGCCACCAGCGACAGCGCGGACAGTGTGGCATAGGCCATCCGGCGGTGATCCGCCCCGTCGCTGCGGGCAAAGCGGGCGGCCAGCGCCACCATCGCCACCGCCAGCGCCATCGGATGCAGCGCCCAACCCCATGCCCCCAAAACCGCGATGGGGTATTGCCGCCAGAACAGCTCGATCACTGCGACGGCGACGGGGGCGGTCAGGACAGCGGCCAGACCGTGCACCAGCGACAATGGCCCCCCGCGCAGGGCGCGGTAGGCAAAGCCAGCCGTGATCAGCGTGGCCAAGGCGACCAGCAGCGTAATGGTCAGGGGGGCGGCGGTTTCGGGCGGGCGCGCCGCAATGGTCTGGGCCATCAGGTCATAGGCCAGCGGCCAATGTTCCGCCCCCTCGACCGCCAGACGCAGGATCAGGGCAAGGGCGGGCAACAGGGCCAGATCGGCCAACCCATCGGCCCGTTCGGTCCAGATCAGCAGGGTCAACGCCAGCACGGTCAACCCGGCATAGGCCATCATGCTGATCAGGGCGCTGTCCCCCGGCAGCCCCCACAGGCCAAAGGTCGACACCAGCACCGCCCCCGCCGCCAGACGGGTTGGAAACACCGGCCAGCCCAGCCCGCCACGTGCCAAAACCGACGTCAAGACCGCAGGGCCGGCATGATCCGGCATCAGGCGCAGGGTCGGCACCCCCACCGCCAACAGCGGCAAGACCACCAAAAACGCCAGCCACGGCCCCTGCCCTGCCCCACCTTGCAGCATCAGCCAACCACCGCCATAACCCAGCACCAGCGCCAGCACTGACACCCAAGCCCAGCGCCGCACCGCATCCACCGCCAGCCCCGTGGCGGCAATCAACGCGTAATAGACCAAAATCGCCCCGGACGGCGCAGCTTGAGACGCGATCAAAAACGGTGCGAAACTGGCCCCGATCAAACCCACCGCCACCAGCAAGGGGCCATAAAACCAGCCCAGACCCACCGCAAAACCCGCCGTCATGACATGCAGGAAAAAGGCCATGTTGGGGCCGATCAGGTCATATAGCTGCCGCGCCGCCGTGGTTGCGGCAAACAGCGTCACCAACCCGGCCCCGGCAAAGACCGATGGCAGATAGGCGGTGTCGCTGGCCTCGCCGTCGCCCTTGCGCCGCCGCAACCATTCGCCCGCCGTGATCAGCGCCGCCCCCATGACATAGGCGGCCACCACGCGCGCCCATGGCGGCAAAAGCCCGTTTTGCACCGAATACTGCACCAAAAACACCCCCGCCAAGGCCAGCGACGCAGCCGAGACGACATAGATCCAGTTGCGCTGCAACCAGAACATCAACGCCTGCGCCCGGTCGGCGCGCAAGACGATCGGCCCATCTGGGGGCATTTGGGGAGGCATGTCAGCGCGGTCCACCGGGCCGGGGGCGGGCGACCGGGGCACCGACGGGATGCGCCCGGACATTGGCCACGCCTCGGTTGCGATGGGCGCGGGGGGGGCGGCGATGGGGGGCGGGCTGTCGATCTGGGGGGCTGCCGGGACATCTTGGCTGGCCAGGTCTGGGCTGGCCACGTCTGGGCTGGCCACGTCTGGGCTGGCCACGTCTGGTCTGGCCACGTCACCGCCCAGGTCACCAACCGGCGCCATGCGGTATGTCGGCCTTTCCAGCGCCGAAAGCCGCGCCTCCAATCCCGCAAGCCGCGCCTTCAGCGACGATTGGCCAACCAGCAACACAACAACCGCAACAGGAATGGCCAACACGATCAGCCCCAGAACAATCAGAAGCCCGTCCATCGATCAAACTCCTTGCCGTTCCCGCCTGCGGGCACGTTAACCCCGCCCCAGCAAAAGGCAAAGCGCAGAGTTGGCCCGCAAAATCCGCTTGCCCCGGCGGGCCGTTTTGGCAGAAATGCGGCATGACATACCGGATTGGCATTGTGGGCGCGGGGATGGGTGGTTTGGCGGCGGCGGCATTGCTGGCCGGACGCGGCCATGACGTCACGCTGATCGAACGTTTCGCCACGCCGCGCCCGGTTGGATCGGGGCTGGTGGTGCAGCCTGTCGGGCTGGCGGTGCTGGACGCCATTGGGGCGGGTGCCGCGGCGTGCGCTCTTGGGGCGCCTCTGCGGCAGATGCGGGGGCACGCCGGGACGCGTGTGGTGCTGGATGTCGCCTATCGGCAGGATGCGCCGGGGCTGGCGATGCACCGGGCCAGCCTGTTTCATGTGCTGTGGCAGGCGGCCATCGCTGCGGGGGCGACCGTTGCGGCGGGCCATGCCGTGACCGGATTTTCCGACGGGTGGGTCGCACGTGGACCGGCCCCGGCGTTGGGGCCGTTCGATCTGGTGGTCGATGCGTCAGGGGTGGGATCCGTGCTGTCGCCGCTGGTCGCGCGGGCGCTGCCGTTCGGGGCGGTCTGGGCTTCGGTCCCGTGGCCTGCGGGGACGGACCTTGCGCCAGATCAGTTGTCGCAGCGCTATGACCGGGCCGCGCGCATGGCCGGTGTGATGCCGATCGGCCGCCTGCCGAACGACGAGCACCCGCGGGCCGCCGTGTTCTGGTCGCTGCCGGTTGCGGCGCTGGACCGCTGGCCCAGCGTCGATTTCGCGGGCTGGCAGGCCGAAGTTGTGGCGTTCTGGCCCGAAATGGCCCGCTTTATCGCCCCTTTGCACGCAGCACAGGACCTGACTGTTGCCCGCTACAGCCATGGCAGCCTTGCCCGGCCTTGGGCGCCCGGTCTGGTCTTTATCGGCGACGCCGCCCACCGCGCCAGCCCGCAACTGGGACAGGGCGCGAATATGGCGCTGCTGGATGCCATGGCGCTGACCCGTGCGCTGGACACCGGATTGGCCGATGCCTTGCCGCGCTATGCCGCCATGCGGCGCTGGCACCGCCGGTTTTATCAGGCGTTTTCAGCGGTCCTGACGCCGATGTACCAATCGCACAGCCGCAGCCTGCCCGTGCTGCGTGACCGGGTCTTGGCGCCTTTGTCGCAGGTGCCGCCGGTTCGGCAGGTCTTGACGGCGCTGGTGTCAGGTGATGTGCTGCCACCCTTGGCCGGGCAGATCTGGCCATAAGGGGGCCATGATGCAGGAACCATCCGTCAATGTTCTGGGCCAGCAGCTGCAGCCCTGTTCCACCCGTCCCATGACCGGATTTTATCGCAACGGTTGCTGCGACACCGGCCCGGAGGATCGCGGCGCCCACACCGTATGCGCCGTGATGACAGCCGAGTTTCTGGCCTTGTCGAAATACCTTGGCAACGACTTGTCCACCCCGCGCCCGGAATACGGCTTTGCCGGATTGAAACCGGGCGACAACTGGTGCCTGTGTGCCGGGCGGTTCTTGCAGGCCCATGACGAGGGGGCAGCCCCGCAGGTCCGGCTGGACGCCACCCACCAGCGCGCATTGGACGTGGTGCCCTTGGACATGCTGGAACGCTACGCCCTGCCCTGACCCTTTGCAGGTTGCAAGCACGCGGCCAAAGATGCTTGCCCGCTCAGCCACGCAGGGCAAGGGCAAGGTCCATGACATTGGTCCCCGTCGGCCCTGTGGTGAACAAGGCCCCGCGCCGATCCAGAAACGTGCCGCTGTCGGCCGCCGCCAGCGCGGTCTGGGCGGTGGGGTCCCAGGTTGCGCCATCAACCAGACCACCTGCGGCCGTGGTCGGCCCATCGCTGCCATCCGTGCCGGCCACCAGAACCGAAACCGCGCCCATCCCGCTGATCCCCTGCGCCACCCGCAGCGCCAGCGCCTGATTGCGCCCGCCGCGCCCCGGGTTCGGCGGCAAGACCACCGTAGGCTCGCCCCCCCAGACATACAGTCCAGGCGCAGATCCAAGCCCCGCCAGGATCAGGCCCGCACAGGTTTCGACATCCTGATACAGGGTTTCCGCCTGCACCTGCACCGTCAGACCCAGTTCGCGCGCCCTGGCCGCCACGGCAAGGCGCGCAACCGCGTTAGAGGCGACGATGCGGGTCTCGACCGTCAGATCGGCACGGCGGCACAGGCCGACGCCCGACCCGATCGTGTCGATCAGATCGCCCCGCGTGTCCGAAATGGCCAGCACCGTGACCCGCGCACCGCGAAACTGGTCCAGCAGCCCGCCACCCTTGATCTGCGAATACAGCGTCCGTTCGGCGTTCATCGTGGCGATGTCCTTGCCAGAGGCAAGGAGGCTGCGGTTCAGCGCGGTGATATCGGCCAGCGTCACGCCGGGGCGCGGTGCCTCGGCCAGCGCAGAGGCGCCGCCCGAGACGAGAAGGAGAAGATGCGCGCCGGGCGGGGCGGCGCGGACAGCGGTCAAAAGCCGCGCCCCGGCGGTCAGGCTGGAGGCGTCAGGCACGGGATGGGCAGCTTCCAGAACCTGAAACGGCAAGTCGGGTTCAACATGGCCGTGCTTGGTGACGACAAGCGTTGGCAGCGGGCCAAAGCGGGCAAAGGCGGGCTTGGTCATCGCCACGGCGGCCTTGCCCACCGCCAGGATCATGTCGGGGCGGGGAATCGGGTTGCGATCAAGGCTGGCGCCGACGGCAGTATCGCCGCGCACGGCATTGACCCCGGCCCACCAGATTTCCTGCAACAGTCGGGCGCGGTGATCGGGGGTCATCGGGCAACCTTTGGCGTGAACTGGCGGAACGCTAGGGGCTTGGGGCCGCAGGATCAAGGCTTGCCCTGCCGTAACCAAACACAGAAGATGGGCCAAACACAGACGATGGGCCAAACCAAAGGGGGCGTCATGAGAAAGCTGCAAACCCAAGGCGTGCATCACATCACGCTGGTCGGCGCTGACCGCCAATCCACCATCGACTTTTGGGAAGGCGTGCTGGGCATGCCCTTTGTCTTTGACCAGCCCAACCTTGACCGCCCGTCCGAGGGGCATCTGTATTTCGACCCCGGCGATGGCCGCCTGATCACCGTATTCACCAACGAGGACCGCAAGGTGCCGCTGCGCCGCGCATCGACCGAGGTGGGGGCGGTGCATCATGTGGCCTTTACGGTGTCACTCGCCACCTTCCGGCAGGCGGTGACGCGGCTGGACGAGCGGGGGATCAAACATTCCGGCCCCAAGGATCGCGGCTTCATGGACTCGATCTATTTCGAGGATCCCTGCGGTCTGCTAATCGAACTTGCCTGCTACAAGTTCGCGCCGCCCATGGGGTGCAGCCATGCCGATGTGATGATCCGGGCGCATCGGTTAAGGGTGGCGGCAGGCGATGCCAATATCATGGAGGTTCATCTGGCCGATGCCATCGAAATGCTGGTGGCCGAACGTCAGGGCAGCCTGTCATCAGACCGGGCGCCAAAGGATCCCTATCGCGGCTGATGGGCGTCCAGATCTGGACGTTTTTCGAAATCGTGTAAAATCAATGGGTTGATTTCTGGAAATTAACCCGGCGGTAAGGAAGGGCCCTGAGGGGAGGCGACAGCATGGCAAAGGTCACCGGCGGCTGTCTGTGCGGCAAGCTGCGCATTGTGGTTAGCGGACAGCCCCTGCGCACCGGAATCTGCCACTGTCTGGACTGCCGCAAACACCACGGCGCGCTGTTTTGGGCCGCCGCGATCTTTCCCGCAGCGGCGGTGGCAATCACAGGCGAAACCCGCGCCTTTCGGGACCGCCATTTCTGCCCCGACTGCGGATCGTCCGTCTTTGCCCGCACCGGGGATGAGGTCGAGGTCCACCTCGGCGCCCTTGATGCGCCGGACCGGTTCACGCCCAGCTATGAATGCTGGACCATCAGGCGCGAGGCGTGGTTGCCAGAGTTTGCCGGGATGGTGCGGTATGCGGGGGACAGGGACGAACACGGTGGGGGCTGAGGGACGGGGTTGCGGCTGTTTGCCAGGCAGGTGCATGGATGGCAGGTTGGAGCCCGGGTCGACGCCTTAAAGAAAAGTAGCCTGACACGAGGCCCTGCTCTATTCTAGGCGCAACTGGCAACTGGCTGGGAGGGCTTGGCGTGTCGCAAATCGATTTTTGGTATTCAATCGGAAGCACCTACAGTTACTTGACCGTCATGCGACTTGCCGGGGTCGAAAGGGCCTGCGGCGCCGAATTTCGGTGGCGCCCCTTCAACGTCCGGCACGTGATGATCGAACAGAAAAATATCCCGTTCAAAGACAAGCCGGTAAAGACCGCTTACATGTGGCGTGACATCGAACGCCGCGCTGAACGCTACGGTCTGGCACCGCGAATTCCGGCACCCTATCCGATCCCGGGCCTTGTGCTTGCCAACCAGATCGCCACCCTTGGCGCCGAGGAGGGATGGGTCGCAGACTACACCCGTGCGACCTATCGGCGCTGGTTTGAAGGCGGCGAGCCCGCTGGAGAGGAGCCGAATATCTCCGAAAGCCTAAAGGAAATCGGACGCGACCCGGGCCAGGTCTTGTCTGCGGCTCAGTCCAAACGGATCATCGATGCCCTTGCGACGGCCACCAATGAGGCGATGGAACTAGGCGTTTTTGGCTCGCCTACATTCGTGGTCGATGGCGAGGTATTCTGGGGCGACGACCACCTTGATGACGCGTTGCTTTGGGCCAAAACGCACTGACGCACCCAAGGTCCGCCCCGTCCCGCATCGCAGACAGCGCCTTCTGACAGAGGTTTGGCGCTGAACCAGTAGCCACTTGGCGCTGGCACTGGTTAAAATCCGGTTAACGAAAACCACCAACATATTGTTATTTCAGCATTTTCCAAAGTGTCCGCGCGTGGACGCTTGGGGGCGGGCCTTGTAGGATGGGCAGTTCTGCGCTTTCCCCCTTGGGGAAAGTGCGGGTTTGCCCATCTTCCTCAGCCGCCTTGCATATAGGGCAGCAGAACCACCTCGGAGTCCGGTTTGATCGGGGCAAACCACGCCTCCTTGTAGACCAGACCGTCGATGGCCACCGACACCCCCCGGTCGATCTGCGGTTTCATGCCGGGATACTTCTCGACCAGCTGGTCGAGAAGTTCCCGGAAGTTGCGCGCCTCGACCTCGACCTGCGCCAAGCCATCGGCATGGGCGCGGATCGAGCCAAAGAGCGTCACCGTCACCATATCAGCCGCCCGACAAGGCCTTGAGGATGCGGGGCGGCGACATGGGCAGGCTGTGCATCCGCACCCCGATGGCGCGGGCCACGGCGTTGGAGACGGCGGCCAGCGGTGGCACGATCGGCGTTTCACCAACACCGCGCACACCGTAGGGGTGGCCGGGGTTCGGAATTTCCAGAATGACCGTGTCGATCATCGGCAGGTCAGAGGCGACGGGGATGCGGTAATCCAGAAAGCCCGCGTTTTGCAGGCGGCCGTCGGTGCCATAGATATACTCCTCGTTCAGCGCCCAGCCGATGCCCTGAACGGCACCGCCCTGCATCTGGCCCTCGACATAGGACGGATGGACCGCCTTGCCGGCATCCTGAAACACGGTGTAGCGCAGCACGGTGGTGTGACCGGTTTCACGGTCCACCTCGATGTCACACAGATGGACGCCAAAGCTGACGCCGGCCCCATCGGCGTTGAACTCGTGGTGCCCGGCCAGGGGGCCGCCGGTCTGGTGCGAGGTGGCGGCAATTTCGGCCATTGTCATCGGTGGGAACTTGCCCGCGTTATCGCCGGCAGGCACGGCAGCACCGTCGCGCCATTCGACGGCATCGTCGTCGATGTCCCACATCCGCGCGGCG
>JANNAF010000307.1:0-2399 GCA_031384005.1 Rhodobacterales bacterium | reverse complement strand
TTCATGGACTCGATCTATTTCGAGGAACCCTGCGGTCTGCTAATCGAACTTGCCTGCTACAAGTTCGCGCCGCCCATGGGGTGCAGCCATGCCGATGTGATGATCCGGGCGCACCGGTTAAGGGTTGCGGCGGGGGATGCCAATATCATGGAGGTTCATCTGGCCGATGCCATCGAAATGCTGGTGGCCGAACGTCAGGGCAGCCTGTCATCAGACCGGGCGCCAAAGGATCCCTATCGCGGCTGATGGGCGTCCAGATCTGGACGTTTTTAGAAATAGTTTAAAATAAAAGGGTTGGTTTATGAAAATTAAAAAGGCGGTAAGGATTGAACCCGAAGGGAGGCGACAGCATGGCAAAGGTCACCGGCGGCTGCCTGTGCGGCAAGCTGCGCCTTGTGGTCAGCGGACAGCCCCTGCGGACTGGCATCTGCCACTGTCTGGACTGCCGCAAACACCACGGCGCGCTGTTTTACGCCGCCGCAATCTTTCCCGCGGCGGCGGTGACACTCTCAGGCGAAACCCGCGCCTTTCGCGGCCGCCATTTCTGCCCCGACTGCGGCTCCTCCGTCTTTGCCCGCACCGGGGATGAGGTCGAGGTCCATCTCGGCGCCCTTGATGCGCCGGACCAGTTCCAACCCGGCTATTAATGCTGGACCATCAGGCGCGAGACGTGGCTGCCGGAGTTTGCCGGGATGGTGCGGTATGCGGGGGACCGGGGGGAGCACGGCGGGGATTGAGGGACGGGGTTGCGGCTGTTCCACAGGCACAAGCCCGACTGGCCGCTTCGAGCCCGTAGCTGCCGGTCGGATTGTAGGATAGAGATTTGGCAGAAGCGCGAAAACCTGACCGATGGACAAACCTGTGAACCGATTCATCTGCGAAGCCCGTCCTAAATGATGATAGTGCGAGTTCTGACTTTCTGCGCTGCATTCTTGACTGGCGCGGCAATTTGGCTCGCGTTGAATGTCGTGAACGCCATAAATCCCTACCTGAATTGGGAATACCCATTCCTAAGACTGTTCATAGGCATGACATTTCCGGGCGGAGCACCACTCGGCCTGCACTTTCTTAGCCACGCAGCTCAAACCTGGCTGCCATTTATGGCCGCATTCTTAGTCTCCTACGCCCTGACTAGCCACAAGGCGCGGTTCTTCGGGGCGGTGGCAATGTATGTCGCGTTTCTCATCTGGTCGTGGGGTATGGTGATTTTGCACTCGTTCGGTGTAGCAGAAGATACCATCCTTGCTATCGGCTTTGCAGGCACCTTTCTCGGGGGCCTTGCCCTGTATCTGTGGCTGGTCTCTCCGGTCCGCTCCAAATAGACTCTGCTAAGGCAACGTCCGCTCCGTCCGCATAGCTGCCGTAGCTTCCTCACAGAGCGTCAGCGATGAACCGGAAGCTACCTACCACCGGGACTAGTTAAAATCTGGTTAACGAAAACTTGCAACCCATTGTTATTAATATATATTTAAAAGTGTCCGCGCGTGGACACCCCCGTAGGATGGGCAATATTGCCCATCCTATGAAAGGTCAGCCGCCCTGCATATAGGGCAGCAGGACAACCTCCGAGTCCGGATTGATGGGGGCGAACCACGCCTCCTTATAGACCAGACCGTCGATGGCCACCGACACCCCCCGGTCGATCTGGGGTTTCATGCCGGGATACTTCTCGACCAGCTGGTCGAGAAGTTCCCGGAAATTGCGCGCCTCGACCTCGACCTGCGCCAAGCCTTCGGCATGGGCGCGGATCGAGCCAAAGAGCGTCACCGTCACCATATCAGCCGCCCGACAAGGCTTTCAGGATGCGGGGCGGCGACATGGGCAGCTCATGCATCCGGACGCCAATGGCGCGGGCCACCGCGTTGGACACGGCAGCGAGCGGCGGCACGATCGGCGTTTCACCGACACCGCGCACACCGTAGGGGTGGCCGGGGTTCGGAATCTCCAGAATGACCGTGTCGATCATCGGCAGGTCGGACGCGACGGGGATACGGTAATCCAGAAAGCCCGCGTTTTGCAGGCGGCCGTCGGTGCCGTAAATATACTCCTCGTTCAGCGCCCAGCCGATGCCTTGGACGGCACCGCCCTGCATCTGCCCCTCGACATAAGAGGGGTGGACCGCCTTGCCCGCATCCTGAAACACGGTATAGCGCAGCACGGTGGTGTGGCCGGTTTCACGGTCCACCTCGATGTCACACAGATGGACGCCAAAGCTGACGCCGGCCCCATCGGCGTTAAACTCGTGGTGCCCGGCCAGCGGGCCGCCGGTCTGGTGCGAGGTGGCGGCAATTTCGGCCATTGTCATCGGTGGGAACTTGCCCGCGTTATCGCCGGCAGGCACGGCAGCACCGTCGCGCCATTCGACGGCATCGTCGTCGATGTCCCACATCCGCGCGGCG
>JANNAF010000300.1:0-3229 GCA_031384005.1 Rhodobacterales bacterium | reverse complement strand
ACACGCGCACGTCCTGCGACAGCGCCCGCGCAATCTCGACCGCCTGCTGTTCGGCCAAGGACAGGCCCGACGCCACGCGGTCCACATCCAGCGTCATGCCGATCCGCCCGATCAGCGCCAAGGCACCCTGCCGCATCGCGGTCCGGCGCAGGACCAGACCATCGGTGGCAGAGATAAAGATATTTTCGGTCACATCCAGATCGGGAAAGACCATCGGTTCCTGATAGATCGCAGCCACCCCGCGCAGCCTTGCCGCCTTGGTGCCCGACATGACCACAGGCGCGCCGTCAATCTCGATCCGGCCAGAGGTGGGTTGATGCACCCCCGTCATGATCTTGATCATGGTGGATTTGCCTGCACCATTCTCGCCCACAATGGCGTGAACCTCGCCGGGAAACAGCTCCAGCGTCATGTCGTCCAGGGCAGCCGTCATCCCGAATGACTTCGAGACCGACCGAAGGGCCAGTGTAGGTTGGGTCATGTGATGTTCCGATTGGGTGGCGGGGCTGGACGTGCCAGCCCCGCCGGGGGATTACTTCGAAGCAGCTTCGACGTTGTCCTTGTTGTAAACCGTGAACGGCCCCATCAGAACGCGCTTGGCGTTAGCCCGGCCCGGATCAGCCTCGATGGTATAGTCGCCCATACGGCCTGCGGTGAAGGTTTCGCCAATTTCGCCCTTCAGTTGGCCAGTGGCCAGACCGTAAGCGGCGTAATAGGTCAGGTAGCCCAGATCGCGGAAGTCCCACAGTGCGAACTGCGGGGCGCAGCCGTTCAGCGTGTAGCTGACCATCTCGGACGGCAGGCCCAGACCCGACACGCCGACCTTGCCGCACATGTTTTCGTCCTGCATCGCCTTGGCAGCGGCCTGAATCCCCACAGTCGTCGGAGCCATAATCACCTCGAGGTTTGGATATTTGTCGACCAACGCGAGGGCGCGGTTATAGCTGACCTCGGCCTGATCGTCGCCATAGACGACATCGACCAGCTTGACGCCTGCGTATTTGGCATCCTCGGCCAGGACCTTTTTCATGGCGTCGATCCAGGCGTTCTGGTTGGCGGCGTCCGGGGTGGCCGACAAAACGGCCATCTCGCCGCCATCCTCGCCCACCATCGACAGCGCCATATCGGCCATCACCACACCAATCGAGCCGAAATCGACCTGGCTGATGAACAGATCCTCACCTGCGCCCGACGGGATCGGGCTGTCCCAAGTCACAACCTTGGTCCCTGCAGCCTGCGCCGCCTGAGCCGAGGGCGATATCTGGTCGCCCGCGTTGTTCGACAGCATCAGCGCGGCCAGTTTCTGGGTTGCCGCCGTGGTGACCATCTCGATCTGGCCCGCAACCGAGTTTTCCGGCGTCGGGCCCTGGAACGTCAGGGCACCCGTGTTGCCCAACTCTTTGTGGGCTTCCTGCGCGCCCTCGTTCGCCTGATCGAACACCAGAATCCCCAGGAACTTTGGCAGCAGAACCATGTCGGCCGCGGTGCCGCCATTGATCTTGATCGCTTCGGCATAGGCAAGGCTGGTGCCGCCCAGCATCAGGGCAGCGGTCAGCCCCAAAATGTGTTTCGTTTTCATAGTGTCCTCCCAGTGTTCGGCACGAACCCCGTGCCCGGTACTCCTCCGCCCCGTTGAGGGGTCGGAACTCTAGTTTGGAACCGGCTTGCGCGGTCCCTCGCCACGCAGCGCGCGGGCGATATCCTGGGCCACCAATTCCTGCAGGCGGTGGATCGCCACCTCGGAATACCAGGCAGCATGGGGCATCAGCAGCAGATTGGGCGCCTGGCGCAGCGGATTATCGGCGGGCAGCGGTTCAACATGAAACACATCCAGCGCGGCCCCGGCGATGACACCGCGCGTCAGGGCATCGGCCAGATCGGCCTCGACGATCAACTGCCCCCGCGCCGAATTCACAATTATCGCATGGGGTTGCATGGTCGCCAGCCGGGCTGCATTGAAATACTCGGTGGTGACCGAGGTGGCGGGCGCATGCAGGCTGATAATGTCAGCGCGGGCCAACAACTCTTCGGCGCTGACCAGTTCGACACCGTCCATCGCGGTCAGACCCGGATCATGGGCCATGAAGTGAAAGCCAAAGCCGCGCAGCCGGGTCAGCACCGCCCGCCCGATCTGCCCAAGGCCAAAGAAGCCAAAACGGGTCTGGCCAAAGGGTTTCATCGGCTTGGCAACCTTGACCGCCGCCCATTCGCCGCGCCGGACCGATGCATCCATCATCGGCAGCTTGCGCAGCATCGCCAGTGCCATGGCGGCGGTATGTTCGGCCACCTCATCGGCGCAATAGTCCGGCACATAGCCGACCCGCAACCCATGCGCCGCACAGGCCGAAAGGTCGATGTTGTTATACCCCACGCCATAGCGGATGACGGTGCCGCCCTTTTGCATTGCGGCCGCAGCGGCCGGGCCAAAGGGGGCGAATTGCACCAATGCCACCTGCGCGCCGGCAACCGCTGCCGCCACCTCCTGCGCCGTTCGGCACTGATGGGCGGCGAAATCCGCCCCCGCAGCCGCCTGTTCCTGTGCCAGACTGGGAAAGGTGTAATCGGTGACGACAACGCGGCTCATGTCGGCTGCTCCAGATAGTCGTGAATGATCTCGCCGGGAACCAGCGTGAAATCGGCCCGCCAGTAGAACCCCACCAAAGGCTCCAGTACGGGCAGGCGGAACACTGGCAGTTGCGCATTGGCGCGCAACTCGACGGTGCAGGGACCCTCCCACGCCTCGTGCACCACCACATCGGCCAGACGGCGCGAGGTGAGTTGACGAATGGCGGGGGTGCCGTCGATATGATCGACCGATTTCAGGTTCAGGTTGGTGGCAAAGTCGAAATAGGGTTTCAGATTGCCGGCAACCCGCTGTTTATAGGCCATTGTGCCCGTGATCACATCGATCCCGTTGCGTTCCACCCGCCCCACCATCAGGTCCCCGCGAAACTCCAGGCTGGGGGTGCCCAGTTTCTTGGGCTGGCCGTGAACCTCGCGGCCATGCGCCACGCCGATGTCGGACGACAGCACCAGATAGGGCGAATAAGCGCCCTGCCGGTCGCCCAAGGCTGCGCCGAACATCACGTTCGCCTCGGCATAGGGCCCCAGCCAATCGGTATCGTTCATGCGGTAGATATGGACGCAGGCCACATCGCCCACCGCCTGCAACGGCGGCGGCAGCAGAAACTGCATCGCCGCCGGATCGGTGCGCCAATACAGCGTCAAC
>JANNAF010000286.1:0-3263 GCA_031384005.1 Rhodobacterales bacterium | reverse complement strand
ATCGCCAGCTACGGCCTGTTCGGCATCTTTGCCGTGTTTGCGCTGTTGCTGAACATGGCGCTGATCTTTGGCTTTCTGTCGGCCATTGGCGGCACGCTGACCCTGCCGGGGATTGGCGGGATCGTGTTGACCATCGGCATGGCGGTCGATGCCAACGTGCTGGTCTATGAACGCATCCGCGAGGAATTGCGAACGGCGCATACGCCGGGCCGGGCCATCGAAATCGGCTATGAGCGGGCCCTGTCGGCAATCATCGACGCGAACCTGACCACGCTGATCACGGCGATCGTGCTTTTCTATTTTGGGGCAGGTCCGGTGCGCGGCTTTGCGGTGACGCTGGGTGTGGGCGTTGTTACCTCGGTGTTTTCGGCCATCTATGTGACACGGCTGCTCATCGAGTTCTGGTTCAACTGGCGCAAGCCCAAGACCTTGATTGTGTGAGGGTATCGCGATGGCATGGCGTTTGAGACTGGCCCCGGAAAAGACCAACATCAACTTCTTTCAATACCAGTGGATCACCTTTGGCGGGTCTATTGCCGTGATGGTGCTGGCCTTTGTGCTGTGGGGCACGATGGGGTTGAACTTTGGCATCGACTTCAAGGGCGGCACCACGATCCGCACCGAAAGCACGACGGTGGTGGATACTGGCTTGTATCGCAGCACGCTGGACGCGTTGAAACTGGGCGATGTGGCGATCAATGAGGTGTTTGACCCGTCGTTCCGCGACGATCAGCATGTTGCCTCGATTCGGATTTCCACCGCCGAGGGCGACGCGGCCGTCACGACCGAGATGCTGGACGAGGTCAAGGCCGCGCTGACGGCAATGGACCCCAGCCTGAAGGTGGTGTCGTCCGAAACCGTCGGCCCCAAGGTATCGGGCGAACTGGTCGCGTCGTCGATCATCGCGCTGACGATCACGTCCCTGTCGATCATGGCCTATCTGTGGCTGCGGTTCGAATGGCAGTTTGCGCTGGGCGGTGTGCTGGCGCTGCTGCACGACGTGTTCATCACCATCGGCATTTTCGCGCTGTTCCAGATCAAGTTCGATCTGACCATCGTGGCGGCGTTGCTGACGATCTTGGGCTATTCGATCAACGACACCGTCGTGGTGTTCGACCGGTTGCGCGAAAACCTGATCAAATACAAGACGATGCCCCTGCGTGAGGTCATGAACCTGTCGGTGAACGAGACGTTGAGCCGCACCCTGATGACGTCGGTCAGCACGCTGATCGCGGTGGGGTCCTTGCTGTGGCTGGGCGGCGACGTGATTCGCGGGTTCAGTCTGGCGATTTTCCTGGGCGTGATTCTGGGCACCTATTCGTCGGTCTATGTGGCCAAGAACCTGGTGCTGTTCCTGGGGTTGGACCGCAGCGATCGCCCGCGCAAAACGGGCAAGGGGGCGGACCACGAGTTCGCGAATGTCGATGCCTGACGTCCGGTTGACCGAGGTTACCTATGGCCAGGCCCTGGCGATTGAAAGCTAAGGGCCGGGGTTCTTTCGGGTGGGCACCCATGTGCTGCGCGGGGCGTGCCTTGTGACGCCATGGGATGCGGGCCCGTGGGGCGGGATGGACGATGCCACCACCCCCCTGACATTGGCGGGGCGGATTGACGTTCTGCTGGTCGGCACGGGGGCCGAGATTGCCCACGCGCCGGTCGCGTTCCGCGAGGCGCTGGAGGCGCAGGGCATTGGGGTCGAGGTGATGAACTCACCCGCCGCCGCCCGGACCTATAACGTGCTTTTGGGCGAGGGGCGGCGGGTCGCGGCCTGTTTGTTGCCGGTCTGACGGCGCGGCCGGGTGAACCCCGCCCTACGGCTGGGCCCGGCGTTCGCGCCACCAGTCCTGCGCCTGCAATCCCCAATAGGTCAATTGCGCCACCGCCAGACCGATTGGCCCGCCGGCCCAGTTTAGCGCAAAGGGCGCGAATTGGGCGATCCGGTCGGTTTCGCCCAGCATCGCCTCGGCCAGAACCTTGCCCGCGATGGCCGTTGTGTTCAGGCCATGGCCGCCAAAGGCCGTGATGTGCCAGACATTGGGCGACATTTGCCCCAGTTGCGGCATCAGGTGGCGGGCATAGGCCATCTGCCCTGACCAGGCGAGATCGGTTTTCAGCGGGGCCAGTTGGGGATAGACGTCCAGCATGGCGCGGCGCAGGGCGCGCGCCACCCCCTCGGCAGAGGCGGCACGGGTGGTGATGCGCCCGCCCCACAGCAAGCGGCTGCCGCCATCAACGAGGCGGTAATAATCGGACGCACGGCGGTCATCCAGTACCGCCGCCCGGGTGCCGATGGCCGTGGCAATCAGGTCCGGCGCCGCCTCGGTCAGCATCATATAGGTCGCAATCGGCAGCACGCCGCGCTGCAGACGCGCAATCAGCGGGCCGGTATGGCCGCCGGTGGCAAAGACGGCGCGCCGGGCCTGCACCTGCCCGCCCGGAGTGCGGATGCATTTGGTCGCCCCAAGGTCGGCACCCACGGCGGGCGAGTGTTCATAAATCAGCCCACCCAGCCGTTCCACCTCGCGCGCAAGGGCGCGCAGGTAGTTCAGCGGGTGGATGTGGAACGCGCGTTTGTCCTCTAACCCATGCAAATAGCGCCCGGTAAACAATCGTTCGCCTATTTGCGCGCGGTTCAGATAGGTGAAAGGATAGTCATAATCCTGGGAAAACTCATCAGCATAGGCGTGCAGATCGGCCGAGTGATCAAAGCGGCGCAGGTTCAACAGGCCGGGGACCGGATCGGCCCCGGTGATGGCCAGACGGTCTATGGTGTCGCGCAGACGGGCCACACCTTCGATGGACAAACGGTGCAGGGCGCGGGCATTGTCCGCACCGACGCGGGCCGCAATCGCGTCGCCGCCACAGGCAAAGGCGGGCGAGACGATGCCGCCATTGCGCCCTGAAGCGCCAAAGCCGATGCTTTCACTGTCAAGCACCACCACAGCCACCCCGGCCCGTGCCAGTTCCAGCGCCGTCGTCAACCCGGCAAGGCCGCCGCCGACGATCACGGTGTCGGTATCGACAGGGCCTGCCAGCGTGGGCCGTACCACAGCGTCCGTCAGGCTGCGGGAATAGAACGTCGCGGGATAGCTCATGCGTCCAGTTCGATCCAGACCGGGACGTGGTCAGACGGCTTTTCGCGCCCGCGCACCTCTTTGTCGATGCCGGCGTCCAGCAACAGATCGGCGGCTTGTGGTGACAAAAGATGGTGGTCGATGCGGATGCCGTTGTTGCGTTCCCACGCGCCGCGCTGGAAATCCCAG
>JANNAF010000272.1:0-2285 GCA_031384005.1 Rhodobacterales bacterium | reverse complement strand
GGCTGATCCGCGAGGCGATTGACCGGACCGAGGAGGTTTCGCTGGCCGAGGGGTTGCTGTTCGAACGGCGGGTGTTTCACGGCCTGTTCGGCAGCCCCGATCAGCAAGAGGGCATGGCGGCGTTTCTGGAAAAGCGCGCGCCGGTGTTCAGGGGCGAATGAACCGGTTTAGCGCGTTGATTGAGCGACCCGGGGGCAAGAATGGCGGACGGGATTTCAGGCTATCAGACGATTGTGCTGGCCTTTGAGGGGCGGATTGCGCGGCTGACGCTGACCCATCGGCCGGGGCTGAACATGCTGTTCTTGCGTGGGTCGGGGCGGTTGGTCCCGGCTGGGGTCGGTCTGGATGCGCGGTTCTTGATGCAGCATGTCGAGGACCCGTCGGTTTATTCCGGCACGCGGCTGCTGAATTGACAGCGCCCGGTGATCTCGGCGCTGTTTGAACAGGACATCATCACGATTGCCGCCCTGAATGGTCCTCCCTGCGGTGGTGGCGGGTTGGGGTCGGATGCCTTGCGGATGATGAAACTGGTTCTGCGGAATGGCAAGCGCAGCGATTTGCGGGGGGCGTTGGGGATGGAGGCGGTGGCCAATGGGCTGACGTTCCAGTCGGACCCGTTCAAGGCCAGGAAGGCGGGCTATCTGGCGACCCCGAACGAGCGGCGGACAGGACGGGCGTGATGCGGGGCCCGGGGGGCAGGCGGAGTTGCGGCAGGATACCGATGTGCCGATCCCGGTGGCGGGGCGGTGGCGCCGGGTGCAGATGTGGTGGGTTGGCAGATTGGCGCGCGGGTGGTGGTGGACCCGATCATCGCCTGCCGGCACTGCGAAAACTGCATCCGGGGCAAGACGAAGATGTGCCGCAACAGCCGGGTGTTTGGCGTGCAGACCGCGGGCGGTTATGCCGAGTATGCGGTGGCCCCGGCGCGGCAGTTATGGGGCCCGCCCGAGGGGTTGGGCTATGCGGCGGCGGGGGTGTGCGGGTCATCGCCACGGCGGGCGGGGCCGACAAGGTGCGGCAGTTCATCGGCGGGTGCGGCGTCGACATCGCATTTGAACATGTGGGCGAGGCGACGTGGGAAAGCAGTTTGAAGGCGCGGGCGGGGGGTGGGCGGCTGGTCACCTGCGGCGGTCATTCCGGGGTCATGGTGGGGTTCAAACGGTGGCACCTGTTCGTCAAGGAGCACGGGCTGACCGGGTCCTTCGGTGGCACGCGGCGGGATTTTTCGGACGTGATGAAGATGGCCGGACAGGGCAATCTGCGGCAAGTGGTGCAACAGGTGGTCTCGCTGGCCGATGTGCCGCGGGCGCAGGACATGCGGCACCAGCGCAGGGTGTTTGGCAAGTTGATGCTGGACCCCACATTGGCCTGACCGCCCGATGCCGCCATCCGGAACCCCAGATCAGCCCAGTGGCGGCGCAGGGTCCGGCGCAATCCGGGCGACCATGCGCTGAAACCCCGGCCTTGCCCCGATACGCTGCAAATAGGCGCGGATGTTTGGAAAGAGTGCCAGATCAATTGATGTGAACCGGCGCATCGACGTCAGGGGGAACAGCATGATGATATCCGCAGCGCTAAAGGCACTGCCCGCCAGATGGGGCGACGTCGCCAGCCGCTGTTCGACCATCGCGAACCCTCGGGCATAGCGGGTGTTGAGGTCGCGGATCGTGTCGTTCCTGGGGTCGATTTTCAGCACCCCAAGCGAAAGGGTCAAAAGCCCCCCCGCCATGAAAGAGCCGTTTGCATAGTGCAGCCAGTATTTATAGGGCGCGAAATCCGGGCTTTCCGGCCCGACCGACAGCCGACCCTGACCGTGGCGCGCGATGATGTATTCGATGATCGCCCCAGACTCGGCCAAGGTCAGATCGCCATCGGTGATCACCGGCGCAGTTCCGCTGGGATGCAGCGCCCGATAGGCGGGTGGCGCCAGATTGATGGCGGTCCGTTCATAGCGCACAAGGGTATAGGGGATCTGCAACTCTTCGCACAACCAGACGATCCGGTCTGACTGCGAATTTCCCAGATGATGCACGGTCAGCATGTCTTACCCCCCTATCCCGATACCCAAATGGCCATAGTCCCTGCCTATCCACCAACCGGAGGCGACTATGCCGTCATGACGACCGGGTTTGACGCCCCGACCCTGCGCAAGACATGCGACACCATCTGCTTGCAGATATCGTCTTTGGTCAGGCGCAAGGGTTTGCGGTACCACGCGAAGATAAGGTTGACCATGCCGGTCACGACCTGACTGGCAACGGCCAGATCGTCGAATACGAAAACCC
>JANNAF010000019.1:0-9258 GCA_031384005.1 Rhodobacterales bacterium | reverse complement strand
TGCGCAAGACATGCGACACCATCTGCTTGCAGATATCGTCTTTGGTCAGGCGCAAGGGTTTGCGGTACCACGCGAAGATAAGGTTGACCATGCCGGTCACGACCTGACTGGCAACGGCCAGATCGTCGAATACGAAAACCCAGGCCTTTTTGCCACCGGACAGGATTGCGCGCATCTGGGTATCAATCTCGGGGCGCATGCGGGCAATCTCTTTCGCTTTCGGCGGTGTTGTCCATCGTGGTGGGTAGATAGCTGCGCGCATAGAACTGCGCGACGGCGCTGTGCAGAATCTTTTGGCGCTTGAACGCGCTGACCTCGTCCCGGACCGAGGCGGGTTTGGGTGTGTTTTGCGCTTTTGATATCTGTCTTCCTTGCCGGGCCTGACGGATACCATCAGAACCGGAATGGGGGCAATTCATTCCAAGTCTCAGCCGCTACTGCGGTCGCGCGATGGCGCGGTTGACGAAGCTGGTGACCGCCTCGACATCGGCGGCGCTGGCCATGCCGCGTTTGCGGAATTTCCAGCGCCTGATGTACCAGTCTTGCAGCAATGGCATGAACATGCCCGCAAGGGTCAACGGCGGCAGGTCGATATAGACGCCCCTGGCAATGCCGTCGGCGATGGCATCGGCCATCATCCGTTCGTTGTGCAATTCGGATTGCAAGACGATGTCGCGGGCGTCCTTGCCAAAGGCCCTGATTGCCCGAGAGGCAAAGGCGAACCAGCGTTGCAGGATGTCGGACAGGTCGATGTGGCGCAGAATTGGCCCATACAGACGCAGCGCCGGGTCATCCAGTTCGCCCTTGTCATAGGGCAGGATGGCATGTGCGACCGCATAATCGACCCCCGCCAGAATCATCCGCAGCGGGGTCTCTTTGCTTTCGACATAGGTGTGGATCGCCCACAAGCTGAGGCTGCTTGCCTCGGCCAGATCGCGGGGGGTGGTGGAATGGAAGCCCTTGCGCCGACTGATGTTCAGGGCAGCCGGGATGATCTTTTCCAGGTTGGGCACGGCGACATGTTCCTTTTGCACCCGGACCGTGTCGCTGAACTGCCAAAAGATGACGGCGCAAAGCACGCCAGAGGTCAACTCGCGTGAGCGCAATTGCAGCAATGGGGTCGCGGATACGTCCAGGCTTGTCTCCCTTCGCCCACCCATTCAGCGGAACTGGCAGAAACCGAAAGGGAGTCACAAAGAAGCTTGCGCTCGCGCGCTTTTAACAGTTGTGGCCGCAAGTCAAGACGGGTGCACGGGGGGGCGGAGGTGCAACTGAATGCGGGCGCGCCTCTGGTGCAGGCCCTGCCGATGGCCATAGGGTTCGCTGTGCTGGTTGGCATCATCAAGGGTGTCTTGGTCGCGTGTTTTGAGAATCCGGTGACTTTTGCGACGCTGGCGATGGGGGTCACGGTTTACGGGTTTGGCCAGTATTTCCTCGTTTAATCGGATGTGGACCACCTGCCCGAGGGGTGGCGTTGGTTGGCGGAAATGGTCGCGGCGCGGCCCTTGGTCGTGCGCGTGCCGGCCATTGCGGTTTTGGGCTGTGCGGCTGTGGCGCAATTCCAGCCAGTTGCCAGCTATCACAGTCGGAGGGGTGGGCGGTTCCACGGGGTGACCTCGGCCTTGCAGGTGGGCGACAGGGTGTTGCTGACCAGTCGGGGTGGCCCTGCGATCCTGGCCCTGGTTAAGGTGCAGCCATGACCGCGCCATTGGTCGAAATGACCGGGATCACCACGGAGTATCGCGGCGTTCCAGCGGTAAAGAACGTCCGCTTTACGGTGATGCCCGCCGAAATACATGCCTTGCGGGGTAAGAATGGGGCGGGCAAATCGACGCTGACCAAGATCATTGCCGGGGTCACCGCGGCCAGTTCGGGCAACCTGAAGGTGGCGGGCCAAGAGGTCGCCTTCCGCGCCCCGTCCGAGGCGCTGGCGCTGGCGCAGGGTGTGGCGATGGTGTTTCAGGAAACCAGTTTGGTGCCGTCGATGACGGTGGCGCAGAAGCTGTATCTGGGCAACGGGTAATTCTATAACCGTTGGCGGGGCCTGACGATTGCTGCGCAGCAATTCTTGCGGCGGCTGAACTTTGACCTTGATCCCTTGGCTATGGTGGCCAACCTTGGGGCCGCGCAAAAGCATATGGTCGAGATTGCCCGCGCCGTGTTGCAAAAGGCCCGACTGATCATCCTTGACGCGCCGACCGCGACCCTGACGCCCGCAGAAAGGCGCTATTTCTTTGCGCTGGTCAAACGGTTGCGGCAGGACGGCGGGACGATTGTCTACATCTTCCATGTCATCAAGGCGGCGCTGCTGAATGCCGACCGCACCACCATTCTGCGTGAGGGTGAATGGGTGGTGACGGGTCAGGCCAGCGCCATTGACCCTGACAAGGTCATTCAGGCCATGGTGGGGCGCGGGCGGTCGGGGGCGCTGTATCCGCGGCACGCCGGACGCCTGCGCGCCGGGGGCCAAGGTGTTGAACCTGCATCTGGGACGGCTGGCTGCCAACGGCCCGCCGATTGTCAGCCATGCCAAGATGGCGTCATTGGCCGAGACGTGGCGTGGGAAGTTGAACATCAAGGTGATCAACGCCGATGCGCGGGTGATCGGGGTGTCGGGCGGCAATCAGCAAAAGGGGGTGATCGCCAAATCGCTGGTGCAAAAGCCGCGGCTGGTGATTTTCGACGAACCGACGCCGGGTGTTGCTGTGGGCGCGATTGCCGAGATTAACCTGCTGATCCAAAGTCTGGTGGATGACGGTTTGGCGGATGACGGTTTGGCGGTCCTGGTCATCTTGTCCTGTCTGCCCCTGATCATGAACCTGTCGGACCGGAGTCTGGTGGCGCGGCAGGGACGGATCGTCAAAGAATGCACCCCGTCCGAGGCGACCGAACAGAAGATCATGGATGCGGCGGCGCATCAGGGCGAGACGGGTTAACATGGAGACGTGCGCATCGGAATTCGGCCAGGGGCCTTGGCCAAGGGCGTTGACAAGGGGCCGCGAATTCCGATTTCCCTGAAACTCGTCCCGCCCAGGGTCGGGTGGCCGAACGGGGTCCACAGGGCCCAGGTTGATTGAAACCGATCAAGACTGACCTTTGACTTGCCACCCAGGTCCCTATCCTGCGGCTTGGGATCGGGAGGGGTGCATGAAGTATCGGATGTTTGGCCGCACGGGCTGGCAGGTCAGCGAGATCGCGTTTGGGGCGTGGCAGCTGGGTGGCGATTGGGGCATGGTGGATGATGACGCGTCGATCCGGACCTTGCACCATGCTTGGGACCGGGGCGTGAACCTGGTCGATACGGCCTATATCTATGGCAATGGCCATCCCGAAGAGGTGATCGGTCGCGCCCTGAAATCCTGGACTGGCCAGAAAATTTACATCGCCACCAAGGCCCAGCCGGTCGAATGGCCCGCGCCAGAGGATGAGCATCCGCAGATGCGTGGGCGATACCCGGCGTGGTATCTGCGCAAGTTGGTGGACAATGCCCTGCGGCGGTTGCAGGTCGAGCGGATTGATCTGTTCCAGTTGCACGCGTGGATGGCGTCGGGCCTTTATGAACTGGATTGGCTGGAGACGCTGAACGCGTTGCGGACCCAAGGCAAGATCGACCAGATCGGTGTGTCGATTCGCGACTATCGCCCGCAGGATGGCGTGGACCTGGCCCGGCTGGGTCTGGTTGCCAGCCAGCAGGTGGTGCTGAACCTGTTTGAACAGCGACCGGCGGGGGATTTGTTCAAGGCGGGTGCCGGACGCCAGGCGTTTATCGCCCGGGTGCCGCTGGATTCGGGGTCGCTGGTCGGGAACTGGACGCATGACACCTATGGGTCATTCCCGCCGGGTTCCGTACCGGCCCAGTTGTTCCGCGGCGACCGGTTCGCCGAAACGCTGGCCCGGGTCAGGGCGCTGAAGGACCTGTGCGCGCCCTATTACCCGACGCTGGCCGAGGCTGCGATGCGCTATGTCTTGTCCTGCCCTGAACTGTCTTGTGTGATCCCCGGCATGGCAAACCCGGAACAGGTCGATATGAACGTCGCCTACAGCGACGGCCGCGGAGTCCCCGAGGACCTTAAATCGGCCCTTTGTGCCCATGTCTGGCCCCGCAACTATTACCGATAGGACCCCGATGACCCGACAACTGGAACTGCTGCGGCCCGGCCAGATCAAGCAGGAGATGGTCCGCTGTCCCCGCATCTGGGTGCCGCTGGGGACGATCGAGTATCACAGCCATCACCTGCCTGTGGGATTGGACGGGTTGCAGGCCCATGGCCTGTGTCTGGACGCGGCGGACCTTGTGGGGGGGTTGGTCTATCCGCCGCTGTGGTGGGGCACGGGGGGCGGGCATGCAGCCTATCCGTGGACCGTGATGATGCCGGGGGTGGACGAGATTGCAGCGATCTTGCGGTTTACGCTGACCCGATTGTCGCAGATGGGGGTTGGGCAGGTGGTGCTGTTCACCGGGCATTTTGCCGAAGAACAGTTGACGATGATCCGGGATGTGGCCGCAAAATGGAACGCGACGGGTGGGGCGATGAGGGTGCTTGCCCTGGGGGTGAACGGCAATCCGGGCGCCCCCCTGCCGCCGGATCACGCGGGCCAGTTCGAGACGACTTTGTTGGCGGCCTATCAGCCCACACGGATGGATCTGTCGCTGCTGGCGCCGCCCAAGCCGGGCGAAGCAGGTGAGGATCCGTTCGGCCCGCAACGGCACGACCCGGCGCACAGTCTGCACGGCATATTCGGGGCGGACCCAAGGGACTATTCTGCCAAGGATGCCCCGGTGTTGCGGCAGGCGATGGCGCGGTGGCTGGCCGATCAGGTGGGAACGATCTGACCTATTCCGGGCTTGTGTCTGGCAGGTTCTCGGGGCCGTAAAGGACAATCGGCACGGTCGAGCCATAGGGCGGTTCCACATGGGTCGCGTGGTCAAAGCCGAAATGGTTCAGCAGCACATCCAGCGCAAACTGGGCCTGCAATTCCGGGTTCTGGTCAATGGTCAGGGTCATCAGCCCAGCCCTGAGGATGCCCCAGGTAAACTGTGTCAACTCGTGCCCAATAAAGGCCGGACGATTGGCCAGGATGTCGGCCTGTATGGCCGCCACCACGCCCCGGTTTCCTGCGCCAACGTTGTAGATCGCCACGGCACCCGGATGGTCGGCGAAGGCGGACTTCAACCGAGCCTCTGACCGGATGGCATCATCCCCACCCTCAACCACCTGGGCCACGGTGTGATGGTTTCCGGCTTCCGTCAGGAAGTCCCGTAGCCCATGCAGCCGCTCGGCATGGGACTGAAAGCCGAGGTGATTGCAGAGCAGGATGACCTTGCCGGGTGGGGTCATACGGGTCAGGAAATACCCGGCAGATCGGCCCGCCTTGACGTGATCCGTCCCTGCATAGGCCAACCGGCGTGATCCCGGCAGGTCGGAGATCATTGTGACCACCGGCTTGTGACCCACGTCCATTTCCGCGATGGCCTGATGGATGACGGGATGGTCCTGGGCGTAGACGATGGCGGCATCGCAGGGACTGCGCAGCAAGGCAGTCGCGATGGTGTCGGGGGCTTCGTCGTCCAGCACGGTGCGGTGGATCACCACAGACTGCCCCATCCGGTGACCCAGACGGCGAAACTCGATCCCCATCCGGTTGATCAGCGGCAGTTCAGGACGGGCAAGGATCACGTTGATCCGGATCATGCCGTGATGGCTTTCGGGCAGCACGCGCCGCAGGCCAAGCTCGCGCGCTGCGGCCAGAACCCTGCGCGTGATCTCCTCCCGCACCTGTCCGCGTTCGTTGATCACGCGGTCCACAGTGGCACTTCCCACCCCCGCACGGGTGGCCACATCCTGCAACGTGATCCGGGAGCGTTTCATATTCTTGACGGCGTCCCCGGTGTTGCGGCGGCAGGGTATGGCCCGCTGCGGGCGTTGATTGTTTTCCATCAAGATAGTGGTGCGACAATTTGTCAAGGACGTCTAGAACACGTCTCAGGGAAGGATCGCGGCGACCAATCTTGATCAAGATGGGACGGCAAGTCCTCGGGCAAGGTCCGTCACCGCACGGGAAACACCAAGAGAATGGCGTGACAACGCCTGCCCCGGTGAACCGCAAGGTTCCCGAACAGCAAAGTCATGCCTGATGCGATGCAAGAGGGAGCGGCACGGTGGATGATCTGAAATTCGGCACGCGAAACAAGCGGGGCGATTATACGCCGGACACGCCGCTGCAGGTTGCGCCCATCGTCGTCTGGCCGCCAAAACCGCTGAAGTTTCTGGCCTGGCTGCCGGGATACTTCTTTCCATGGAACCTGCTGTTCATGGCCGCCGCACTGGTGATCTGGTTCTATCTGACACCGTCCAAAGCGACGATGCAAAGCCTGGATTGGCGCTGGATCGGGTTTATCTGGCTGCGCAATTCGGCCCTGGTCTTTGGGCTGTATGGCCTGCTGGAACTGCGTCTGTACATTAGGCGCGCGCAAGGCAACCGGTTCAAGTTCAACGCCATGTTCCCGGCGGACAAACCATCGGACGTGTTCCTGTTTCGCAGCCAGAACATCGACAATGCCATCCGCAGCTTTGGCACCGGCGTGCCGACCTGGACGGCTTACGAAGTGGGGATGCTCTATGCTTGGGCACATGGCTGGGGCCCGTGGGCGACATTTGCCGACCACCCCTATGCCCTGATCGCCCTGGGCCTGCTGTTGCCCCTGTTCCACGAGGCGCATTTTTTCTGCATCCACCGGCTGATCCACACGCCGTTTCTGTACAGATGGGTACATTCGGTTCACCACAACTCGATCAACCCCAGCCCGTGGTCGTCGCTGTCGATGCACCCGGTCGAGCATCTGCTGTACTGGTCGGACATCCTGATCCATCTGGTGTTTCCGTCGCATCCGCTGCTGGTGCTGTACCACCTGCAAATCACCGGCACCGGGGCCGTGGTGGGCCATATCGGGTTCGACAAGATCGAAACCGGGGACAAGGCGGCGATGGGCACCCATGCCTTCGCCCATTACCTGCACCACAAGTATTTCGAGGTGAACTACTCGGACGGAATGGTTCCGTTCGATCTGTGGTTCGGCACCTGGCACGACGGCACCAAAGAGGGCGAGGCCCGGATGGATGCACGATTTGCCCGGAAACGGGCCCGGCTCAACGCGGGCAAGTGACCACGATAGGAATTCAACAGACGTTTGAATCCGCCGGAAGGCGGCAACAAGGAGGAGACCTAAGATGAAAACCAAGATGATGAAGGCCATTCTGCTGGCATCGGTCATGGCCTTTGGGGCCACGGCAGCCTTGGCAGAGGGGACGGTTGTGGCCGTGGTGGGCGGCAAGTCGGACGATCCGTTCTTTGCCAAGGTCAAAAAGGGCATCGACGACGCCACGCTGGTCGTTCAGGCCCATGGCGGCACCGTGAACTATCTGATGTTGCAGACCTATGACAACATCGGTGGCGACGCGGCCAACCTGATCCGCACCGCGATCAGCCAGGGCGCTTCGATCATCGCCGTGCCGAACTGGGTTCCCGATGCGCAGGATGAGGCGATCAAGGCCGCTCAGGCCGCTGGCATCCCGGTCATTCTGTATAACGCAGGCGGTGCCGACAAGGCCCGCGAACTGGGGGCCATCAACTATATCGGCAACGAGGAATATACTGCTGGTCTGGCCGCTGGCGCCTATTTCGCCACCCATGGGATGAAGAACGTGATCTGCGTCAACACCGTTCCGGGCGCGCAGAATCTGGAGGACCGTTGCAAGGGCGTGGCCGATGGTGCGGCCAAGGAAGGCGGCGTGTCGAACCAACTGCCGTTGCCCGCATCGGCCTTTGGTGACTCGACGGCGGTGGCCGAGGCGATCAAGGCGACCCTGCTCAAGGACACCACCATCAACGGTGCCGTCACGATTTCAGCGGCTGACGCCAATTCGGCCGCCACCGGGATCGAACAAGCCGGGCTGACCGGCAAGGTCGCCTTGGCATCCTTCGACATGGACGGCGCCGGTCTGGACCGCATCAAGGCTGGCACCCAACTGTTTGCGGTGGACCAGCAGCCCTGGCTGCAAGGCTTCCTGGCCGTCACCATGGCGGATGCCTATGTCAACTATGGCCTTGCCATCTCGAACACCCCGGTTCTGACTGGGCCTGGCATCGTGGACAGTGCCAACATCGACGCGACCATCGCCGGTGCGGGTGCTGGCTACCGCTAAGCCACATTTGCCCGATGCCCGATCCGGTTTGCTCCCAGCCCGGGTCGGGCACTTTGTGCGACATCAACGCCTTTATCAGGAACCGACCCATGTCAGATCCATCCCCCAAGCTCTCGCTTGGCAGCCTGCTGCGCCGACCTGAGACGGGATCATTCCTGGGACTGGCGGCAGTCTTTGTGTTTTTCACGATCTTCGGCGGCACCAATTTTGCGTCACTTGGCGGGGCGGCCTCGTGGCTGAACGTCGCGGCATCGCTGGGCATCATCGCCATACCCATCGGTCTGTTGATGATCGCCGGGGAACTGGACATTTCCATCGGCTCGATGGTCCCGGCGGGGTCGATGACCTGTGCCATCATATCGGGGCATTTCGGGCTGCCAATCGCTGTGGGTGTCATCGCGGCGCTGGCCTTGGGGGCAGTGGTCGGGCTGGTCAACGGGCTGCTGGTGGTGCGCACTGCCGTGCCCTCGTTCATCGTGACGCTGGGCACCCTGTTTGCCGAGGCCGGGCTGACCCTGGGCCTGTCGGTGCTGATCACCGGCACCACCTCGGTGTCGATCAAGGCCGGACCCGAGGCAAAGTTCCTGCTCGGTCACTTTATCGGTGGCATCTATCAGGTGACGATCCTGTGGTGGATCGCGGCCGCGATTTTCTGGGGGTTCGTGCTGCACTATTCTCCCTATGGCAACTGGATATTGGCCATGGGCGGCGACAAGGTTTCGGCCCAGAACGCCGGTATCCCGACCGAACGCGTCACGATCCTGCTGTTCATGTGTTCCAGCATGAGTGCGGCCTTTGTCGGCCTGTCCCAAGCCATCCTTTACAACTCGGCGCAGGTTTCGGCGGGGCAGTCCTATATCTTCAACGCCATCATCTCGGTTGTCGTGGGGGGCGTCCTGCTGACCGGCGGCTATGGCTCGGTGGTGGGTATCGTGCTGGGGACCCTGACCTTTGCCATCGTCAATCAGGGCATCTATTACACCCCGTTCGACGCCAACTGGGCCAGCCTGATCATCGGGGTGCTGTTGTTGGTGGCCGTGCTGATGAACAACAC
>JANNAF010000200.1:0-6347 GCA_031384005.1 Rhodobacterales bacterium | reverse complement strand
CTGGCGAAATCCGATATTGCCCGGATCACCGGTCTGTCGGCGCAAACCACCTCGGTCATCATGCGCGCGCTGGAACAGGACGGGCTTTTGCTGCGCGGGGAACCGCTGCGGGGCCGGATTGGTCAGCCATCGGTGCCCATGTCGCTGAACCGCAACGGCGCATTCTTTCTGGGGCTGAAAATCGGGCGCAGGTCGGCCGATCTGGTGATCGTCGATTTCATGGGAACGGTGCGCGCCACGCATCGCCGCATTTACCGCTATCCCACACCCGGCGCCCTGATCGCCTTTGTGGCCGAGGCGCTGCCCGGCCTGACCCAAGCCCTGCCCCCCGACCAGCGCGCCCGCATCAGCGGGATGGGGGTGGCGATGCCGTTTCAACTGTGGAACTGGGTCAAGGCCTTGGGGGCGCCACAAGCAGAAATGGACGCTTGGCGCGAACGCGACATTCAGGCCGAATTGGCGGCCATCTGCGGCGTGCCGGTCTATGTGCAGAATGATGCCACAGCCGCATGTGGGGCCGAACTGGTGTTTGGTACCGGCGAGCGGCCCAAGGATTTCTTGTACTTTTACTTTGGCACCTTCATCGGCGGTGGCCTTGTGCTGAATGGCCAATTGTTTTTGGGCCGCACCGGCAATGCCGCAGGGGTTGGGCCCATTCCGGTGCCGGGCCCTGACGGCAGGATCCGGCGGCTGTTTGACAGCGCCTCGCTGTCCGTGCTGGCCGAAATGATGGAGGCTGCGGGCGAATCGTCTGATCACATCTGGGAACGTCCAGACCATTGGCAGGTATCGCAGGGCGTGTTGACCGTATGGATGCAGGCGGCGGCCGAAGGCTTGGCCAGCGCCATCCTGTCGGCCTCGGCGCTGCTGGAACTGGAGGCCGTGCTGATTGATGGCTGGTTCCCCGCCACGGTCCGCGCCGAAATCACCCGCCGCACCCAAGAGGCGCTGCGCCGGATGGACTTGTCAGGCATCAGCGCCCCGCAGGTGCGAGAGGGCACTGTCGGCGCACAGGCCCGTTCGCTGGGGGCGGCTGCGATCCCGTTGTCACAACGCTATCTGATCGACCAGAACGCCGCCGCCCGGGCGGTGTGACCATGATGGGCAAACCGCCCTTTCCCACAAGGGGAAAGGCCGAACTGCCCATCCTACAAGGTGGCCCATTTCTGCCGGCCTGCCTTGTCTTGGGGCACTTGTAGGATGGGCAGTTCGGGTTTCCGGCTCTCGGAAACCCGGTTTGCCCATCTTGCCCACCCAGCCACACCCTTCCCTTCCGCTGCCCTATTGGCTAGGACTGCTGGATGAGCACCATCCTAGACCGCATCAAAGCTTACAAACTCGACGAAGTGGCCGCCCGCAAGGCCGCCCGCCCACTGGCGCGCGTCGAAGAGGACGTCGCCACCGCCCCTGCCCCGCGCGGATTTACCAGGCACCTGGCCGAGGCCGTGGTGACCGGCTATGGCCTGATCGCCGAGATCAAAAAGGCCAGCCCATCGCGCGGCCTGATCCGCCCCGATTTCGACCCGCCGGCCCTTGCCCGCGCCTATGAGGCCGGCGGCGCCACCTGTCTGTCGGTGCTGACCGACACACCGTCATTCCAAGGGGCGGATGCGTTTTTGACACAGGCCCATCAGGCCACCAAACTGCCCTGCCTGCGCAAGGATTTCATGTATGACACCTATCAGGTGGCCGAGGCGCGCGCCCTGCATGCCGATTGCATCCTGATCATCATGGCCTCAGTCTCGGATGCGCAAGCGGCCGAATTGGAAGCGGCGGCCACCCATTACGGCATGGATGTCCTGATCGAGGTGCACGACCTTGCCGAACTGGACCGCGCAACCAAGTTGAAATCGCAGTTGATTGGCATCAACAACCGCAATCTGCATTCATTCGAGGTGACGCTGGACACCACCCGCCAACTGGCCCGCCATGTCCCCGAAGGCAGGCTGATCGTCTCTGAATCCGGCCTTTATACCCCCGACGATCTGGCGGAAATGGCCCGCTATGGCGCCCGCTGTTTCCTGATCGGCGAAAGCCTGATGCGACAGGACGATGTCGCCACCGCGACCCGTGCGATCCTTGCCAAACCCCTGACGTCACAGGGCGGGATATGACCACGCCCGACCAACCCAAGCTAAACCATTTCGACGAATTGGGCCACGCCCATATGGTCGATGTGTCCGACAAGGCGGTCACCGACCGCGTTGCCATCGCAGAAGGCATGGTGCGCATGTCGCCCGAAACCCTGGCCCTGATCACCGAGGGTCGCGCCAAAAAGGGCGATGTTCTGGGCGTCGCCCGCCTTGCCGGGATCATGGCCGCCAAACGCACCGCCGATCTGATCCCGCTGTGCCACCCGCTGGCGCTGACCCGTGTGGCCGTCGATCTGACTGCCGATGCCAGCCTGCCCGGTATCCGTGTCACCGCAACCGTCAAAACTTCCGGCGTGACCGGGGTCGAGATGGAGGCGCTGACCGCCGTGTCGGTCGCCTGCCTGACCGTCTATGACATGGTCAAGGCGGTGCAGAAAAGCATGGTGATCGACGGCATCCGATTGATCCTGAAAGATGGTGGAAAATCAGGTCTTTACAAGGGGTAGTTATGATTTCGGTTGAGGTTGCTCTGGGCCAGTGCCTGGCTCTTGTCACGCCGCTGGCCACCGAAACCGTGGCACTGCGCCATGCCGCTGGACGTATGATGCCCGTGGCCGCCGTGGCCACACGCGACCAGCCGCCCTTTGCCGCCTCGGCCATGGACGGCTATGCTGTTGCCGGGGATCCGCCCGCCGGGACCGTGCTGGCCGTGGTGGGCGAGGCCGGGGCCGGTCACGCCTTTGACGGTCAGGTGGTCCCCGGGCAGGCCATCCGCATTTTTACCGGCGCACCCGTTCCGCAGGGGGCGACCCGCGTCGTCATCCAAGAGGATGTCACCCGCGACGGCGCCATGATCACGCTGAACCTCGGTGCCGATGCCGCAATCCATATCCGCCCGATGGGTCAGGACTTTCGCGCCGGTGACACCCTGCCGCCGCGGCGCCTGTCGGCCTATGACCTGGCCCTGCTGGCCTCGATGAATCTGGCCACGGTTGCTGTCACCCGCCGCCCGGTTGTGGCACTGATTGCCACGGGCGACGAATTGGTCATGCCCGGCGAGGTGCCCTCGCCGTCGCAGATCATCGCCTCCAACACATTTGCCCTTGCCGCCCTGATCGAGGCCGGGGGCGGCGTGGCCCGTATCCTGCCCATCGCCCGCGACACGCCCGCCGACTTGCGCGCCGTTTTAACCATGGCGCTGGACGCTGACCTGATCGTCACCATCGGCGGAGCATCGGTGGGCGACCATGACCTTGTCGCCTCGGTCACCGCCGATATGGGAATGACGCGCGCCTTTTGGAAAATCGCCATGCGTCCCGGCAAACCGCTGATGGCGGGACGTTTGCAGGGCAAACCCGTGCTGGGCCTGCCCGGCAATCCGGTGTCGTCCATCGTGTGCTGCCACCTGTTCATCCTGCCGATGCTGCGCGCAATGCTTGGCTGCAGCGATGTCACCCCCGTCACGCGCCGCGCCCGTCTGTCAGCAGATATCCCCGCCAACGGCCCGCGCGCCCACTATATGCGGGCGACCCTGATCATGACCGACGACCTGCCCGGGATCGCACCCTTTGCCGCCCAGGACTCGGCCCTGTTGCGCGTCCTGTCCGACGCCGATGCCCTTTTGATCCGACCCGTGGGCGACGGACCGCGCAAAACCGGCGAAACCGTCACCTACTTGCCACTCTGACGCGAACGCATGGCAAGGTTCTTGACACAAACCAAGAACACGGGCAGAACATAGCGGGTACCGGCGATCGTGGGGGTCTGCCAGGCTGTGACTGGGGTGACAGAATGCTGACACGCAAGCAATTGGAACTTCTGGATTTCATCCGTCAAAGGGTGGATGCCGAAGGCGTCCCTCCGTCATTTGACGAGATGAAGGACGCGCTGGACCTGAAATCGAAATCCGGCATCCACCGCCTGATCACCGCCCTAGAGGAGCGTGGCTTTATCCGCCGCCTTGCCCACCGGGCCCGCGCGCTGGAGATTGTCAAACTGCCCGAGGCCATGGAAAAGCCGGGCTATCAGCCCGCCAGCTTCACCCCCCGGGTGATTGAGGGCAGCAAACCCGATCCCGCCCCACGCCGTCCTGCGGCCGCGCTGGATATCGAACCGGTTGACGCCATGGACATCCCCATGATGGGCCGCATCGCAGCCGGTGTCCCGATCGAGGCGATTTCCCATATTTCCCATCATGTTGCCGTGCCCGGTTCCCTGTTGTCCGGCCGTGGGTCGCATTACGCGCTTGAGGTCAAGGGCGACAGCATGATCGAGGCCGGGATCAACGATGGCGACATCGTGGTGATCCGCGAACAGCAATCGGCCGACAACGGCGATATCGTGGTCGCTTTGGTCGAGGATGCCGAGGCGACGCTGAAACGGTTCCGCCGTCGCGGCAGCATGATCGCGCTGGAGGCGGCAAACCCGGCCTATGAGACACGGGTTTTTCCCGACCACATGGTCAAGGTGCAGGGCAAACTGGTGGGCCTGATCCGCAGTTATTGACGGCGACCGCCGCTTTGCACCAAACCGGCAAGTCAGTCGGAGGTCCGGGCGGCAAAGCGCCGCGTGACGGCGGGCAAGACCAGAACGTCCGACGCGGGCCGCTGACCTAACCAGATCCGCGCTGCCTGGCGCACCGGGATCAGGCGCAGACCGTCCGTCCCCGCATGAACCGCAATCGCCCCGGTACGGTCCAATACCGCGCGGTCGATGATAAGGCAGCCCGCAGGCAGCGGGTCCACCGGGCCCAAACGCACCGGAACCACCACGAAATCAGACCGCGCACAGGCAGCCGCCACTTGGTCCAGCGCTGCCTTGCCGGCCAGAACCTCGCCCCGGAACCCGTCGATTTCAAACGCCCGCGCCGCCTTGGGACCGCTAAAGCCCGGCCGCAGCGCCGCATCCTCGGGCAAGGTCAGATCGCCATCATCCTCCAGCCAGCTTTTGGCGGAAAACTTAGATCCCTTGGGGGCCGACAGCGCCCGCCCCTCTGGGCCCATCAGCCCAACCAGAACCCCATCGGACGAAATCAGGGCCACGGGCCGCTCGCCAAGGCCCCACAGCACGACCGAGGCTGCGATCAGCCCGCCACCAGCCCAGCGCGTCCGGCCAGCCCATAGCACCAACCATAACGCACCCAGTGCCATCAGCGGAATGACCACGGGCCCCGGCGTCGGAATCGGTGTGACCGCCCCGTCCAGACCCGCAATCCAATGGGCCACCCACAGGATCCACCGCGCGCAGATATCCATGACCCACAGCGCCGGATAGGCCAGCCCAAAGGGCGCCAGCAGCGCCGCAACCACCCCCGCCCCCATCAGCACGCTCATCATCGGCACTGTCATCAGATTGGCCAGCAGCCCGTAATCGGTGAACCGGTTGAACGTCGCCGCCGCAAAGGGCGCCGTCGCCAACCCCGCCAGAATCGAAGTGGCAACCAGCATCCCCGGCACCAGCATCCAGCCCGCAAACCGCGCCTTCAGCCAGTTCTGCGTCGGTCCGAACCCGGCAATCAGCGCAATCGTGGCGGCAAAGGACAGTTGGAACCCGGGGGCGGTCAGGCTTTCTGGCTGCACCAGCAGCAACACCAGCGCCGCCAGCGCGACTGACCGGAATGTCAGCGCCTGCCGGTCCAGCAGAACCGCGCCCAACATGACCACCACCATCAAAAATGCCCGCGTCGTCGCCACATTGGCCCCCGACAACATCAGGTAAAACAGCGCCACCCCAAAGGCCACGACCGCCGCGATCTTTTTGCTGTTCACCCGCAGCGCCACCCTGGGCACCAGCGCAATGCCGTACCGCGTGACGGCAAAGACAAAGACGGTGATGAAGGCCATGTTCATCCCAGAAATCGCCAGCAAATGCGCCAGCGACGATACACGCAGATCGTTGACCACCGCCGCCGAGATATTTGCCCGGTCGCCTGTCATCACACCGCTGGAAAATGCACCCGAATCCCCGGGGATCTCCGCCTGTATTTGCGCCGACAGCCAGTTGCGCAATCGGTTGATCATTTGTGACCTCTCCGCCGCCGGTTGCCACATCACTACAGGGGCTGCCGTATACCCGACGGCCCCAAGCTGATTGAAATAGGCCATCCGACGAAAGTCAAATCCGCCCGGCTCGACCGGCCCTCCAGGAGCCGCCAGCCGCGCTGTGGTCATCACAACCTGCCCCGGATCATAGGCTGTCTCAGGTGCAGGACCGCGCAACGAGACCCGCACAGTGGCCGGCGTCGCGGCTTGCGGC
>JANNAF010000014.1:0-7883 GCA_031384005.1 Rhodobacterales bacterium | reverse complement strand
GGCCGATCTGATCGGGCGCTATCTGCTGCGGGGCGGGGCGACCGAATGGATAGATGGCCCCTTGACCCGCGCGGTGCGCGAGGGCGCGATCTGTTACCTCGACGAGGTGATCGAGGCGCGCAAGGACGTGACGGTCGTGCTGCATCCGTTGACCGACAACCGCCGCACACTGATGATCGACCGGACGGGCGAGGAACTGGTGGCACCACCCGGCTTCATGCTGGTGGCAAGCTACAACCCCGGCTACCAGAACATCCTCAAACGGCTGAAGCCCTCGACCCGGCAGCGTTTCCTGTCGATCACCTTCGGCTTTCCCGATGCGGTGACCGAAACTGCCGTGGTTTCGCGCGAAAGCGGGCTGGATGCGGTTCGGGTGGCCCCTCTGGTGCGGCTGGCGGGACACATCCGGGCGCTTTCCGGAATGGATCTGGAAGAAGGCGTTTCGACCCGCCTGCTGATTTATGCTGCCACCCTGATCGCTGGGGGGATGCCGATCGAACGGGCGCTGCAAGCGGCGGTGGTCGAACCGCTGACCGACGAGCCCGACGTAGCGCAGGCGCTGCGCGACGTGATCGCAAGCGTTTACGGCTAAGCCATGGCCCTGCATCCGATGGATTTCATGGACCCGGAGGAAACCATGGGCAACCTGTGGCACGGGGTCGCGCAGCGGCTGGCCCCGGTCACCAGCCATGCAGCCTGCGCCGTTGCGTTGGAGTCCGTGCGCCCCAGCATTGCCTTGTTGTTTCGCGCACTTGGCGGCAAGCCGGGGGTCGAGATCGCAGCCAGCCCCGCGACCGCCTCGCGTCACCGGCGGGGGATCAGCGCGCATCTGGCAGAGGCGCGGGTGCTGGAGCATGTCGCCGCATTCGACGGAGCAACCCTGCGCTTGCCGCCGGTGATGGATGCTTTCCCGACCGTCACGATGAACCGCGCCGCCTATCTGTGGCTGGCCGCACTTGCCGCCAGCGCAGAACCTGTCGGGGCGTCGGACGATGCCTTGGCCGCCGACCTTGGCCATCTGACCGCCATGAGCGACGCGACCGCGCGCGCGCTGGCGCAGTGCCCGGGCCTGCGCGCGCCGCACGCGGCGCTATGTGCCCACCTGCTGTCGGTGCGTGCTGATCTGGCCGTGTCGCCGGCAGAGCGTGCGGTGGAGGGCGTGGCGCGAGCCGTGCTTTCCGGAAGCGCGCTGCCGCTTGCACATCCAACTGCATCGGTGCCAAGCGGCTATACGTCGCTTGCCCCGCTGCCCGTCTGGCTTCGGCTGGACCGCATGGCCGGTGGCGCCGCCGCTACCCCCGCCGAGGATTCACTCAGCGCTCCGCCCGGTCGTGCGACCGCTACACGCAAAAAGGGCAACCGGCAGGACAACGATCAGGCCAACCGGACCGACAGCTTCATCATGCATCGGTTTGAATCGATCTTATCTTGGGTCGAAAGCATGATGCTGAACCGCGCCACCGATGACGACGATCTGCAAAACGCCCAGAAAGCCGCCGAGGATCACGACCATATCACCCTGTCCAGACATCACAAACGTGCCGCCACCCGCCTTCGCCTGCACCTCGATCTGGCACCACAGGATGCCGACCATGAACGTCTGGCGGCGCGGTTCACCTATCCGGAATGGAACCACCGCGCGCGCGCCTACATGCCCGACCACTGCATTGTGCTCGAAGCTGACGCCACACCAGGACAGGCTTTCACCCCCGATCCCCGCCTGATGGCCCGCGTGCGCCGCCAGTTTCAGGCGCTGCACCCCCGCCGCATCCTGCTGCCCCGCCAGGTGGACGGTCCCGATCTGGACCTTGACGCGCTGATCGCGGCGCAAGTTGCCATCAGCGCCACCGGCATAGGCAGCGACCGCATCTATCGCGATCTGCGGCATGTCGAGCGCGACCTGTCAGTGGCGATCCTGATGGATTGTTCGCGGTCTACCGAATCCGCGGTTGGAACCCGCAGCATCATTGACACCATGCGCGAAGCGTTGGCGGCACTTGCTGGCGGCATCGACGCGGCGGGCGACCGGCTGGCAATCTGGGGGTTTTCGTCGCTGAAACGCGACCGGGTGTTCCTGACCCGCTGCAAAGGGTTCGAAGGGCGGATGACGCCCGAGATCACCGCCCGCATCGGCAGCCTTCGCCCCGGGCACTACACACGGCTCGGTGCTGCGATCCGCCATACCACAGCCCAGCTTGCCGCAGAGCCGTCGGCCTGCAAGCTGCTGCTGGTGCTGACCGACGGCAAGCCCAACGATCTGGACCACTACGAGGGCACCCACGGCATCGAAGACAGCCACATGGCGGTGCGTGAGGCTCGCCGCGCGGGACTTTCGGTGCATGCCGTGATCGTCGATGCCGATGGGCAGGATTGGTTCGCCCGCATCTTTGGTCGCGCCGGTTTCACGTTGTTGCCCGACCCGGCCCGGTTGGGCCGCGCCCTGCCCGATATTTACCGATCCCTGACCCAGGAGACTTGACATGCGCTTTCCCATTATCCTCGCTGCCGTCTTGGCCCCCGCCACCGGACTGGCCGAAAAATTTCAGCGCCCGATCCCGGAACCCCAGACCGCACAAGCGGAGATCAGCTACTTCATCGCCTCGGTGTTGCTGCTGATGGCGCTGATCGGCGTGCAGTGGTTGATCAACCGCAGATGAGCCGGGTCAAGCTGACCCTGATCCTCTATCCGTTCGGGACCGGGGCCATGGCGGTCAACCTGTTCTTCGCCTCTCTGATCGCATCCTGGATCGGCTGGCCCGTGCTGACGCCCGTGCAGTCGGTCATCGGCGGCGCGGTGCTGGGCGTCCCTGCGACCTGGGCTTTTGCCGGTCACATCCGACGGCTGATGGAGAAAGCAGACGCGTGACTGCAGGTTGGGCTGCATTCGCTGCGGCTTACCTTGCCCTTGCAGGGTCGCATTTCCTGCCACAGATTGGTGGGCTGCGGAAAAGCCTGATCAACAAACTGGGTCGCAAGTGCTATTTCGCGTCTTATGGAGCGATATCGTTGCTATTTCTGGTCTTGCCGATCGGGTCAGCCAACCGGGCGCCCTTTGTCGAGCTAAGGTCGTCGCTGCCCTGGACGCCCCACGTCTCTGATGCCCGTGATGCCGATTGCCTGCTTTCTAGCCGTGGCAGGCATAGGAACGCGGTCGCCCTTTACCCTAGGGTCGCGCCGGGACGCAGTTTTCTATCCTGCCGATCTTGGCCTTGCGGAATTGACGCGGCATGCTGCTGTTCGGCCGTTGGGACAGGCGCGCCCTGTCGGACGATGCCGACTGGTCTGCCGCATTTGCCCTGCATCAGCCGGTCGTCGGTGTGTCCCGGGTCGCTGGCTGACGCGCGCGCTGTAACGGCCAAGCCGCCAGCGCCATGCCCCCTGCGCTGCCCGCAGAGCCTTTAGTCCGTCGTTGAGGTGCGAATGGTTCTGACCTCACGCACCGGAAAGGTGGCTCGCATGAGGACGCGACCGTCAGCGTCGACAGTCAGCCGCAAGGCCCGACCTGCATGGCGGAATGTCAGCCTGAACCGGCCAAGGTCAGCGTCAACGCCGGCTTGGCACAAACTTGTCATCTCGCTCGCCCTCATCCGTGCTTGCAGAGTGGCTGGATCCAGCCCGAAGACCGTGGCGATCAGCGCGGCGTCTACGTCAAGCCGTCCGTCGAGCCAGTGACCGCAGTCATGTCCTAAACAACACTGGTTTGATCATCACTTTCCCTCCGGGGTTCCAAGAACGGAATCGGCTGGTCAGGTGTCAAAAGGATCCGGGCAAAAAACAGCGCGTAAAGCAGGTGCGCCGCGCGCAGCCACAGCATGACCAGCAGGCACAACAGCAGCCCCGCGAACACAAGTTGTCCCCTCGAACGCGAATGGGCGACCAACATGCTGTACAGCGTCACGCCCTCACCAGTCCGCAATCGGCGGCTCTTTTCATAAAGGCCAATGGCGAGCAGCGGGCCAACCACCAGAAATCCCGATAGTGCAGGCAGGCTATTCGAAGCCTGCCAGAGCCTCCAGAGAAGCGATACGCCTACTACAGACGATACCACGATCATCTCTTTCCGCTAGCCGGTTCGATCATTGATCCGCTGACCGAGATCGCCCGCGATGGGGCGCGCCGAGTGCTAATGGCGGCGAAAGCGGAAGCAGACAGTTTGGTCGCGCAGTTTTCCGAAGAGCTGCTCGCCGATGGCCGCCAACGCTTGGTTCGGCATGGTGCCGGACCGGAGCGAGTGATCCAGACCCTGATCGGGTCGATCAAAGTTCGGCGGCAGAAGGTGCGCGATCAAGAAACGAATGTGCTCGCCGAGGCGAAAATCCGGGTCACGTCCAACATCTTGCCGAAACGGGCGCGTCGGTGCAAATGCCTCAATGCCCTGCTGCCGGTGCTTTATCTGCGTGGCATCTCCCCCAGTTGCGCCCGAAGGGTGGTGTCAGACGAATGCGAACTAGTCTCAGTTTCCGAGCAATGGCAATCTGTTAGGCCGCAAGAAGGCCGCGCCACTCAGCGAGAGCGGCGGCGCGGTTCAACTTGTAATTCGGTCGGCTGTGGAGAGCGCGCTCCCGGCTGAAATGGTTTTGGACCGAGGCGTGAACTGCGGCGAATCTCTGCAATGTTCGCATCCTGCGAAAGCTGCGCATTGCTCTCTCCCGCCTTTGATACGGCTGGTGCGAATTCTCCGCGCGATTGTTGGCCCAGCGGCCGGTTTCCTGAAGATCGCGGATGCCGAGGTCGTTGAAGGCCGCACCATATGAACGGAGGCGATCCGTTACACTTTCCTTGGCGTGACCGTGCCGCTTGAGCGTCTTCTTCAAGAATTTCAAAGCGGCATTCTTGTCGCGCCGCTTTGTCACAAAGCTTTCAAGAACCTCGCCCTCGTGGTCCACGGCCCGCCAAAGATAGTGCCGCTCTCCGTTGATCTTTACGAAGACCTCATCCAAATGCCAACGCCAGTGGCTTGATCGCATCGCCGAAACCCTCCGTTTCCGGATTTTCGCCGCGAACAACGGGCCGAACCTGTTCCACCAGAACAGCACCGTTTCATGGCTGATCTCGATGCCGCGCTTGTGGAGGAGGTCCTCGACGTTGCGCAGGGACAGAGGGAACCGGATATACATCATGACAGCCAGTCGGATGATTTCCGGGCTGGTCTTGAAGTAGCGAAAGGGGCTGCTTTTTGTCATGCGACGAGGCTAGGCGACCGCCAGCCTCCATGCAAGAATTTTGCTCTGACAGTGCCTGTCAGTGTGGATCTGCCAGCGCCACGAACATCTCTCGCCCGCACACGGGGTGATCTCGCATAAAGGCCAAACGGACAGCAGAATGCCTCGGAGCCCAGAGTTAATCAAAACTGCCTACCCTGCGGCCGACATTGGTTACCCCAACAGGCTTCACTGGGACGTCCCTGTAACGGTAGTCCGGAGCTTACCTCAATAACCGACATTCCCCAAGTAGGCGTGCCGTTGGACAGGAAAGTCGCCTTAGTCTGCCCGCTGGTCAAGCTTTTTCCGTCCCAAGCGGTGGCCGTGGTCGAAGAGATGCCCGAAGCCGGTCGGATCAAGCCGCGAACTGGCGTGATGGTGGCCTGAAGGCCCCGTTTTTCAGCGCGCTGGACGGAGATGTCGAGCCGCTTTTGGTGAGTTTGGGCCGGGATCGCGGTCACGCGCATAGCGGTGGCGCTCGAAGGCGGCGGATGGCGGCGAGGATGGCGCGGACCATCGGGCCTGTGACGACCACCTCGGCCAATTGGAAGGTGATGGCGCGGGCGTGGCGCATGCGCCCCCCCCCCCGAGCAGCAGGGGGCCGAGCAAACACCCGCAGCGTCGTGTCCGGACTGCGGTTCACAAAGCCATCGGGCGGAACAGAAGTGTCCCTATTTGGGCCGCAGGGTGGCGGTTCGTGGCATTTCGCAAAAGCCGCTATAGCTGCATGATAAAATCCAGATCATCCAGCGCGGGCAGGCTGGTCAAAGTGGCGATCAACACCTGTGCCTCGGCACCCGTGCCGTCGGCATCGAAGAACAGCGATCCCGACGCCTGATCATAGATCAGGTTGTGGTCCGGATCAGTCGCCGCCAGACCAAAGTGCAGATCGGGAATGCGCACTGTCAGACTCAGAACACTGATGAATCCGGCCCCGCGCAGAACGATTTGGTCGATCCCGTGCTCGAAATCGACAATCCGGTCGGCACCCTGCCCGAATTGCAGAATGAACTCATCCGCCCCGGCCGCCCCGGTCAACTGGTCCTGCCCGACGCTACCATCCAGCACATCCTGGCCGGTGCCGCCATTCAGCCGGTCGCAGTCCAATCCGCCCGACATGTGGTCATTGCCCGAACCGCCCGTCAGCGTGTCGCGTCCAACATCGCCGGTCAGGGTGTCATTCCCCTCTTGTCCCGCCAACTGGTCCGCGCCGCCCTGCGCGGTCAAAAGGTCATTGCCACGTCCACCGGTCAGATTGGTGGACGCGGCCGACGTTGTCACCACTAGATCGCAAGTTCCGACCTGATCGCGCAGCGACACCACACCACCATCGGCCAGGGTCAGACGGACAGTCTCATCAAAGTTAGATCCGGTTTCGCGGATTTTGCCAAAGGATTGCAACTGGGCAATCGTCGCGGTGGTTGTGGTACCATTGGTCAACAGCGTCTCGATCCCCGTGATCGACCATTGCGTGATGTCTTGCGCCCGGCTGATCGCGTCGATCCCGCTGCCCCCGACAACCGTCACAACGCCTGACACGCCCAACTCGGCCAAGAACACATCGGCCCCAGCCCCACCGGACAGATAATCCCCCTGGCCGGCAAACAGGATCAGGTCGTCACCGTCACCGCCCAGGATCCGGTTCACCCCCGATCCACCCGACAGCACATCATTGCCGGTTCCGCCCGACACCACATCATCACCCGCGCCGCCGATGAGCGAATCGTTGCCGCCGTTCCCGGTCAGGCTGTCACTGCCCGACGCCCCGGTCAGCGTGTCATCATGAATGCCACAGATCAACGCGATTGGAGCGCCCATCGCAGTCAATCGCAGCGCATTGGTCCCAAGCGCCAGACGCAGGTCCAGCCGCCCCCCATCCACCATGTCAATCTGCACTACGGGAAACATCAGCGTGGTGAACTGGTCGAATGCCGCCACCTGCGCCCACGTCGCCGTCAGCCCGCCAAACCCGATTTCAACCGTCTCGATCCCCAACAAAGTGAAACTTGACACATCGGTCGAATCGCCAATAACCAGCGTGTCCATGCCCAAGCCGCCCGCCAGTGTCACCTGCTCGGTCGAGGTTCCGTTCAGTTCGAACCGGTCATTGCCGCTGCCCCCCTCAAACCGCACAGGGTCGCTCGTGAAACTGGGCGCATAGATGAAACTGTCATCGCCCAAGCCACCGCGCAGTGTCGACGCGCCGAGAAAGGCATAGAACGTGTCATTCCCTGCGCGGCCGTCAATCACATCCGCCAAGCCCTGCGACACCAGCGTGTCATCGCCCGCCCCCATGACGAGCACAGTCGATCCGGTTCCAAGCGGCCCCGCAGTCGTGTAAAGTTCGGCCGCGACTGTCCCAAGTGCGGCCGACAGATCCAGGATGCCAGTGTCCGACAGGAACAGGCGCACCGGTGCGTCTGGCAGCGTGGTCGAATGGCGGATTTCGTCATAGACCGCGAATCCCGAAATGGTCAGGGTAATGTCATTGCCATTGGTATAAAGGATATTGGCCACGCGGCACCTCACTTTGCAAAAGGCTAGCAACTGACCGTTTTGCAGTCAACTTTGTCATCGGTCCTTGCGGCTGATAGCCGCCAGACATTCGAACAGCCGCACATTCTGTTCAGACTTCACCAGCGCCCCATGCAGACGGGCCAGGTTACCGGCTCCTTCACCGCC
>JANNAF010000166.1:0-3854 GCA_031384005.1 Rhodobacterales bacterium | reverse complement strand
CACCCGGCACGACGATCGCCCCCTTGCCCGCAGGCCCGATCAACTATCACTGGACCAAGGACCTGATCGCAAGCCGGGATGGGACACGGTTATATGCGACGGTCGGATCAAACAGCAATGTGGCCGAGAACGGGATGCCTGTCGAGGAAAACCGCGCCGCCGTGCTGGAAATCACCCTTGCAACCGGGGCTACACGCGTTTTCGCGTCGGGTCTGCGCAACCCCAACGGGTTGGCGTGGCAACCTGACAGCGGCGCATTGTGGGTCGCGGTGAACGAGCGCGACGAGATTGGCAGTGATCTGGTGCCAGACTACATGACCTCGGTACGCGATGGCGGGTTTTATGGCTGGCCTTACAGTTACTACGGTCAGACGGTTGACGACCGCGCGCAGCCGCCGCGCCCCGACCTGGTGGCGCGTGCAATCGCGCCGGACTATGCCCTTGGCGCACACACTGGCTCGCTGGGTCTGGCGTTCAACACCGGCAGCCTGTTTGCGGCCAAATACGCAGGCGGGGCTTTTGTCGGTCAGCACGGCTCGTGGAATCGCGAACCGCCGTCAGGCTACAAGGTGATCTTTGTGCCGTTCACCGACGGAGCGCCGACCGGAGCGCCGACCGGAGCGCCGCAGGATATTCTTGCGGGATTCCTGAACGTTGACGGCGATGCGATGGGGCGGCCAGTGGGTGTGGTGTTCGACCGCACCGGGGCGCTGCTGGTTGCAGACGATGTGGGAAACAAGGTTTGGCGGGTGGTGCCCATGACGCAATAACCATAACGGCTGCGGGTTCAAAGGCTTGCGGGAGCAGCACAGATTGCGGCCCCACATTTTTTCATAACGCTAGTTTGCGAATGCGGCCTTCAAGTTGGCGGTTGCAAAGCCCATTGCCTCGACCGCCTGTGGGACGACGGCCCCCATGCCAAAGAATTCATGGGTCACAGCGTCAAAGTTCCGCGCCTCGACAGTGACCCCCGCCGCGATCAGCGCCTTGCCATACGCCATGCTGTCGGAACGGCGCGGGTCAATTTGCGCCGTGATCAGCGTCGCAGGCGGCAGGTCGTGCAGATCGTCGCGATCCCTCATGATTGCATTGGATCAGCCTCAGTTGACCGTGCTGCCTTCCTTCAAGAAGGTTTCGCTGTGAGCATGGCATTCCCAGCCATCCGCGCCCCTGATCCAGGTCGAACTATCGGCGGCGAGCAGGGTCTGCGACTTGCCGTCGATCGTGACCTTCTGCGTGACGGTATAGGCGATGATGGCCACGTCGGGCGCTGGCATGATCACTTCAACGTCGGCGAACGCATAGGAGTCGAGCGTCCACTTTCCGTACTCGGTCATTTTGCCCATCTTGCTTTTGGCGATACTGATTACGCCCTGCGTGCCGGTCACAAGGCTGGTCTTGCCAGAGAGCTCCGCCGTGCGCGCGCCGTCCTTTGCTTTCATGGCTTCCCAGTATGATGTTTCCAGCGCGATGATGTCGTCCTTGGTCGGTGTTGTGTCAGTGGTCATGTCAGTCTCCTGAGCGGACAGGGGTAAAACCAGCGATGTATCCGCGCTGCATTTCCAGTTACTTTTCGACGCGCTTTGCCATCGGGCAACCGTAAAAACTCAACGTCACGCATGGCAAAACGTTCCCACGGTGGCTCTGAGCCAGCGATATCCCGCTAAATTGTCAACCGGCTAGAGCAACGCTGATGCCTGCGGCGGTTGTCGAAGCGGCTCGCATTACGCCCCAGACATCGCCCCCTGGCAGTGCGAGGCAATGTTGTCACGTCGCGGTCGTTCCCAAAGATTTGGGCCTACGTTGGTTTTGGCGGGTTATGGCCGACTTCAACGCGTTGCCCGCTTCATGCGCAACTGGCGTCATCCGTTGTGGAACTGTCGGCGGCGAACGGCGTTGGTATTTTGCAAACTTCGCACGCCCAACCTCATGAGGTTCCAATGCAAAAATCCACCCCTGAAATGCCCGCCCTGCACAGTGCGTCCACAGAGCCGGACCCAAAGGCAAAGGCCACCAAAACTGCGCCAAAACCTGCAACGGACAAACCCGTGGAACCCAAGCCGACCGTTCCAAGCAGCGAAGCGGAAAGTCACACCAGATCGTCTTGATCTGGGCCGTTTCAGGGCTGGACCAAGGTTCCACCCTTTAAAATTCAGAAAAGGAACGTCCATGAAAACGCCATCCCAATCGCCAGACCTCAATGACCTGATTTCAGTGCGTGGAACGGGTGGCGAGATCCATCAACACGCAGCCGATGGCGCCGAACGCCTGACCACTGCGCAAGGCGTTGCTATTTCGGACAACCAGAATTCGCTGCGTATCGGCGCACCGGGCCCGACACTTCTGGAAGATTTCGGGTTGCGCGAAAAGATTTTCCACTTTGACCATGAGCGCATCCCTGAACGTGTGGTCCATGCACGCGGCTATGGCGCGCACGGCACATTCACCTGCAGCCGCGCCATGGCTGATGTCACGCGCGCCGCGCCCTTTGCCTCAGTTGGCAAGCAAACCGAGGTGTTCGTCCGCTTTTCCACTGTGGCGGGCAGCAAAGGCTCGCCAGACCTTGCCCGCGACATCCGGGGCTTTGCGGTCAAGTTTTACACCGATCAGGGCAACTGGGATCTGGTGGGCAACAACGCGCCTGTGTTCTTCATTCAGGACGCCATCAAATTCCCCGACCTGATCCATTCGGTCAAACCCACCCCCGACCGCGATTTCCCGCAGGCGGCTTCGGCGCATGACAATTTCTGGGATTTCATCTCGCTGACGCCCGAGGCGATGCACACGATCATGTGGGCGATGTCGGACCGCGCGATCCCGCGATCCTTCACCACGATGGAGGGGTTTGGCGTTCACACCTTCCGGTTCGTGACGTCCGACGGCACATCCACCTTTGTGAAATTTCACTGGAAGCCCCGCATGGGCCTGCAATCCGTGGTCTGGGACGAGGCGGTGAAAAGCAATGGCGCAGACGCCGACCGCCACCGCCGCGATCTGTGGGATGCGATTGATCGGGGCGATTTCCCGGAATGGGATCTGGGCGTGCAACTGTTCGATCAGGCCTTTGCCGACGGTTTTGCCTTTGACGTGCTGGACCCAACCAAACTGATCCCCGAAGAGGATTGCCCGGTGCAGATCATCGGCACCATGCGGCTGGACCGGGCGGTAGAGAACTTCTTTGCCGAAACCGAACAGGTCGCCTTCTGCACCCAGAATGTTGTGCCGGGGATCGACTTTACCGATGACCCGCTGCTGCAGGGGCGCAACTTTTCTTACCTTGATACCCAGTTGAAACGCCTTGGCGGGCCGAACTTTACCAAAATCCCGGTGAACGCGCCAAAGGGCTGCCCGGCCAGCAATTACCAACAGGACGGCCATATGCAGACCGCCCACCGCAAGGGTCGGGTCAACTATGAACCCAACGGCTGGGGAGAGGGTCCGCGCGCGCATCCGCTGGACGGGTATGTCAGCTACCGCGCGCCCGTTTCCGGTGACAAGGCCCGCCTGCGGCCCGAAAGTTTTGCCGACCATTACAGTCAGGCCCGGCAATTCTACATAAGCCAAACCCCCAGCGAACAGGGCCACATCGCAGCGGCACTGGTGTTCGAGCTGTCGAAATGCGCCGAACCCGGCATCCGCGCGCGGATCGTATCGCACTTGCGAAATGTAGATGAGGATATGGCGGCGCGTGTCGCAAAGGGGCTGGGGCTGGCCGATATGCCTGCGCCCGCCCCGGCGGCACGCCCGACGCGCACCGACCTGAAACCCTCGCCTGCCCTCAGCATCCAGTCAAACCCGCCGCAAAGCTTCAAAGGCCGGGTGATGGGCGTGATGCTCAGCGACGGCTTTGACGG
>JANNAF010000133.1:0-11768 GCA_031384005.1 Rhodobacterales bacterium | reverse complement strand
TCGTCGGTGACAAACACCTCGCCATGTTCGAACGGGCTCATCGTGCCGGGGTCGACGTTCAGGTAGGGGTCCAGTTTGCGCAGGCGGACGGTATAGCCGCGGGCCTGCAACAGGGCCCCAAGGGCCGCAGAGGCAAGGCCCTTGCCAAGGGAGGACACCACGCCGCCGGTGATGAAGATGTAGCGCGCCATTGGGGGGCCTCCGTGCCTTGGGTTTCAGGGCGGCGATTCGTCTGTCACGAATCGCTGCGTCACGGGAGTTGAGATATAGCGAAGGTCATGGGTTAGCACAACCCAACCGCTATATGCTGTCAGACGTCCCGTTGGGTTAACAAAGGGTGGTGGTGATGGATCTGGGGGTGGTGGCGGGCGGCGGTGCAGCAGGGGCGTCAGCCGGGGGCAGCGCGGTCAGGGGCGCGGTGGCGTCAGGCACCGGCGCCTCGACCGGGGCGGTGCCACCGATCTGGTCGATCACCGAGGAGGTCGCGGAATTGCTGGCGGCCAGCACGGTCAGGGTGATGGAGGTCGTGATGAACGCGGCCGCCAGAATCCAGGTTACCTTGCCCAGCGCGGTTGCCGCCGAGCGGCCCGAGACAACCCCGCCACCGCCGCCCATGCCCAGACCACCACCTTCAGAGCGCTGCAACAGCACGACCCCGATCAACAGCAGGGCCAGAATGAGGTGGATGGCGAGGATGACGTTTTCCATGGGCGGCCCTTTGAGATGACGCGCCTATCTAGGCGGAAGGCGGTCGCCTTGCAAGGGCCTGTGGAGGGGCCAAAGGTTGAGGTTGGTGACGGGCAGCGCGGCAAGGTTCTGGAAATCGCCCACGAAATTGGCAAGACCATGGCCCGCCGCATGCAACAAGGTGTCGTCACGGTTCCGCGTATCCATATTGCCGTCGCCAGCCCCGCCAAAAACGCAATCACCCCCGTTGCCGGACTAAACCGCGGCATCGCCAGTGCGCCATGGATGTGGTCGCGGATCAGGCCGCCCGCAAATTGATCATTGCCCGCGCCTCCCACCAGATAACCAGAGTTGAGGCTACCGAACCGCCGGTCATCGCCGTCACCGGCGCTGATTTTGTCCAGAGTGTTCGGGCCATAAATGGTTTCGTCGTCGTCGCCGCCCCGGATCAGGCTGGTGCTGCGTCCGTCACAGCGGTCATGGCCGCCACCGCCGAACTGGTTATTGCCCAAGCCTGGGGGCAACCCCGCCGACCATGTGGCCAGCCTTCAGAATTGGGAATTTTCCAAAAACCCCGCGCCTCTGAACGCCAGACCCGCCCCTAGCAGGAGGCCCGCGTTGATCAGGCTGGCGGTTGCGCCAAGGGTGACCGAGCCGAAATCAACGGGCGCGCAATTGATCGGGGTAATTGTACCGTGACTGGCAAGGACCGTGCCGGTCGAGGTGCTGTCGGCCCGAACGGCGTTCGCCTTGGATCCGGCTGCGGTGATGGTGGCGCCTGACAGATTGGTGATGCACATATTCGCGCCTTGGGTGAAGATTGCGCTAGCGCGCAGGGTGCTGGCGTCGCCGGTCACGGTTGATGGGTTCTGGCCCGAATTGACCAGAACAACGCCGTTCGTCCCGCTGAATGCCGGACAAAGGGCGCTGGCGGCCGTGATCGACAAGGTGACCACGATGGATTGATTGCTGCCCCTGGTCAGCAGACCGGTCGATGCCGGGCGGAAAATGTGCTGTTTCTTTGCGCAAAACCACTTGGGCCGTCAAGGTAACGCCCGGCCAGCGTCATCGACGGCACGCTGGTGGTCGAACCAAGCGGCACCCCGGGCAGCATAACCAAGACGTCACTGCGGGCGACCAAGCCGAGCTGGGGGGCCGCGCCGATGGTGTTGGTGGTGATCCAGAAAATTGGAATGCGACCCCCCCCCGTGTTCAATCAAACCCAAGGCTGGGTGCCGGTCAGCGCGGTGTCCGGCAATACCGTGCGGCGCGGTCGGGGGTCAGATCCCCTCGTCGTCATCCACGGTGACCTGACCGGACAGGCGGCGCTGCAAAATGCCCCATGACAGGCCAACCCCAAGGATCACCGACAAGGCCAGCAGGCCAAGCCATGTGTTGACGGTCGAGTTTTCAAGGCTGAGCAAGCCCCACGAATACAAAACCCACAGTCCCGATCCAAACAGGGCCGCCACCAGCAACATGCCGAACCCGCCGATCGACCGCAACGTGGCCAGACCGTAAATCAGGAAACCAATCAACAGCAAAAGGCCCAGAAACAGGGTCAGCGGCAACTGGCTGTTGCCATTGGCGATGGACCATTTGACATAGTTCCATTCGGTCGGATTGAAGGTCGCAGCCAAAAGGACAAATGCCCCAAGCCACCGCAAAAATATCCCCATCGCAGGCTCCTGTACTTCTTTCCCAAGGTATAGGCGGGCTTTTGCTCTTTCTCAAATACTCAATCTGTTTGGGTGTCCGGTTCCGCGCCGGTGCAGACGGCGGACAGTTTGTTGCCATCGGGGTCGCGGACATAGCAGGCGTAGAAATTGGCGACATAGCGCAGGCCGGGGCCGCCCTCATCCGTGCCGCCATGGGTCAGGGCGGCGCTGTGAAAGGCGCGCACGGCGGCGCGGGTTGGGGCGGTCAGGGCCAGCATGGTGCCGTTGCCCGTGGTGGCGGGTTGGCCGTCGAATGGGGCGGTGATGTACAGGCTGGGGTCGGCGTCGCCCGGTTTGCCATAGCCGACCTCGGTGTCATTCGCGACCACGGCGGTATTGCCCACAGTGGCCATGACCGGGTCATAAAACGCCCGGGCGCGGGGCAGGTCGTTGGTGCCAAAGGTGGAATACAGGATCATGGCGGTGCCTTGCTGCGCTGTGGGTCAGGGGTGACTGTGCGCTGGTGCGGCATTGCGGGGCAAGGGGGTTTTGGTAGGTTGGATCAAACGAAAGGGGCCCCCCATGCCTAATCTGCGCCTGACCGCCGATCTGGTGCGGCGGTTGCCGTCCCATGTTCCTGATCCGGGGCCGATGGCACGGGCCGAGCCACCTGATGAATACTATCCGCAGACGGTGCGCTCGGTGCTGGCGCGGGTGCCGCAGGATGGGGCGCTGTGGGTCTTTGCCTTTGGGTCGATCCTGTGGAAGCGCCGCTTTTCCGTGACCGAGGAGCGGCCCGCTTTGGTGCGCGGCTGGCACCGCAAGTTCTGTCTGGGGCCCGACACGCGGTACCGCGGCAATCCGGAGGCGCCGGGGGTGATGTTGTCGTTGGACCGGGGGGGCCAGTGCCGGGGCATGGTGTTGCGGATGGAGTCCGAGGGCCGCGTTGCCGCGTTGGAGGATTTGTTGCGCAACGAGCCGCCGGCGCCGCCGGTTTGGGTCCGCGCCCAGACCCCGCAGGGCGAGGTGCGGGCGATTGCCTTTGTCAGCCCGCGCAGTTTTGCAGGCTATTGCGGTGGTTTGACGGAATGTGAGGTGGCCGACCGTCTGGCCCGCGCCGTTGGCATGTGGGGGTCGATGGCCGATTATCTGCACAACACGGTGACCCATCTGGAGGCGATGGGTATTCGCGACGCCTATTTGTGGCGGATGCAGGGGTTGGTGGCGGAGCGGTTGGCGCGGTTGCCGCAGGCCGGGGCCTGATCTGGTGGCAAATTAGGTGGTTTCGCTTGGGGGCGCGGTGGCCTATACGGGGCCGGGTTTGACTGATCAAGGGGTTGTGGCATGGCGAATGTGGTGGTTGTGGGCGCCCAGTGGGGCGACGAGGGCAAGGGCAAGATCGTTGACTGGCTGTCCGAACGCGCCGACATCGTCGCACGCTTTCAAGGCGGGCATAACGCGGGCCACACGCTGGTCATTGATGGCAAGGTGTACAAGTTGTCGCTGCTGCCGTCCGGCATCGTGCGCGGCGGCAAGCTGAGCGTCATTGGCAATGGTGTGGTGCTGGACCCGTGGCATCTGGTGGTCGAAATTGCCAAGCTGCGCGGGCAGGGTGTCGAAATCAGCCCCGACAACCTGATGATCGCGGAAAACGCGCCGCTGATCCTGCCGATACATGGCGAGTTGGACCGGGCACGCGAAAACCAGAATTCGGTGGCCAAGATCGGCACCACCGGGCGCGGCATTGGTCCGGCCTATGAGGACAAGGTTGGGCGCCGGGCGATTCGCGTGGCGGATCTGGCCGACGAGACGACGCTGGAGGCGCGGGTGGACCGTTTGATGGGCCACCACGATGCGCTGCGCCGGGGTTTGGGGATTGAACCCATCGACCGCGAGTCCTTGTTGGACCAGTTGCGCGCCATTGCGCCGCAGGTTTTGCCCTATGCCAAGCCGGTGTGGAAGGTGTTGAACGAGGCGCGCCGTGCCGGCAAGCGCATCCTGTTTGAAGGCGCGCAAGGTGCGCTGTTGGACATCGATTTCGGGACCTATCCTTTTGTCACCAGTTCCAACGTCATTGCGGGGCAGGCGGCGACTGGCACCGGCATGGGGCCGGGGGCGATTGATTTCGTGCTGGGTATCGTCAAGGCCTATACCACCCGCGTCGGGGAGGGCCCGTTTCCGGCCGAGTTGATGGATGACGATGGCGAACGGCTGGGCGCGCGCGGCCATGAGTTTGGCACCGTCACCGGTCGCAAGCGGCGCTGTGGTTGGTTTGATGCGGTTCTGGTCAAGCAGACCTGCGCCACCAGTGGCGTTTCGGGCATCGCGCTGACCAAGCTGGATGTGTTGGACGGGTTCAAGGTGCTGAAGATCTGCGTCGCCTATGATCTGGACGGCACGCGGCTGGATTATCTGCCGACCGCCGCCGACCAACAGGCGCGCTGCAAGCCGATTTATGAGGAAATGGAAGGCTGGGACGATAACACCGCAGGTGCGCGGTCCTGGGCGCAACTGCCCGGTGCGGCCATCAAATACGTGCGGCGGATCGAAGAGTTGATCCAGTGCCCGGTCGCCCTACTTTCCACCTCACCTGAGCGGGATGATACCATTCTGGTAACCGACCCGTTTGCCGACTGACCACAGAGGGGACTGCCATGGCGTTGAGTTACAAGGCCCGCCGCAGGGTGGCGTTGCTGATATTGCTGGTCGCCTTGCCGGTCTATGTCGTGGTGGCCACGACATTCGTGTCGTTGATAGACCGCCCGTCGGTGCTGCTGGAACTGGCGATATATGTGGGGCTGGGGGTTTTGTGGGTCCTGCCGCTGCGGTCGGTGTTTCTGGGGATTGGCCAGCCCGACCCGGACGCCCCAAACTAGGTTGGCGGCGGGACTGATCCCACCGCCTGAACTGTGCGCCGTGTGGCAGACCCGCATGGTCGCGGCATTGCTGCAAACCGCCTGGAGCGGTTGGCCTTCAATCTGACTTGGATTGAAGGCAATCTAAGACAAGGACCACTTGTGACTGTTGCGTTTTGCGTTTTATCGGATGAACCCGATCAAACGCCACACGCTTTAGCCCGCGATGCGTTTCGCCTCGGTCAGCAGGGGCGAGGTGGTGGACAGCGCGAACTGGCCGCGCGCCGATTTCTGGATGCGGCCATTGCGCAGCAGGCGGCCAAAGCCGATCAGACCCTCCTCGGGGTTCAGATCGCCCATCTTGTCCATCGTCGCCAGCTGTTGAAACAGCAGGGGCCGGGTGAAGCTGGGGCGTTCCAGAACCAGCGTGCAATAGACGCCCGCCGCCTCGATCAGTTCAGAGATGCTTTCAGCGCCAAGCTGTTCGGCAAAGTCGGAAAAGCTGGGCTTTTGGCCGTCGGCAAAGATGTTGTCATGCGATTGCGGTGCCACCTCGTCCTCGTCCACGCTGATGGTCGAGACGGCATGGACCGCCCCGCCAGAGGTGACCCGGCGCGGACGCACCGGTTGAACGGCTGTGGGGCCAGGTGCGGGGGCAGGTGAGGGTACTGACGGCACGATTTGCGGCACAGGACGGCCCGCATCCGCCACAAGGTCGCGTTTGGTGTCGATGCGCTGGGCCGAGACAAGGACCAGCGGTGCGGGCCGTTCGGCGGGTGCTGCCGGGCGGACCGCCTGATCCAGGTCCTTGCGGTAGGGGTCCATCTTGACCTCGGTCCCTTTGGCGGCGGCGTTCGGATTGATCCGGCGATCGGCCACGGTGGCCAGAACGGCGGCCTTGAGATGGGCGATGGCAGAGCGGCGGCGCTTGACCTCGGGGACGTCGAACTGGGTGTTGGTCTGGGCCAGCAGGCGGTCCACGGCGGCATCATCGGCCGCCCCGATGCGGGCTTCGGGGCTGGTGTCGGTTTGGGCCAGATTTGCAACGGCCACGTCGGTCTGTGTGGCAGGGACGGCCAATTCGGCATCCAAAAGAGCCTCGACCGAGACGTCGACGGCCATCATGTCCGCCGGGGCGGTTTCGGCATCGGCTGCGCCTGCGATCTGGGGCGCCAGATCGGCATTGAGGCCGGTTTCAGGTTCGGTTGCGCCAAGCGGGGCGATTTCGGCGCTGAGGGCGGCGAGGGTGTTTTGCAGATCGGCCTCGGCCTCGGGGGTCAGGGTCGCGTCCTTGATGGGCTTTTTGTCCAGACGGCGGATCTTGATCACACGGGCGCGGGCACGGTCGGCCTTTTGTGCGACAATGACGGACTGCGCGGCGGTGCTGTCTATTGCGGGCTGATCGCTGTCGGTGTCCAGGTAGGCGGCGTCGTCGATCAGGGGGGCCTGCAGTTGCGAGGCGTCGTCCAACATTTCGGTCGGGGCGGGTTCCGCATCGGCCATGCCGTCCAGTTTCATCAGGTCGGACAGAGCGATGTGATCATCCGACTGCGGCAGCAGGCCCACGTCGTCATAGGCGTCTTCGGGCAGGTCGTCGGCGGTTGGCAGGACGTCGGAGGCCACCTCGGAGGCCATGTCAGTGGCCAAGGCGATGTCGGCGGCAAGCTGGTCGTCCTGCGCCGTCATGCCAGCAAGGGTTTCGCGCAGGGCGGCAAGCACGTCATGCGTTTCGACCGGAGCGGGGTCTGTGGCGGGCTCTGCGGCGGCGGCCAGTTCGAGGGCCAGTTCGGGGGCCAGTTCGGGCGCCACGGCGTCACGCAGCGAGGCCAGAATCGCCTCGGTCGTGGTGTCGGGCTGGGCATTCTCGGCGCTGGCGGGCGTGATTTCTGTGGCGGGCAGCGGGTCGGCATAAACCATGTCCGCCAAATCGGTCTGGTCGGTCAAATCGGTCTGGTCGGGCTGGTCGGTCAGGTCGGCCAAGGCCGCCAAGTCGGTCTGGTCGATTACCGCGGTTTCATCGGCCACCGGGGCAGGGTCCGGTTCGACGATTGCGGCCACTGTTGCGACAACGGCCGCCGGGGCGACAGGTTCTGGTTCGGCCAGAACGGCCACCGCGGCGGGTGCTGAATAGGCGTCCTGATCCTCGGCATAAGCCTCGATATCGGCAAAGCGGCTGGAGATGTCGCCAAGCGGGGACACTGGGGCAATGATGACGGCGGCAGCGGGTGCGGGGACCGGCGACTGGGCGGCGCGCAGACGGGACAGGCGGGCAGCCGCGCTTTCGACGGCGGGACCGGCCTCGGCCACAGAGGAGAGGTGGGGCGTGGCAAGAAGGGGCGTGGCAAGCGGGGCGGGCGCAGGGGCCGGGGCGGCGGGCATGGTGACACGGGGCATGGCCCGGTCATCAGGGCGGTCATCGGCGCGCAGGATCACGCCGTTTTCCTGGATCTTGGCCTCGACCCGGCGCTGAATTTCGCGTTCGGCGATCTTGTGCAGCATGACGGGATCGGGGGTCGGGGGTTCGGCGCCGAAGTAGCGGTCATCCGCCGCCAGATCCCGGAAATACTCGGCAATCGATTTCATGGTGTTGAATGGGTCGTCAAACCCCTCCAGCGTGCATGAGAAGGTTCCGTAAGATACAGTTAGAATTTTACTTGCACCGTTCATCGGATGCTCGCCTTCTGCCAAACTCGATAGCGATCACCATGCCGTGGACACTGTGCTAATCCGTGGACAAAACGGGGTGATTTGAAGGATTGATTGTGTCCCTGGAACATGAGGATTGCCGCAATTGAAGGAACAGTATCGCCATGGATGAGGTTATTGTCCAATCAACTTGCGGAATAACCTTGGCCGGGGGCGGAGGATTCTCGTTAAAATTGCTGGAAACTGCGCAGAAATGGGCGCCCCGAGTGGTTGCGGCGGATGGCGGGGCGGATCGGTTGTTGCGGCTGGGGGTCGAGCCAGAGGCGGTGATTGGCGATCTGGATTCCATCACGACTAAGGCACAGACCCGGCTGGCGGGGCGGTTGTTTCCGATTCGCGAACAGGCGACCACCGACTTTGACAAGGCGCTGCGGTCGGTGCAGGCCCCGTTTGTGCTGGGGGTCGGGTTTTCGGGGGCGCGGCTGGACCACGGGTTGGCGGTTTTGAACGCGCTGGTGCGTCATGCTGACCGGCGCTGTCTGCTGCTCAGCGCAACGGATGTGGTGTTTGTCGCACCGCGCGACATGGCGCTGGCGCTGCGGGTGGGCACGCGGTTGTCATTGTTTCCGATGGGCGAGGTGACCGGCACCAGCACGGGGCTGCGCTGGCCGCTGGACGGGTTGCAATTTGGTCCCACCGGAATGATCGGCACGTCCAATCAGGTGACAGGCCCGGTACGGTTGCGGTTCAGTGCCAGTCTGATGTTGGTCATTCTGCCGGTGACGGCGCTGCCTGCGGTGTTGGACGGGTTCGGGCTGAGCGGTGTTCATGGGCAATGATATACAGTCCTGACCCCACGATCAGCGCGATGCCGCCCCAGGTCAGCAGGTTGGGAAAATCGCCCCAGATCAGATAGCCCAGGATCACCGCCATCAACAGTTCAAGGTAATGCAGCGGTGCCAGCGTCGAGGCAGGGGCGTATTTCATCGCATAGGTCATCGACAGATGGCTGATCGCCGCCCAAAAGCCGACCCCGAACAGCCACAGCCAGTTCAGCGCATCGGGCATCACCGGGTCCAGTTCCGACACGCCTGACCCGTCAAACAGCCACAACAGCGGCAGGCACATCAGGCTGCCCGCAATCGAGGTGTGCAGTTGCATGGTGACTGGGTGCACACGGTTGGACATGGCTTGGGTCAAGAGTTCATAGACCGAAAAGGTCAGCGCACAGCCCAGCGGGAACAGCGCCACAAGGCCATAGCTTTGCAGCGAGGGTTGGATGACAAAAAGGGCCCCGCCAAAGCCGACAAGCGAGGCGATGATGCGCGTCTTGCCGATCGGATTGCCAAAGATCACGCGGCCCAGAAACATCAAGATGAACGGCATGACAAAAACGATGGCCATGGCATCCGCGATGGGCATGTATTGCACCGACGCGACAAAGCAGTAGGTCGACAGCAACAAGAACAGCGCCCGCGCGGCCAACAGGCCCAGATCGCGCGGCGTGGTTGCCCAGTGCAGCCGCATCGCCATAATCACCGGCAACATGCACAGCCCCTGAAACACAAAGCGGGCGGCAGTGATCTGGCCGACCGGGATCGCCTCGGTTGCCAGTTTGGATGCGGCGTCCAGCAGGGGGGCCAGGACGCAAAAGCCCAGCATCAGGGCCACGCCGCGTGAGGTTTGGTTGTGGTGGGTCAACGAGGGTGCCATGCTTGGGCAATATCCCAGCGGCGCCCGGTCTGCCCGGTTGAAAGCGACCAGCCTTGGGGCGGTTTGGCGCGTTTTGCCATTTGCAGCCAGTCGCACCGGCGGCGTTCCGCGGCAGAGCGTGGTTTTTGTTGGAGCGGTGGCCGGTCAGTGGTACATTGCAACCCTGATGAGGCGGAGCGATTCAAATGGCAATTCGGACGGGAACCACGGGCGACGACACGCTGACCGGAACCAATGGTGCAGACACGATCACCGGGGATGCGGGCAATGACAGCCTGACCGGCCGCGACGGGGATGATTTCATCAACGGCGGTGCGGGGGATGACCTGATCTTTGGTGGGGCCGGTAATGACCGGATCATCGACGGGCCGGGGCTGGACGTGTTGCAGGGCGGCGACGGGATCGACACGTTCGAGCGGGACTGGGGGGCGCTGCCGGGTGACACCTTTGTCATCGATCTGAACTTTGTCTTGGGGCTGCAAGCGGCGCTGGGTGGCGACCCCAATGACGCCGACAGGTTCACCGGCATCGAGAATTACACCTGTTTCGGTTTCATCGGCGGGCTGTTCACCGGCAATGAGGTGGCCAATGTCATTCGCAGCGACCTGGGTGTGGATACGCTGCTGGGCAATGGGGGCGACGATGGGCTGTATGCCGGGGGGGCGCGGGATGCGCTGGACGGGGGCAGCGGTCATGACACGCTGAACGGTGGCGCAGGGCGCGACACCCTGACGGGCGGGGCCGGCAATGATCAGTTCCATTTCACCGCCCCGGGCGATGGCGGCGACAAGATCACCGATTTTTCGGCCCGGGCGGGGAATAATGACGCGGTCTATCTGACAACGGCGGCCTTTGGCGGCCTTGGGGTCGGGCCACTGGCCGCTGGGCGGTTTGTCGCGCGGGCAGACAACCTTGCTCAGGACGGCAATGACCGGTTCATCTTTGACACCGCCCGCGCCGACCTTTGGTATGACCGCAATGGCGACCGGGCAGGCGGTTTGACGCTGCTGGCTGATTTGCAGGCGGGGGCGGTGATGACGGCGGCGGATATATTCCTGCTGTGATCAGCAGTTGGGCACGTTCACGGCCAGCCCGCCCAACGAGGTTTCCTTGTATTTTTCGTGCATGTCGCGCCCGGTTTGGCGCATGGTTTCGATGCAGACATCCAACGACACAAGGTGGATCCCGTCCCCGCGCAGGGCAAGCGACGCAGCCGAGACAGCCTTGATCGCGCCAAGGCCGTTGCGTTCGATGCAGGGCACCTGAACCAGACCCTTGACCGGGTCGCAGGTCATGCCCAAGTGATGTTCCAGCGCAATTTCGGCCGCGTTTTCAACCTGCATCACAGTCCCGCCCAGAACGGCGGCAAGGGCGGCGGCGGCCATGGCGGCGGCAGAGCCCACCTCGGCCTGACAGCCACATTCGGCGCCCGAGATGCTGGCGTTATGTTTGACAAGGCCGCCGATGGCGGAGGCGGTCAGCAGGAATTCCCCGATGCGGGAGGTCGAGGCACCCGGCACATGGTCAAGGTAATAGCGCAAGGTGGCAGGCACGACACCTGCGGCCCCATTGGTGGGCGCGGTCACAACCTGGCCACCGGCGGCGTTTTCCTCGTTCACCGCCATGGCGTACAGGATCATCCAGTCGTTGATGGTGTGCGGCGCGGTCATGTTCAACCCGCGTTCCGCCATCAGGGCGTCATGGATGCCTTTGGCGCGGCGGCGGACCTTGAGGCCGCCGGGCAGGATGCCGGTCCCCTCCATCCCACGCGAAATGCAGGCATTCATCACCTCCCAGATCCGGGCCATGCCTTGATCAAGCTCGGTGGCGGTGCGGAACTTCAGCTCGTTTTCGCGTTTCATGGCTGCGATCGACAGGCCAGAGGCGGCGGCCATGTCCAGCATTTCCTGCGCGGTTTCAAACGGATAGGGCACATCAGCGCGGGCGCGGGCCTTTTTGCCGCCCGCCTCGGCCAGTTCGGCAGCGGTCAGGACAAAGCCGCCGCCGATGGAATAATAGGTTTCCTGCAAAATCACGTCGCCTTGGGCATCGGTCGCGCGCAGAACCATGCCGTTGGCATGGCCGGGCAGGGTATGGTCATAGTCAAAGATCAGATCGCGCTTGGGGTCAAAGGTCAGGGGACGCAGGCCGGACGGGGTGATGATGTGGGTGGCTGCAATCTCGGCCAGAACCGCTTCGGCGCGGTCGG
>JANNAF010000094.1:0-11407 GCA_031384005.1 Rhodobacterales bacterium | reverse complement strand
CAGCGCCGGTTGGCGGCGGGGGGGCGGCGGGCGTTTGTCGAGACGGTGCTGGAAATTCCGCTCGCCTCGTACCAACGCTGGACCGAGGCGCAGATGCTGCGCGAGGTCGACAACAACGCCCAAGGCATCCTTGGGTATGTCGTGCGCTGGATTGATCAGGGAGTGGGCTGCTCCAAGGTGCCCGATCTGCACGATGTCGGCTTGATGGAGGATCGGGCGACCTGCCGGATTTCGTCGCAGCATATTGCGAACTGGCTGCATCATGGCGTGGTTTCGCCGGATCAGGTCGACGCGTCCTTACGCAAGATGGCGGTGCTGGTCGATGGCCAGAACGCGGGCGATCCCTTGTATCGCCGCATGGCCCCCGATTTTGACGGCATCGCTTTTGCCGCCGCCCGCGATCTGGTGTTTTTGGGGCGGGTCCAGCCCTCGGGCTATACCGAACCGATTTTGCATGCCCGTCGCTTGCAGGTCAAGGCGGGCAATCACTGACTGGGCAATCGCTGACCGGGCAATCGCTGACCGGGAAAGCGTCCAGATCTGGACGCTTTTTGAAATCGTTTGATTTCAAGGGGTTAGTTTCTAAAAATTAACTCTGCCTTAAGGATTGCCGAGGTCTGCCCGTTAACGTCCCGGTGCAAGGTCCGGCCTGATCGTGGCCGCCGGGGGCGCGCTGATGGGTGTGCCCGATACGCTGGTCAGCCGGCTGATCGGCCTCAGCGGCGGGGTTATCTTTGCCGCCCTTGTGGTGCATAGGGTGTGACGGTGGCGCAGCGCGGCCAAGCCAGAGGCTGTCGCGCCCAAAATGGGGTAGGGCATCATGTTCAGCACATGGAAAGTCGAAAAGGCCGTGGTGGCGCTGGTGGACGAAGCGCAGGCGCTGGCCGACAAACTGGCCGGGGCCAAGCCGCATTTCGTCGATGCCTATGCCGCTTGGGCGCAGGTCTGGGCAGTAGAGCATCGGGGCGAGGGGACAGATCTGGCGGGCGTGCTGGGCTGGAAACCGGTCGACGCTGCGCGGTTTGCCAAATCGGCGGCGACCCGTATCGCCGCCCTGCGCAAGGCGCGGGACTATGAGCGCAGCGACGGCTTGACGGTCTGGATGCACACGGCGCGTGCGGTGTCCGAGCCGCGCATTCTGCCGCCACTGCGGGCGATCTGGGTGCGGCTGGATCTTGCCGGGCCCAATGCGGCCACGATGGCCGAGGAGGCGCTGGCCGAAGCCGGGCTGCCCTTGGGCAGCGCGCGGGTGGTGCCGGTGGGGTTGGGCGCGGAGTAGGGTTGCGATCGCGGTAGCGACGGACCAGCAGACAGTCGCCCCGTGCCCCAAGCCAAGCACCGCTGTGCGGCGGCATTGCACTGGTTGGGCTGGGTAAAACGGGAAGAGCGGTTCGGGACGCTCCTGACTGGGCTGGCGCACGACCCGTCTGCCGGGGGCAGGCCGGCGATGGACGAATTGCTTTGGGCAAGTCGTGGAACACAACAAGGGCGGGGACGGCAAAAAGGGCGGGGTTCACCCCTGTAGCCCAGGCGAAAGTTGGTCCCTGTCTGAGACGAAATTGCCGCAAGACCAATTGCCAAGTTGCGACGTGGGGCGAAATAATTCCCCAATTTGGGCGAAAAGTCCGCCCGTTTCCGTGTTTTGCCGAAAATTATATGACGTGAAACAAAAAGTGCCCGTGATTGCGGGCCTCCGCTTTGAGGTCGCCCTGATCAGGCGTCAGATCAAGGGCGACATTTCGGCTGGACAGCGGGCAGGTCGACCTCGGACAGGGACCAGTTCACCAACGGCCATCCTGACGATTTCCAAGGATGCGTCTCCGAAAGATCGATTGGCCGGGGGAGGGCCTGCGTAAATTCGTAGACAATCTCGCAAGTACTCCGCCCCGGACGCTTACAAACTGCAACGAGGTTTACCACCTTGCCACGATCCCTGGCGTCAGGTCGAACTGCAGGCTGCTGCAGATTGCCCCATATGCTTGCGATACGGTGCCCCTTGGAACGGCAGCTAAAGACTTTCAATCATGGTATTGCGAGCGGGCTTCGGGCGGATGACCTCGCGCAAAGGATCTTGCGGTTTTCTTCGTGATCTTCGGCCGTTTGCGTCCACCCCTGTGCTGCAGCAGCGACCTCTGCTGCAAGGCAGGGGGTGTTTTGCTGACAGGTCAACAGCAGACAGGTTACCCTTGACTGCCCCAGTTACCTACGCATTCCTTGGGGCGGCTTTCGCTGCACGATGAACCCCATTAAGGGGTTCCAGTAAGTAGCTGAAATCCTTTTGGATTTTGGCTCCGGCGGTAGGGCGTGGAGCCAAATTCGGACATTCGGCAAGTTATTGATTTGTAATGAAAATTACTGCGGCGAAAGTCGTCTGTGATACAGTTCTGTGCTACAGTTGTGGCACAAGTTCAAGGTTAGGCATTCGTTTCGCTTTGGGCAACCCCCGGTTCTGCTGGCAGGTGAGGTGGCACGAAGACTTCACCCCACATGGTGTCAGGATCATGGCGATGAGGACCTGGCAGCCCGGCTTGCTCATTGCCATTCTCGCCACCACTAGCGTCAACGTCTGGCAGCATACGTCCCACCTCGTCCCCTGACAGATGCCCCTGATTGATTAAAGCCTGGGCGATCCGCTCCAATGTGTCTCGATGAGGTTCCAGCAGGACATGCGCGCGTGCGGACTGTGTTTCCAAGCGTTGGCTGACATTCTCACGCTCGTCATCAGTCATCGTCCGACCCAAAACGCCGATGGGTTCCCATACCAAGCCGTTCGACCCGAGCCCCATCGTGCGTTCCACCTGCAGGGCACCCACCGCTGCCACATCCTTGAAACTGGAAACGATAGCTTCCGCTTCAAAGCAAGCTCCGCTGCCGCAGCTCGGAAGAAAAAGGAGACAAGCCCGCCCTTGACCCCAGCATGAACCGAAATCCATAATCAGAGGTGGCTCACTTCTCGGTGAAAAAACCGGCTCACTTCTGCGTGAAAATCAACACTCACGGCTCTTGTTGTTGTTGACGCGATCTGCTTCGGCCATGACATTCGGATCGGTGGTGAATTTGCAACTGACCGCAACTTGCGAGCTTTCAGGTAACGGGGAGGCTGACACTACAGTCGAGCTCAGAATGACGGGCGGCGCCGGGTCGATGTCTGCATGTGCAACGACAACGGGTTCCGCAAAAAGGGCATCAAGTACGTTGCCGTCTTGGGCATCTGCTTCCCGCCATGCCGCCGCTTTGGCAGAAGACAGTAGCTGACGTAGCATGAATACCGCCAGGGCGGAGGATGGACCATTCAGGGAATGCTCGGCCCCAAGATGATCATTCAGCACATCCTTGGCACGTCCCAGCATTTTTGCCGTGCCAGCTGGAGAGTACAAATTTCTCACCTGCAGATTGATGGCGTCGAGCAGGGTCTGAACATCGGCGTCTGTGGCGCCAGCCGTCCGCAGCTTGGCGATGTCAGCAGATGTCAGTTGCACATTGAAACCGCGCGTCGCGATCGTATTCCATGCCTCGCGTGTCGCCCAATCGTGGCGGCGATCAATGTCGTCATTGCCAACGACGGCGCCCATCCGGGTGATCAACTGCTGCCGCCCGATGCGCTGCAGCTCGTCGCGACACACTGCGTCGAGGTAGACTTTTCCTTCTTGCGGTGTCAGCCCGCCCATCGACATTGCTTGCATCATCCTGTCGCTTTCATAATTCAGCCTAAGTGCCAAGATACGCGCAACAGAGAGGTTTTTCGACCTGAGCGAGATCTGCAGATGTGTGATTTCTGTGGAGAGAGAGGAGATTCTCCGTCGCCAGGTCCAGGTTGTCCCGCGAAAGAAAAGGCTGTGAGTTCGCGCCAAGATCGTCGTCTCCCAAAAGGACGACAGCCGCGCAGATCGGTTCTCCTGTGATACAGTGCTGTGATACACTGTGATGTCGGAAAACCTAGTTTTCCATCCAAATCAACAACTTGCGTATAGATTTGGCTCCGGCGGTAGGGAACGGAGCTAAAGTCAGGCGCACCTGCCAAGCAGTTGTTTTTGCTACATAAAGATTAGCGTTTGCGATGGCCGATGTTAGGTTTTGTGAGACTTGTGTGAGACGAAGGTGAACCCGCAGTGTCCTGGGAGTGTCACTGGATAGTTCGATGTACACACTATTTCGTCGAGCAGGATCAGGCAATGCCCGGTTGCCGCGGGACCTAGATTATCACCAGGTGTCGTCAGGCTTCCGCGTGAGGGATGGATCCGATCAAGTTACCTAATCTTGTTGTGGGGCAAAACATGCGGCGTTGCCGACGTCATGTATTCGTACCAACCTAGGATCAGTCAACATCCGTTGACGTATCAATGTGCGGCAGGAAGTGGCTGATGTCCTTCCCTGACACATGCCCCTGATCGATCAACGCCTGGGCGATCCGTTGCAATGCGTCGCGATGCGGTGCCAGCAAGACATGCGCGCGTGCGGACTGTATTTCCAAGCGTTGACTGACCTTCTCCCGCTCCCCATCGGTCATCGTCCGACCCAGAGCACCAATGGGCTCCCACACCAAGCCATTCAGCCCGAGCCCCGTAGTTCGCTCCACCTGCAGGGCAAACGATGTCGCCAAGGCGAGATCGGAGTTTTCACTGCCGCCTGCGCCGCCCGACGCACTACCCAGCATAACGATTTCTGCTGCACGTCCTGCAAGGCAGTACGCGATCTGATCGTCGAAGGACTGGACCGTGCCTTCCCATCCCGCGCGGAAGATCAGGATCTCGCCACCTTGGCCCGTTAGCGAGAGTTCCTGGATTTCTCCGATGCCAAGAATGTGGGCAATCACCGCATGTCCGGCTTCATGGAGAGCGACCCGCCTTGCAAGCGTTGTATTTGGCGCCGACTTCCGCGGTAGCGCCGCGATGATGTGGCCGATGTTCAGCGGAACGCCTGATGCCCGTGCAGCAGCGCGGGCGATGCGGATGGAGCCTGCTATATCCGCCGGCGTTTTTCCGCGCGCCGCAATCACTGCAGGCGAGAGGTCATCGAAGGTATCGGTCCCAAGATGGTGGCGGATAAGCCGCTCAATGGCTTTGGCGTCAGGAATGGGCACGGTCACATGCATGTCGAGGCGACCGGCACGGAGAACCGCCGCGTCAATGTCGTCCAGGTTGTTCGTTGCGCCGATCAGCATGATCCCTTCGGAACTGGCGACGCCATCCAGCTGCGCGAGCAGTTCGTTTACCACTTGGCGGCGGTAATTGCGACCATGGGTATCGGAATCATTGCGGTCGCCAATGCTGTCAAGCTCGTCGAGAAACAAAACGCAGGGGGCTTTGAGACGGGCTTCGTCGAAAGTCGATGTCATCGCTTTCAAGAGGTCACCGAGATGCCCCTTGCTTTGCCATCCCCCGACTTTCGCCGCGACGAACGGCAGTCCCGTTGCATCGGCAATGCATTGTGCCGCACAGGTCTTCCCGGTGCCTGGTGCCCCGTTCAACAGCAATCCGTGCGGCACGTCCGACCAGGAAAGGGTGCCTTCGGCAAAGGCTTTCATATCCGACACGATCTGTTTTGCCGCACCATACAGCGCTCCCGACCCTTCCAGTTCGGAAAGCCGATCCGTCGCCGTAATGACAGTAGCCACATTGGAAAGTAGCGCAGCTACCCGCAAGGTCGAGGTCTCACGAAAGGCGCTGAACAGTTGGACCTTTGACAACCTTGCAATGGCTTGGTCGGCAGGTAAGGCCGCCAGCAGCTTCTTGCGATCAACCCTGCCAGTGCGCGAATGGGTTTTCGTCAGCGCAAACAGGATCGCTTCCTGTGACAGGGAGGGCAAGCGGACCGGTTGCGGCAGAACCTCCCACAGGGATTTCGGCAGCAGCATCGGGTCTGACAACAGTACGATCAGGGCAGGGCGCAGGGCTAGAGCATCTTCGATCCGCGCTAAGGCGGCCTTTGGCGATGTGTCGCTGCTTTCTCCGCGAAACACAGACAAGCAATGCACGGATTTTTCCTGGAGCGTCCCCTGCAGCGTTTGCGTCACATGAATGCTTTCCGGGATCATACCGTTGCGCATGACATCGCCAAACCTCGACAGATCGGCGCTGTCGGCAACCTGAAGGACAGTCACTGCGCCAGGGCGGGTCAAGTCGTTCACAGAGCGCGTGCTGCCGAATGTCTGCGCAACCCGGGCACACATCAAAGCCAGGGGAATGTCGACTGGCCGGTCCGGCATGGCGCGCCCATCGGCATCCGCCGCCATCAGATCGTCATTCGCCGCCACCATAGCTTCAGCGTATTCTGGGGATACTGTAACTTCGGCTGAGTCCATCGCCCACAGCTCCGCGATTTCTGCCGCGATCTCGGCTTCTGTCTCCTGTCCCAACGGGGGTTTTCTGCCGCCTAGGATTGCCTCCAGCATCGCATTCGCAAAGTCGTACCATGCAGGGATTCTGGAAATGTTTGGGGTTTTCATCGTGATATCCTTAGCTGTTGATCCTGATTAGCGGCCGCGAGTCAACGGTGGTCGTGGCAGAGAAATCGGGCGGCGTGGGCGACGTGAGATCATCGCATCCAGGTAGAACGCGAAATGCGCATCCTCGCGGGCGGTGTCGCGGGTCTCATTTTGCATGGTCAGACGAGGGTGGGGATCAGCTTGAAACATGATGTTTTCCTTGGGTTTTGAGCATGAATATTCGGCCCGGGAGCGGGTTAGTGATTGTTGATGAGTGGATTTGGAGTGGCTGGTCCTACAGCCGTAGTGCCGGGAACAGCCGCATCAGCAAGGGGCGCCACACGTCGATCCTGCGGCTGAACTCTGCGGGATCATGGCATTGGCTGGCGCGGTCGATCATGGCGGCGGTCTTGAGGCCGAACCCCACTGCGTTGGGCAGCTCAGCCCGCCGCTTCATGACCATGGCGATAATCGGCGCCCAGAGATGGCGGCCGTCGGACAGGCCTGTCGTCAGCGCATTGTGAACCACGGCGGTGACTTCAGACGGGCGTCGTGCAGAGCCATCCTGCACCTCTCCCGCCAGCACGGACGCAACTGCACCCAGCAGCGGGCGGAGGCCATCTGCCATGAACACATTCCAGCCGGGCAACCCGAGGTCCGGCGCCACAGCCTCGTACCAGCGTCGCAAGGCAGCACGATCGGGCGATGCGAGGGCAGCAAGAAACGCTTGTGAGAGAAAGTCCTCGGCAGTGCCTGTGTCGGTAGGCGACAGGCCAAGGCACGCCAGGAGGTTGGCCCCCTGGAACCAATGCCATGACGTCGAGATCAGGTTCCCTTCATCCGTGATGGTGACAAGCTTGAACGATAGCGTTTTGGATGACACGGATCTATCCAGGCACTCCTCGTCAAAAGCTAAGGCGCGACCACCTTGCCGCCAGAGCAGATCCTGGAAGGGCTGCAGATTGACGCGGTCCAGGGCAGCGCCGTCCAGAACCCAGGCATGTTTAAATCCAGCAGGTTCATAAAAGGCCGTCCGCCCGCTGATTGTGATGCGAGGTGGCGGCGCAAGCTGAATGTCACAGCACACAAGCTGATCGCCGAACCCGAGAACGACATCAGGGCGTCGGCCAGCATTGCCATTGGTTAGGTAAACCTCCGCCTGTGCGAAGGTCACGGCTGCATCAGCGTTGGCAGCTGCCAGCATCATATCCTTCATCTTGTGGTGGCGCGGGCCTTCCTGTTTGCCACGAAACATGACGGCACCGATGCCGTCGGCCCGACAGGCATCATGTGTCACCGCAGGGCACCCGACACCCTCATCCACTGCATGTGCGAAGTATGCACGCAGACCGCCGGTCGTTCCGGACGATCCGACAGATTGTACCCGAAGGTTCACCCGTCCGCCGCAATGTCCGCAGGCATGAGGTAAAAAGCGCACCAGGGCGAGGGCCTCGGCGGAGAGGCTGTCTAACATGCCTGCCACCGGCTTTGGGGCGGTGTTGTTTTCACTTGCCGGGCGCACCAGGGAGATGCTGCGTTTGGTTGCGTGAACTGCTGCCAGCATGGCGGTTGACTCTTTCTTGTGTCTGGGTTGTATCTCGTTATGTTTAGAACATATTCCATGGGAGATCAGACGTCAAGTCTGGCGCATCAAAAAAGATGTCTGAAACATGATTACTATCGCTCAGATAAAGGCAGCACGACTTTTCCTAGGCTGGGAGCAAGCTGACCTGGCCGAAAAATCGGGGGTTTCCCTACCCACGGTTCAGCGGATCGAGAACCCGAAGTTCGGTCCCGGGCGCTCAAGGCTGGAGTTGATTGAACGGCTGGTAGCAGCTCTTGAGGCTGGCGGCATCGAGTTGATCGGCCCGGACAGCATCAAGGGGCCGGGTGTGCGTTTGGCCTCGAACGCGGTTAGTGAAATCAGAACGTCAACAAAGGACATGGACTAGTTATTTTTGGAGGTGGTGGAAAAGCGTTCTTGAATGCTGCCTTACCCTACGCTTCGCACTTCGTCGGAACTTGGCATGTTCGCGCAAGGGGCAGAGGCAGTATCATAACTGTCCGTCTTGCCGAAAGACGGTACAGACAACTTGTCGGCACATCTGCAGGAGGCTTCCATCACTCAGGATGTTCTTGCATTGTTCATACCTGCCCTGTCATCTCGATTAGCTCATGCGACAGCTCTGTAACTAGCAGTACTAGCCGCATTTTCTATATCGGCCTTGAACCAACGCAACAACATAAGCGTTTTCTCCGAAGTCTCTGCGAACGCCGCGACATCAACTTCTAAGTGCTCGCCATGCGCGATGCTGTTTCTTTTCTCTAATAAACTTTCATCAATCAAATTAATATATGGCGTATACTTTTCAACAGGCAAACCAAGCGATGTAACTATTGATGAAAAAATCTCACTTTTAAGATTTGATTCTGTTCTCAGCACCCCTTCGAAAGACATCGGCAATGCTTCTTGAAACCCGGCCCTAATATGTCTCAGAACAAGAATTCCGTAGTCTGCCTTCTTTGTCACGACCAAATCGTTCATCTGCTTTTTTAGTCCGAGATAGGCAAAACAATCAAGAAGCTCATTGGCTCTTAAGCCTTTTCGACTAACATACTCCAAATAATAGCCTGCGGAAGCCTTAATAAACCCCTCCCAATGCGCATAAAGAATTGCAATATTTGCTCTAATAATAGATTTTCGACCCTTGGTATCACGCTCAGGAATTGCTTTCTTGAGTGCTGAAATTTCGTAAATCCTCCAGCTAAACTCTTTATCTAACGCATCTTGCAGCTCATCAAGAGATCTGACTTTTTTCATACTGGCCGCATAAAATCTCTTGCTATAGGCAGAAGATTCACGAGGCGTGTCGTTCCACGAACTCCACCGCTTGAGTTAATTCTGAACACTTCGTTTTGCCAAAGCGCTTTAACTCTTTCCGTAATAAATGCATTTGCTGCTAAGTCATCCATTGCCTTGATAGCATCTACATTCTGATAGGTACCCAAAGCAATTACTTCAAATACAGAAATCAAGAATTTTCCTCGGAAAGCATTGCCGTCCCATCGAGTAAAGGCAAACTCACCCAACGCCCGATCCAAGATCCTAAAGCAATCTACAAAATCTGCGCCTATCTGAACCCGATCCAATTCAACATCTGTTGCCAATTCAATTAGCGCCTTATCTAAATACTCATGAACATCGAGCTTTCTTTCGTACGGCCGATGAGCGAAAGAAATCAAACGAAGCGACAACTCCAGACCTGCTTGCGCCTCCAAGGCAACCTCGGTTTGCTTGGTTGTCCGCACAAACGCTTCGCTCTGGGAAAGTTGAAGTAGCCACTCATAGAACGTTCCGTCTATCATCACCGCAACGCAATTTCTTATTTCTTGCTCGGAAAGGCTTGCGCCGCCTGTATTCAATCGCTGGAAAAGTTCAAACTTCGCAGTAGCGTCGCTTTCAGGCTGCAGGATCTCAACTCTCAATCGAGATCGTTTTATTTGAATCTGTAGTGCAGCACCTATTCCATCAAGAGCATCTGGCGCTGAGTCCTCCCACCTTTTTCCGTCGAGATCAGGTAGATAATTTGTTCCTTCAAGTATCAGTGGCCCGAGCGCTACCGCGCGATCACCTTTCAGGATACCCATAAACTGAAACACGGTCGATAGTCTTTGCAATCCATCTATCAGCTCCCAAATATTATCCTGTCCTTGGAAAACGAATATTGGTGGAATCGGAATTCCCATCAGCAAAGACTCTATAAAGCGAGTTTTTCTAGTAATGTCCCAACGGAATTACCTTTGATACGCAGGATTTACCTGAAGCTCTCCATCTTTGTAAAGATTGGAGATCTCGCCAATGGACATCTCATATCCATCAGATTTTATTTCTTTTCTTGCAGTTGCAACTTGTTCTTCCAACGACATGAAAAATCCTTTGTGGCTCTTCTGCCTATAGGCAGACATTACTCAATTAGACAGCCAGCGAGAAACCCTAGCCGATCTTGGATACACTTTCATGGGCCGGTAGAATCATCAAGGCATCTAAGTCGAAATTTCGCGTTAATGATTGCACCTCACCCCTTCGGCTGAAACTGTCGTTCGATCTCGTCGAAAATGTCGTCGATCAGACCTGCGCGACGGGCTTCCGGCCCGGTGAAGCGCATGATCCAGCCGTTGCGGCAGACTTCTCGCCGGATCGTCAGCCCCTGTTTCAGGGTCAGCAGCCGACGTGGGCGGCCGGGTTTGGTGGGGGTGGGGTCGGTCTCGGGTGCTAGGGCTTCGGTCAGGGTGGGGATCAGGGCGGCCCATTGGCTGGGCAGGCTGGCTCGGCGGTTTTCCTTTAGAATCTGGTGGACGAGGGGGTGAGGCCGCCTCGGAGGGCGGCTGCAAGGCGCTCGATCTGGTTTTGCGAGAGCAGTTCGGGGGTGGTGAAGGCATCCTCTAACTCCTCGGCGACGAGGGCGAGGGTGCGCAGGCGGGTGCGTTTTTGTTTGGTGGCGGTGGGGTGCAAGGCGGCGATGGCGGCGTCGATGGTGGCGAACGGGTTTTGGGCGACGCAGGTGGCGAGGGTGAGGCCGCGCTCCCACGGGGTGAGGTTTTCGCGGATTTCGTTTTCGGCGATCATTTGCGCCATTGCGTCGGGGATGTGTTCCGCCAGTGCGACGTGTGTGAGACGCCTGTGAGGCGAAAACGCGAAAGGCGCTGAAACGGAACGGAGCTAAAGAGTTTAGCCGTTACTTTTCAGCGCCTTGCGGTGATATTGGCTCCGGCGGTAGGGATCGAACCTACGACCAATTGATTAACAGTCAACTGCTCTACCGCTGAGCTACGCCGGAACATGTGGGTGCTATAGCAAGGTCATTTGGGGGCGTAAAGGGGTTGGCTGCGAAAATAAAATTCAATCTGGGGCGTGAAAGGTGGCATGGGCAAGCGGGGTTTGGGTTGGGTTGGTGGCTGGGCTGACGCAGGCGCGGTCTGACA
>JANNAF010000068.1:0-15233 GCA_031384005.1 Rhodobacterales bacterium | reverse complement strand
ATGATCATGCGCAACCCTGCCGCGTGGCGGTGGAGCCATGCGCGCCACCATTCGGAAACCTATATCGTCGGGCGTGACCCCGAAATCGCGGTGATGCGGCCCGGTGTGCTGGCCAAGCTGATGGCGAATTTTTTTGGCATCTTTGACGTCATCGCCTTTTTCCCGCGCCTGATCACCAATGCCCTGTCCGGCCCCACGGCGGCTGAAAAAACCTATATCCCGGCCAGCGACTGGCCCCGCGTTCAGCGCGCCGCGCAGTTCCATCTGGCGATTTATGTGGCCACCGTCCTGCTGGCGCTGGCCATGGGGTCGATCCTGCCGCTGATGGTGATTGGCCTGCCGCGCCTGTACGGGGCGTGGCACCATGTCATGACGGGTCTGTTGCAGCACGGCGGGCTGGCCGACAATGTCGTCGATCACCGCCTGAACAGCCGCACGGTTTACATGAACCCGGTCAGCCGGTTCATCTATTGGAACATGAATTACCATGTCGAACACCATATGTTCCCGATGGTGCCCTATCACGCCCTGCCCGCCCTGCATGACGCGATCAAGGCCGATCTGCCCGCCCCGAACCGCTCGATTGCTGCGGGTTATGCCGAGATGTGGCCCGCGCTACGGCGGCAGTTGTTGCAAGAGGATTTCTTTTTGAAACGCGCGTTACCGCCCACCGCCAAACCCTACCGCGACGATTTCCACCAATATGTGCCGGGCATCACGCCGCACGCACCGACCGCAGCAGAATAGGACCCGCCATGCCCATTTGGATAGACGCCTGTGCCACCGACGACATCGACGCCGAAGACCTGATGCGGTTTGACCATGCCGGGGCGACCTATGCGATTTATCACGGGGTGGATGGCAAGTTTTATGCCACGGCGGGCCTGTGCAGTCATGAAAACGTCCATCTGTGCGACGGGTTGGTCATGGATTTCGTGATCGAATGTCCCAAGCATAACGGCCAGTTCGATTACCGCACTGGCGAGGCGAAACGCGCGCCGGTTTGCATCAACCTGAAAACCTTTCCCGTGCGGGTCGAGGGTGACCGCGTTCTGATCGAGGTGCCGTGACATGGCGCGCCTGAATGTCAAAGATCTGCTGGACCAACGCGGCAAACATCAGTTCGCCATGCTGCGCGTAGAGACGCTGGAGGAGGCCGAGGCCGCATCCCGCGCCGGGGTGGAACTGTTGTCGGTGCCGCCCGCCATGATCATGGACCGCCGCTTTCGCGACGCCGCCCCCGATGTGTTCGCCTTTCCGGGCGATAATTTCTATGAAATCGGCGGCACGGATGATTTTCTGCGCTGGGCGTTTCCGTTGTTCAAACATGGGGCGGACGGGTTTTATTGTTCGGGGTCGATGGCGACGGTGCGGGCGATGGCCGATCACGGGTTGCCAGTGTGCGGCCATGTCGGGCTGATCCCGTCCAAGGCAACCTGGACCGGCGGGTTCAAGGCGGTGGGCAAGACGCTGGACAGCGCCAAACTGGTCTGGTCACAGGTCCGCGCCGCCGAGGCCGCAGGCGCCTTTGCCGTCGAGATCGAGGTGGTGCCCCATGCGATCACAAAGGCGATTGCCGAGCGGACCGGGTTGTTTCTGATCGCGATGGGGGCTGGGGCGGCGGGCCATGCGCAATATCTGTTTTCGGACGATGTGCTGGGCCAGAACCGCGGCCGCGTGCCGCGTCACGCCAGGGTTTACGCCGATTTTGCCGCCGAACAGGACCGGTTGCAGGCGATGCGGGTGGATGCCATGGGCCGTTTCGTGCGCGATGTGCATGGCGGCGATTATCCCGCGCCGCAGCATCTGGTGGACAGCGAAACCGATGTGGTGGCGGCGTTCCGCGATTGGCTGGATCAGCAGGTCTGAGGGGTGTTTTGGGGTAAAGATTAACGGTTGGTTAAAATCTGAAACTCAAGTGTCTGATTTCGCTTGGTAAAGTTTTATGTCCAGATCTGGACGCCCCTGTTGCGCTCTGCCGTCCCTGTTCGAAACGACCTTGACACCCCTCGGCCAAATCGCCAGCGTTATACCAACCGGGGAGACCAACCGCAAATGCGGGCGCCAGCAGAGTATACGCCTTTTTTGCCAGTGACCGAGAATGAGGCGGCACGCGGGCCGATCGTTTTGGTTTGCGAACACGCCTCCAATCACATTCCGGCGGCGTGGGGTGATCTGGGTCTGACGGACGAACAGCGCAGCGCCCATATCGCATGGGACCCCGGTGCGCTGGGTTTGGCGCGCGGGTTGGCGCGGCGGCTGGATGCGGTGCTGGTTCACGCCCCGGTGTCGCGGGTGGTCTATGATTGCAACCGTGCGCCGGATATGCTGGGTGCGATGCCCGCCCGGTCCGAGGCGCACGACATCCCCGGCAACGCCGCCATATCGGTGCAGGAACGTCTGGCGCGGACCCGTGCGGTATACCTGCCGTTTCATAACGGCCTGCACGGGCTGATATCGCAGCGCATCGCGCTGGGGCGGCGGCCCGTTGTGGTGACGATCCATTCGTTCACCCCGGTCTATTTCGGCAAACCCCGCGCGGTCGAGTTCGGGGTGATCCACGACGCCGACCCGGCCTATGCCATGGCCATCGTCGCCGCTGCGCGCGCCATGACGCGGTTGGCCTGCGACCTGAACGCACCCTATTCCGCCGCCGATGATGTGACCCACACGCTGCGCGTCATGGCCACCCCCTACGGCCTGCCCAACGCCATGCTTGAGGTGCGCAACGACCTGATCGCCACCGCAGCTGACCAAGAGGCGATGGCCGAAACCCTTGCCCCCGTCCTGAACATGGGGTTGGTCGAGATACAGCGGCAGGCCAAGGCCGGCTAGCCCCGCGCCCCCGGCTGCCACAGCCGACTGCCCCACTCGATCAGGCCCGCAAAGTCGGGCGCCAGACCAAGGAGATACCGGACATGCCCGGCAACATGACATTTGACCAACTGCAACAGGCCGTAGACCGCGGCACCATCGACACTGTCGTCGTCGCCGCCATCGACATGCAAGGCCGCCTTGTCGGCAAGCGGTTCGAGGCGCATTTCTTTGTCAAGGATGGCCATCACGAAACCCATTCGTGCAACTATCTGCTGGCCGTGGATATGGAGATGAATACGGTTCAGGGTTACAAATCGTCGAACTGGCAATCGGGTTATGGCGACTATGTGATGAAGCCTGACATGGCCACGATGCGCCCCCTGCCATGGTTGCCGGGCACCGTTCTGGTGCTGGCCGACCTGTTGGACCACCATCACCACCCCGTCCCGCACGCCCCGCGCAACATCCTGAAACGCCAAGTCGAGCGCGCCCGCGCCTTGGGGTTCGAGCCGATGATGGCGACGGAACTGGAGTTTTATCTGTTCGAGAACAGCTACGAATCCCTGCGCGACAACGGTTTCCGCGACCTTAAATCCATCTCGGCTTATAACGAAGATTACCACATCTTTCAGACCACCAAGGAAGAGGATGTGATGCGCGCCATCCGCAATGGCCTGTACGGTGCGGGCATCCCGATTGAGAACTCCAAGGGTGAGGCTGATGCCGGGCAAGAGGAGGTGAACTATAAATACTCTGACGCCCTGGACACTGCCGACAACCATTCCATCGTCAAGCACGGCATCAAGGAGATTGCCTGGACCAAGGGGCGGTCTGTCACCTTCATGGCCAAGTATGACCACCGCAAGGCCGGGTCATCCGCCCATGTTCACCAGTCGCTGTGGACCAAGGACGGCAAGGCCGCCTTTGCCGATGACACGGACGTCCACGGCATGTCGGCCCTGATGAAGCATTACATGGCGGGCCAACTGGCCTATGCCCGCGAAATGACGGCGTTTCTGGCGCCCTATGTGAACAGTTACAAACGCTTTACCATCGGCATGTTCGCCCCCACCAAGGCGGTCTGGAGCGCGGACAACCGCACCGCCGGGTTCCGGGTCTGCGGGTTGCAGTCCAAGGCGATCCGGGTGGAATGTCGCATTCCGGGCAGCGACGTGAACCCCTATCTGACCTGTGCAGCGCTGCTGGCGGCTGGGTTGGAGGGGATCGAGAAGAAGATGGAGTTGGAGCCTGAAATGAAGGGCGACATGTATCAGGCTGGCAACATCCGCGAGATCCCGCACAACCTGCGCGAGGCGGCGGATTTGCTGAACGGTTCGGCCATGCTGCGCCGGGCCTTTGGCGATGATGTGGTGGACCACTATGTTCATAATGCGCGCTGGGAAATTTCGGAAACCGACCGAGTTGTGACGGATTTCGAACTGCAAAGGCTGCTTGAGCGGGCGTAGGTCGGGGTTCACCCCGAGTTTGGCGAATTGGCGGGGTGAACCCCGCTCTACAAGGTGAGATGATGAAACCGATCCAACTGATTTCCCCGGTCGATGGCAGTGTTTATGCTGAACGGATGCCCCTCAGCGCAGAGGCGGCGCAGGCCGCCGTTGTACGCGCCCGTGCGGCGCAAAAGCCATGGGCCGCGCGCCCGTTGGCCGAACGGATTGCGCTGGTCAAGGCCGGTGTGGCCAATCTGAACGCGATGAAGGACGTGGTGGTCGAAGAACTGGCCTGGCAGATGGGCCGCCCGACCAGCTTTGGCGGCGAGTTTGGCGGGGTGAACGCCCGGACCGAGTATATGTCCGACATCGCCGCCGCGACCTTATCCCCGACCATGGTCGAGGACAGCGGTGCCTTTCGCCGTTTCATTGCGCGTGAGGCATTGGGCGTCGTGTTCATCGTGGCGCCGTGGAACTATCCCTACCTGACCACCATCAACACGCTGGTTCCTGCGCTGATCGCCGGGAATACCGTGGTTCTGAAACACGCCAGCCAGACCATGCTGGTGGGCGAACGTCTGGCCGAGGCGTTTCACGCGGCAGGTATCCCGGCGGATGTGTTCCAGAATGTCGTGCTGGACCATGCAACCACTGAAACCCTGATCGCGTCGCGCGCCTTCAACTTTGTCAACTTCACCGGGTCGGTGGCGGGCGGTCAGGCGATGGAGCGGGCGGCGGCGGGCACGTTCACGCCCTTGGGGTTGGAACTGGGCGGCAAGGATCCCGGCTATGTGCGGGCCGATGCCAATCTGGACGCGGCGGTGGATACGCTGATGGATGGCGCGATGTTCAATGCCGGCCAGTGCTGTTGCGGGATCGAGCGGATTTATGTCCACGAGAGCCTGTATGATGCCTTTGTCGAAAAGGCGGTGGCTTGGGTCAAGGCGCTGCACTTGGGCAATCCGTTTGACGCCGCCTCGACCATGGGTCCGATGGCAAACAAACGCTTTGCCGCCGTGGTGCGGTCCCAGATCGCCGAGGCTGTGGCGCAGGGGGCCAAACCCCTGATCGACCCGGCCCATTTTCCCGCTGATGATGGCGGCGCCTATCTTGCCCCGCAGATTTTGGTCAATGTCGATCATGCCATGCGGGTGATGATGGAGGAGTCTTTTGGCCCGGTCGTCGGCATCATGAAGGTCAAGGATGACGCCGAGGCGTTGCGCCTGATGAACGACAGCCCCTACGGCCTGACAGCCTCGGTCTGGACCGAAGATTACGACACCGCCACCGCCCTGGGCGCGCAGATTGAAACCGGCACCGTGTTCATGAACCGCGCCGATTACCTTGACCCGGCCTTGTGCTGGACCGGCTGCAAGGATACCGGCCGTGGCGGATCGCTGTCCTATCTGGGGTTCCATTCGGTGACCCGTCCGAAATCCTATCATCTGAAGAAGGTCTGAGCGCATGTCGCATTCCGTTCCCAACCGCAATTGGTCCTATCCCACCCCCATAAAATTCGGCGTGGGCCGGATTGCGGAACTCGCCGAACAGTGCATCGCGGTCGGGTTGAAAAAGCCACTGCTGGTCACCGACAAGGCGCTGGCCAGCCTGCCGATCACGGCGCAGGCGCTGGATATTCTGGCGGCTGCGGGTCTGGGTCGGGCGGTGTTTTCCGAGGTGGACCCCAACCCGAACGAGCAGAACATGACGGACGGCATCGCCATGTATCTGGCGGGCGGCCATGATGGGGTGGTGGCGTTTGGCGGTGGGTCGGGGCTGGATCTGGGCAAGATGATCGCGTTGATGGCGCATCAGCGGGCGGGTCTGTCTGTTTGGGACCTTGAGGATATCGACGACTGGTACACCCGCGCAGATGCCAGCAAGATCGCTCCGATCATCGCCGTGCCGACCACGGCAGGTACGGGGTCCGAAGTGGGCCGCGCCGGGGTGCTGACCAATTCTGCGACCCATAAGAAAAAGATCATCTTCCACCCCAAACTGATGCCCGCCGTGGTGATTTGCGACCCCGCGCTGACCGTGGGCATGCCGCGTTTCATCACCGCTGGCACCGGGATGGACGCTTTGGCGCACTGCCTGGAGGCCTATTGCTCGCCCTTCTACCACCCGATGAGCCAGGGTATCGCGCTGGAGGGGATGCGGCTGGTGTTTGAAAACCTGCCACTGGTCTATGCCGACCCGAACGATCTGGACGCCCGCGCCCATATGATGTCGGCGGCGGCGATGGGGGCCACGGCGTTTCAAAAGGGGCTGGGGGCAATCCATTCGCTGTCGCACCCGATTGGCGCGGTCTACGGCACCCATCACGGCACCACCAATGCCGTCGTGATGCCGATGGTGCTGGATTATAACCGGGCCGAGATTGAAACCCGGCTCGACGCGGCTGCGGCCTATCTGGGGATCAAGGGTGGTTTTGCGGGCTTTCGCGAACAGGTCATGAAACTGCGCAGTCTGCTGGGGATTCCGGCGAACCTGACGGCAATGGGGGTCAAAGAGGCTGATCTGGACATGCTGACCGATATGGCGCTCGAGGATCCATCCTGCGGTGGCAACCCCAAGGTGATGACCCGTGAAAACACCCGCGCCCTGTTCCAAGCCTGCTTGTAGGATGGGCAGTTCGCCTTTTCGCCCGCGAAAAGGCGGTTTGCCCATCGTCCTTGGGGTCGACACATGACCAGACATGTCAATGTCGATATTGCCATCATTGGCGCCGGGATCGTCGGACTTGCGATTGCCGAGGCGTTGGTGGCCGAGGGGCGTGAAGTTCTGCTGGTCGATCCGGGCGAACCCGGTTCAGGGGCGAGTTATGGCAATGCCGGGACGATTGCGGACTATGCCGTGGTTCCGGTCGGGACGCCGGGGGTGTTGCGGGGGCTGCCGCGGTTGCTGTTCAACCGCAATTCGCCGTTGGCGATCCGGCCGGGCGGTTTTGTCCAGCTGGTCCCGTGGCTGACCCGCTTTGCGCTGCAGTCCCTGCCAAAGTCGGCGGCGCGCAATGGGGTGGGGATCGCGGCTTTGTTGGCCGGGGCCAAGCCGTTCTGGCAGGACCTTGCCGCGCGGATCGGGGCCGCGGATCTGATGCAGACGCGGGGGTGTTTGTACCTTTATGAGACGGCGGCCGCGTTTGCGGCGGCCGAGGCGGACATGGTGGCGCGGCGCGACATGGGGGTGACGGTTGATCTGTTGTCGCCGGCCCAACTGGCCCAATTGGAGCCGGGCCTGCCCGAGGTCGCGGGGGGGGCTGCGTATTTTCCGGGGGCCGCCTTTTTCACCGACCCCGGCATGTTGGTCGCGCGGTTGGCGCAGGCGGCGCTGCAGCATGCGGGGTTTCTGTCGGGGCGGGCCGAGCGGTTGACCCGGCAGTTTGACGGCGTGATTGTCGAGGGGGCCGGCTTTCGGTTGCATGCCAAGACGGTCATTCTGGCCACGGGCGCCCATGGTCGCGATTTGGCCCGTCAGGCGGGGGATGTGCTGCCATTGGAGACCGAGCGGGGTTATCATGTCGAATGGGACATGGCGGTCCCGCTGTTGACGCGGCCGACCTGCCCGACCTCTCGCGGGTTTTATCTGTGCCCGATGGAGGGGCGGCTTCGGGTGGCGGGCACGGTCGAGTTGGGGGGGCTGACCGCCCCGCCATCGCCCCACCGGATCCAGCGGTTGATCGAGGGGGCGCGCGCAATCTTTCCCGATCTGGGCGAACCGGACCGGACATGGATGGGGTTTCGCCCCTCGATGCCAGACAGCCTGCCGGTGATCGGGCCCAGCCGGGGTGGGGCCGATGTGATCCATGCGTTTGGGCATGGCCATATCGGGCTGACCTTGGCCCCCATCACGGCCCAGATCGTGGCTGATCTGGTCGCCGGACGAGACCCTGAAAGGGACATCACGGCCTGCCGTCCGGGCCGGTTTTAAAGGTGTCCGCGTGTGGACACTTTTTAATATATCATAAAATCAATTGCTTGGCTTTTTTCGTTACGGATCTGTTAACCATGATGCGGTCCAGACGGCTTGGACAAACCGCCTTTTCATGAACGGCGGGAGGCCGTTCTTGGGGGGGAGGCCGTGGTGTGCCACACTCTTTCCTTGTGACCGGAATGGTGGCAAACTGCCGATAACACACAAAGACCGCCGGACAGGTGGCGCAACAGGCGGGTGCAGGATGGTTCGGGCAGCGGTTTTCGGGGTGTTTGCAATCGCACTGATGGTGACGGTGGGCGCAGGTCTGGCGCAAGACGGCACAGCAGCGCAGGAAACCCGGCCCCAAAGCCGCCCTGTCACCCTGGACGCACAGGGCAACGCCCCCGCAACCCAGGCGTTGGACCCGAACAAGGGCATGGTGACCAGCCTGCCAATCCCGCGTTTCGTCACACTCAAGGGCAGTGAGGGCAACGCAAGGCGCGGGCCGGGCCTGACACACCGCATCGACTGGGTCTTTACCCGCGAGGGGATGCCGTTGAAGATCACGGCGGAATACGAAAACTGGCGCCGGGTCGAGGATATGGACGGTGCGGGGGGCTGGATTCATTATTCGCTGCTGTCCGGTGTGCGGTCGGTCCTGATTTCGCAAGACATGGCCGAGGCGTTCAGCAAACCCGACAGCCTGTCGAATGTTTTGTATCAGTCGGAACTGGGCGTGATCGGTCGGTTGCTGGAATGTGTGCCCGAATGGTGCCGCATCGCGGTCGAGGGCGAAAAGGGCTGGATCCCCAAAGCGGCGCTGTGGGGTGTGAAGGCTGACGAAATCTATCCCTGACGCGGAAATACCCGGCAAAGCGGCCTTGCACGGGCCAAGGCTTGGCTGTACCCAGTTATTATTCAATTGAATAACAAGGCGTGCCAATGGCCGTTGACCGCAAAACCTATCGCCGCGAGGCGGAAGACAAACGCCGGCAGGCGCTGATTGCGGCCACCTTGGCGCTGGTGGCCGAGGGGGGGGCGCGGGCGGCCACGGTGCGCGCCATAGCCGACCGGGCCGGAGTGACAGCAGGGCTGATCCGGCACTATTTCACCACCAAGGAAGATCTGGTCATGGCGGCGTACCGCCAGCTGATGACGGGCATGACCGAGGACAGCGCCGCCGTGCTGACCTATGCGCCCAAGGACCCCAACGCCCGGCTTGCGGCCTTTGTCGCGGCATCGCTGCGCCCGCCGGTGGTGGACAGTCGGGCCGTGGTGCTGTGGGCGTCGTTCTTGCAGGATATCAGGCGCAATCCGGCCATGCTGGCCATCCACGAACAGACCTATCTGGGTTTTCGCGACCATTTGCAGGGCTTGATCGCCGCCCTGCCAAGCGCCCCCAAACCTGACGACCTGCGCCCGATGGCGATTGCCTGCAACGCCGTGATCGACGGGTTGTGGCTGGAGGGGTCGACCCTGCCCGGCGCCTTTGCCAAGGGCGAGTTGGTGCGCATCGGCGTGCGGTCCGTCGGGGCCATACTGGGTGTGGACCTGACCTATTACCTGATCCTTTCGGAGCCTCCCGTACTATGAAATACGCCCCTATCACCGACCGACTGGCCACCCTTGGTGGGGCCAAGTGGGAGGTTCATCTGCGCGCCCGCGCCATGGCTGCCGCCGGAACGCCGATTTTGGCCCTGAGCATCGGTGAGCCTGACATGCCGCCGCCGCGCGAATTGCTGGACCGGGCGATGGCCTCGATGGTGGCGGGGCGGCATGCGTATTCCAATGGTCGGGGTGAGCCGGGCCTGTTGTCCGCACTGGCCGCGCGGTACAGCCGCCGCACCGGTCGCGAGGTCACGCCCGATCAGTTCGTTTGCCTGCCCGGCACGCAAACCGCGCTTTATGCCACGCTGATGGCGCTGGTCGGACCGGGGGACGAGGTGCTGGTGGGCGACCCGATGTATGCGACCTATGAGGGCGTCATCGCCGCCACGGGTGCGCAGGTCGTAGCCGTGCCGCTGCGCCCCGAACACGGGTTTCACATGCAGGCCGCCGATGTGGCCGCCTTGGTGACACCGCGGACCCGGGTGATTTTGGTCAACACCCCGCACAACCCGACCGGGGCTGTTCTGACCCGCGACGAGGTGCGCGCCATCGGGGCCGTGGCGCAGGCGCATGACCTGTGGATCCTAAGCGATGAGGTGTATGAGGAGTTGGTGTTTGGCGGCGGAAGTTTCGCCTCGCCGTTTGACGAGGGCGATTTGGCGGACCGGGTAGTGGTGGTGTCGTCCATATCCAAATCCCACGCGGCGCCGGGGTTTCGGTCTGGTTGGTGCGCGGGCCCTGTCGAATTCATCGAGCGGTTGTTGCCGGTGGCGGAAACCATGCTGTTTGGCAACCAGCCCTTTATTGCCGACATGACAGAGCTGGCGGTGTCAGGCCCGTCACAGGTGGCGCGGGCGATGGCGGCGCGGTTTGCGGCGCGGTCCCAGATGATCCACCAGATGCTGGACGGCAATCATTTGCGGGTGCATCGTCCGGGGGCGGGGATGTTCACGGTGGTCGATGTGCGGGCGACGGGTCTGTCGGGGGTCGAGTTTGCCGGGCGTCTGCTGGACGAGGACCATGTGGCTGTGATGCCGGGCGAAAGTTTTGGTGCGGTGCTGGCGGGGTGGCTGCGCATCAGCCTGACCCGGCCAGATGAGGAAATAGCCGAGGCCTGTCGCCGGATTGGCGCTTTTGCCTCGCGGATCATGGGGGCACGCGGATGAGAACGGTAGGCGAGCGGTTGGTCGAGGGTTTGGCGGCGCGTGGGGTCAAGGTCGTGTTCGGCATCCCCGGTGTGCATACGGTGGAACTTTATCGCGGGTTGTCAGGGTCGGGTGTGCGCCATGTGACGGCGCGGCACGAACAGGGCTGCGCCTTTATGGCCGACGGTTATGCGCGGGTCAGCGGCCAGCCGGGGGTGGCGTTTGTCATCACCGGGCCGGGGGTTACCAATGCGCTGACCGCGATGGCGCAGGCCCGTGAGGATTCGGTGCCGGTGCTGGTGATATCGGGGGTGAACCGGCGCGACAGTCTGGGGCGTGGGTTGGGGTTGTTGCACGAATTGCCCGATCAGGCCGCCATGGTGCGTGCGCTGTGTCCGACGCGGCAGGTGACCGGGCCGGATGATCTGGGCGAGGTGTTGGACTGGGCCTTTGCCACGATGCAAACCGGGCGGCCCGGCCCGGTGCATATCGAAGTGCCGACCGATGTGATGCCGCTGCCCTGCCCCGCCCTGCCCGCGCCCGCCGCGCGGCCTGCGCCGCTGGTGCCCGCAGCGGGCGATCTGGCCGATGCTGCGGCGCGGTTGAACAGCGCCCAGCGGGTGGTGATCCTGTCTGGCGGTGGGTGCCGTGGCCAAGAGGCTGCCCTGCGCGCGCTGGCCGAAAAGCTGGATGCGCCGGTGGTGCAGACCGTGAACGCGCGGGGCATGTTGCATGGCCACCCGCTGTGTGTTGCCGCCTCGCCGGGGATGGGGGCGGTGCGGGCGCTGGTGGTGGCGGCCGATCAGGTGCTGGCCGTGGGGACCGAGTTTGGCCCGACCGAATATGACATGTATGGCACCGGCGGCTTTCCTGCGGTGCCGGGGATGATCCGGGTGGACATCTGTGCCGATCAGTTGGCGCGCATCCCTGCCGCGCTGACGCTGCAGGGCGATGCCGGGGCGACGATGGCGGCGCTGTTGCCGCTGATCACCGCCCGCAAGATCGACGGGCCCGACCGCGCTGCGGCCGCGATGGCGGCTGCCCGTGCGGAACTGCCCGACCTCAGCCCCGCCTATCCCGCCATGCTGGCCATGGTCGAGGCGATCCGCACCGCCCAACCCCGCGCCATTCTGGTGGGTGACAGCACCCAGCCGGTTTATGCCGCCAGCCTGATGTACAGCCACGACCGCCCCGGCGGTTTTTTCAACGCCGCCACCGGATATGGCGCGCTGGGCTTTGCCCCCGGTGCAGCGGTGGGCGCGGCGCTGGCCAGCCCCGGCACCCGGGTCATCTGCCTGATCGGTGACGGCGGGTTGCAATTCAGCCCGGGCGAGTTGCGCACCGCGGTGGACGAACGCCTGCCCATCACCTTTGTCGTCTGGAACAACGCCGCCTATGCCGAAATCGCCGACAGCATGCGCGCCGCAAATACCGAGGTGATCGGTTGTCACCCCAGCCCCCTGCGTCTGGAACCCTTTGCCGCCGCCTGCGATCTGCCCTTTACCAGCATCCCGCAGGACCCCGAGGTGCTGCATTGGGCGCTGACCCAAGCCAATGACGGGCCACGGCTGATCGAGGTGCGCGTCGGGCGCTGACCCCGCGCCGGTTGGCCACAGGCCAGAGGCGAGATAAAAAACAACGCGGCGGAACGCCGCTCTGCTGGATCCGCCGCCTTAGGCCGGGCGCGACACGCGGGATTCCAGCACGTCGAACGGCAGGCCCGGCGCATCCTTGGCACAGCGGATGACCAGCGAGGTTTTCACATTGGCCACCGTTTCAGCCTTGAGCAATTCCTCGGTCAGAAAGTTTTGAAAGCTGGACAGATCGGGCGCCACGCATTTCAGGATAAAGTCGATCTCGCCGTTCAGCATGTGACATTCGCGGACCAAGGGCCACGCGCGGCACCGCGCCTCGAACACCGCAAGGTCGGCCTCGGCCTGCGAATTCAGGCGGACCATGGCAAAGACCTGCACCTCGAACCCCAGTTCGCGGGCGTTGATATCGGCATGATAGCCCCGGATCAGCCCTGCCTCCTCCAGCACCCGCACCCGGCGCAGGCAGGGCGGCGCCGAAATCCCGACGCGTGAGGCCAGTTCGACATTGGTCATCCGGCCATCGCCTTGCAATTCGGCCAGTATCTTGCGGTCGATCAGATCCAGCTTTTGGGCCAAGGGGCACCTCCGTCGCGTGTTTCTGTAACCCTTTGCCCGGTTTTGCGCAATAATATTTCATAATCGCGCAACAAATGACTGCAAGGCAGCCTTGCATCCATCGCCTTGCCGCCCCTGCCGCATCACCTTATATCGAGCCTGTTATCATCAGGGGGCCAAGATGGGCGAGACGCGACACACCAAGGTTTTGATCATCGGTTCGGGCCCTGCCGGCTATAGCGCGGCCATTTACGCCAGCCGCGCAATGTTGAACCCCATTCTGGTGCAGGGCATCCAGCCTGGTGGCCAGTTGACCATCACGACCGAGGTCGAAAACTGGCCCGGTGACACCCATGTTCAGGGTCCCGACCTGATGATCCGGATGGAGGCCCATGCCAAGGCGATGGGCGCAGAGGTGATCACCGACATCATCACCGCACTCGACCTGTCCAAGCGGCCCTTTACCGCACAATCCGACAGCGGCACGGTTTTTACTGCCGATGCCGTCATTCTGGCCACGGGCGCGCAGGCCAAGTGGCTGGGTCTGGCGAGTGAGGAGAAGTTCAAGGGCTTTGGCGTGTCGGCTTGTGCCACCTGCGACGGGTTCTTTTACCGGGGCAAAGAGATTGTCGTGATCGGCGGTGGCAACACCGCGGTCGAGGAGGCGTTGTTCCTGACCAATTTCGCGTCCAAGGTCACGCTGATCCACCGCCGCGACACGTTGCGCGCCGAAAAGATCATGCAAGACCGCCTGTTCAAGCATCCCAAGATCACCCTGCTGTGGAACCACGAGGTGACCGAGGTGGTGGGCAGCGAGGCCCCGCTGGGCGTGACCGGCGTGCGTGCGCGCAATGTGATCACTGGCGAGGACCATGTGGTGCCCTGCGAGGGGTTCTTTGTCGCCATTGGCCATGCGCCCGCGTCCGAACTGGTCAAGGACCAATTGCCCCTGCACAACGGCGGCTATGTTCAGGTCGAAGCGGGCAGCACCCGCACCGTCATTCCGGGTGTCTTTGCGGCGGGCGATCTGACCGACCACATCTACCGTCAGGCGGTCACCAGCGCCGGAATGGGCTGCATGGCGGCGCTGGATGCCGAACGTTGGCTGTCGGGCCATTAGCAAAACCCGTTGACAGGCGGCGCCGTCAGGCCACAGCGGCGTTGGAACACATGCCGCTGGTCGACCTTGTCCACGGCTTTGTCTGACGGGCAGGCTGATTTCATCTGGCCCTGCCGCCAGACGGAACTATGTCCATGGGCACTGGCGTTTTGCGGCATTTTCGCCCTGTTTTCCCTGATTTTATCAGGCTTGGGTTGATATTGCGGTCGAAAAGGGTCTAAAGGCGCGCGAGTGGCGGCGTCCGGCTGCCCGCAATCGCCCTTATCAGAGAGCAACCGATGTCGAATTCCAGCCTTGCCCCCATTCCCGAACTTTTTGTCTCAGCCGAAACCGCCGCCAAGTTGAAGATTGAAGCCGGTTCCATGCCGTCGTGGGATCTGTCCGCGCGTCAGGCCTGCGATCTGGAAATGTTGATGAATGGCGGGTTTCATCCGCTGAAGGGCTTCCATTCAGAGGCCGATTACAACGGTGTCGTGGAAAACATGCGCACCGCCGATGGCACGCTGTGGCCTATTCCAGTGACGCTGGATGTGTCCGAAAAGTTTGCGGACACTGTGACGCTGGGTGCCAGGATTGCGCTGCGCGACGCTGAGGGTGTCATTCTGGCCGTGATGACTGTCACCGACCGTTGGACCCCGAACAAGAAACTGGAGGCCGAAAAGGTCTTTGGCTATGGCGCCGACGATCTGGCCCATCCGGCGATCCATTATCTGCACAACACGGCTGGTCCGGTTTATCTGGGTGGCCCGATTGTGGGGCTGCAGGCGCCGATCCACTATGATTTCAAATCGCGCCGCGACACGCCGAACGAATTGCGCGCCTATTTCCGCAAGGTCGGCTGGGACAAGGTTGTGGCGTTCCAGACCCGCAACCCGCTGCACCGCGCGCATCAGGAACTGACCTTTCGCGCCGCCCGCGAGGCGCAGGCCAACCTGCTGATCCATCCGATCGTCGGCATGACCAAGCCGGGCGATGTCGACCATTTTACCCGCGTGCGGTGCTATGAGGCGGTGATCGACAAGTATCCGCA
>JANNAF010000061.1:0-2243 GCA_031384005.1 Rhodobacterales bacterium | reverse complement strand
GCGCGACCGTCTGGCCGAGGCTGCGGACCGTCCGGTGATCGTGGTGCTGCACCACAACGCCAACCCCCTGCACATCGAGGCGGACAATATCAAACTGCTGGACGACGCCCCCTTTATCGCCGCGCTGAAGACGCATGACGACGTGCGGCAGGTGATTGCGGGCCATGTCCACCTGACCTCGACCGCGCTGCACCACGGCATCCCGTTTACCACGCTGGCGGGCGGCCATTATTCGGTGACCTTCAACGCCGATCAGCCCGGCGCCCCGTTTCGCAGCCTGACCGGACCGGGCCAGATGGCCGTGGTCTTGGGCACGCCAGATACCACCACCGTGCTGTTTGAAGATTTCATTGACGGCAATGACGTGATCGCGGTTCACACCCCCGAGATGTGACAAAGGGTGGCAACGCATTGATCAGGCATGACTAAACCCCTTGTCCAATCCATGCATGCCATCGCCAGACCGTCACACACCCGTTGCCAAACTTTCAAACAACTGACGATCCACTGACATGGAACAGGCCTAACCAGACGCCACACCCGCCTGCCAAAAGGGTGTCCAAACGGGAGTTACACGATGACCAAGACCCACACGGCGCTTGCCGCGCTGGCCGTGGCATGCTTTGCCACGACCGCCGCTGCCGAAAAGATCAAGTTCGACTACTGGTATGGCCTGACCGGCGATCTGGGGGCCACGCTGGCCGAGACCTGCAACCGGTTCAACGCCGCGCAGGACAAGTATGAAATCACCTGCACCGGCTATGATGGCTATGAACTGGTCGTCCAGTCCGCCATCGCCGCCTTCCGCGCGGGCAAGGCCCCGACCATCCTGCAATCCTTTGACGCCGGAACCGCCGACCTGATGATGTCGGGCGAGTTTTACCCGGTGCAAAAGATGATGGCCGATTTCAACATCGACATCGACTGGGACAACTATTTCCCGGGGATCAAGAACTACTATTCGTCGTCCAAGGGCGAGCTGTTCTCGATGCCGTTCAACTCCTCGACCGCCGTCATGTATTACAACGTCGCCGATCTGGCCAAGGTCGGCGTTGCGGCCCCCACCACCTGGGAGGAGTTCGAAGCCGCGTTGAAGGCCGTCAAGGCCGCCGATCCGGCGCGTTGCGCCTATGGCTATGAGCCGTCGGTCTGGATCGACCTCGAGCAGTTCTCGGCCATCCACAACATCGGGATTGCCACGAACAACAACGGCTATGACGGTCTGGACACCCAGTTCACCTACAACACCACGATGCACGTCAAGCACATGGAAAACATCCAGCGCTGGATCACCGAAGGTCTGGCCGAGGTCAAGGTTGCGGCCACCGGTGCCACCTCGCAGGACGCCTTTGCCCAGAACGTCTGCGCGTTCTACTTTGGGTCGATCGCGTCACATTCCTCGGTCCACCTCAAGGCGGTCGAGGGTCTGACATGGGACGTGGCGATGCTGCCGATCTATGACGGCAACACGCGTCACAATTCGGTCGTCGGCGGGGCCTCGCTGTGGGTTCTGTCGGGCAAGGCCGAGGACGAATATCGCGGCGCGGCCGAGTACATGAAGTTTCTGGCGACCGCCGAGTCCGAAAAGTGGTGGGTGTCCAACACCGGCTATATCCCCGTCACCAAAACCGCCTTTGACCAGTTGACGGCCGAAGGCTTTTACTCTGCCCCACCCTACAAGGGCCGTGAAGTTGCCATGACTTCGCTGACCTTCACCGAGCCGGGCCCGCTGACCCGTGGCTACCGTCTGGGCAGCATGATCCAGATCCGTGCCGAGTGGAAAGCCGAAGTGGAAGCCGCACTTGCCGGTCAAAAGACCATGCAAGAGGCGCTGGATACGGCGGTCGAACGGTCGAACGCCATGCTGGCCAAGTTCGCCAAGACCTATTCAGGCAAGACCCTGCCCTGATCTGCCACGCATCGACCCTTCCCCGGCATCACGCCGGGGAAGGCATTTCATGGGGGCCTGCGATGAAACGCGCCGTGTTCAAGAACAACTGGGTGGCCGCCCTGATGGTGGCACCGCAACTGCTGATCATATTCGTGTTTTTCTACTGGCCGACCAGTCAGGCGATGTACTGGGCCTTCACGCTGGAACAGCCTTGGGGCGGCGGCAATACCTGGGTGGGTTTTGATAATTTCAAGGCGATCCTGTTTGACGATCTGTATTGGTATTCGGTGCAGGTGTCGGTTGTTTACGCCATCGGCGCGACGGTTTTGTCAGTGGGCATGGCGCTGATCCT
>JANNAF010000058.1:0-4980 GCA_031384005.1 Rhodobacterales bacterium | reverse complement strand
GATTGACGGCACCTTGATGGACGCCATGCGCCGTTACCGCGACGCCATCGACGCGGGCTTGTTGAAAATCATGTCCAAGATGGGGATTTCGGTCATCTCGTCCTACCGAGGCGGCCTGAACTTCGAGGCAGTCGGCCTGTCCCGCGCCATGGTGGCCGAATACTTCCCCGGTATGCAAAGCCGCATCTCGGGCATCGGACTTACCGGCATCCAAAAGGAATCGGAGGAGGTTCACGCCAAAGGCTGGCGTACCGGCGGCGACATCTTGCCGGTTGGCGGTTTTTACAAGGCGCGGCGCACCGGCGAGAAACACGCCTGGGAGGCGCAGACGATGCACATGCTGCAATCGGCCTGCGACCGCGCGTCGTTCGACATCTGGAAGCAATATTCCGCCGCCATGCGGTCCAATCCGCCGATCCACATCCGCGACCTGTTGGACATCAAACCCCTTGGCAAAGCCGTCGCAATCGAGGAGGTCGAATCGATCACCTCGATCCGCAAACGCTTTGTCACCCCCGGTATGTCTCTGGGTGCGCTGAGCCCCGAGGCCCACAAAACCCTGAACGTCGCCATGAACCGCATCGGCGCCAAATCCGACTCGGGCGAGGGGGGCGAGGATCCCGCACATTTCCACCCCGAGCCCAACGGCGACAACCCGTCGGCCAAGATCAAACAGGTCGCCTCCGGCCGTTTCGGGGTCACCGCCGAATACCTGAACGCCTGCGAGGAGCTGGAAATCAAGGTCGCCCAAGGGGCAAAGCCTGGCGAGGGTGGCCAGCTGCCCGGCATGAAGGTCACCGCCCTCATCGCCCGCCTGCGCCACTCGACCCCCGGCGTGACGCTGATTTCGCCGCCGCCCCATCACGACATCTATTCGATCGAGGATCTGGCCCAGCTGATCTATGACCTGAAACAGATCAACCCTCGTGCCAAGGTGACCGTGAAACTTGTGTCTGCCAGCGGTGTAGGGACGATTGCGGCAGGCGTAGCCAAGGCCAAGGCCGACGTCATCCTGATTTCCGGCCACAACGGCGGCACCGGGGCCAGCCCCGCGACCAGCATCAAATACGCGGGCCTGCCTTGGGAAATGGGCCTGACCGAGGCGCATCAGGTCCTTGCCATGAACAACCTGCGCGAACGCGTCATGCTGCGCACCGATGGCGGCCTGCGGACCGGACGTGACGTGGTCATGGCCGCGATGATGGGGGCCGAGGAATATGGCATCGGCACCGCCGCCCTGATCGCAATGGGCTGCATCATGGTGCGCCAGTGCCAGTCCAACACCTGCCCGGTCGGCGTCTGCACCCAAAACCCGGTGCTGCGCGACAAGTTCACCGGGACAGCCGACAAGGTCGTCAACCTGATCACCTTCTACGCGCAAGAGGTCCGCGAGATTCTCGCCTCCATCGGCGCGCGCAGCATGGACGAAATCATCGGCCGCGCCGACCTCTTGTCTCAGGTCAGCCGGGGTGCAGCGCATCTGGATGACCTTGACCTGAACCCCCTGCTGATCACCGTCGATGGCGCGTCGAAAATCACTTACGACCGCTCCAAACCGCGCAACCACGTGCCAGACACGCTGGATGCCGACATCGTCAAGGATGGCGCGCGGTTTTTCGAGGATGGCGAAAAAATGCAGCTGTCCTATGCCGTGCGCAACACGCTGCGCACCATCGGCACGCGGGCATCCAGCCATATCGTCAAACGGTTCGGCATGCGCAACACCCTGCAACCCGACCATCTGACGGTCAAACTGACCGGATCCTGTGGTCAGTCCTTGGGCGCTTTCGCCGTAAGGGGGCTAAAGCTGGAGGTGATGGGCGACGCCAACGACTATGTCGGCAAGGGCCTGTCAGGCGGCACGATCACCGTCCGGCCCGCAATGAACTCGCCTCTTGTCGCTGCCGATAACACCATCATCGGCAACACCGTCCTTTATGGTGCGACCGCGGGTTACCTTTACGCCGCAGGCCGCGCGGGTGAGCGTTTCGCCGTCCGCAACTCTGGCGCCTCCGTGGTGGTCGAGGGGTGCGGCTCGAACGGTTGCGAATACATGACAGGTGGGGTGGCTGTGATCCTGGGTCGTATCGGTGCGAACTTTGGCGCAGGCATGACCGGTGGAATGGCCTATGTCTACGACCCCAAAGGCATGGCCGAGGATTTCATGAACCTTGAATCCCTCGTCACCTGTGCAGTTTCCCATCCCCATTGGGAGGCGCAACTGCGCACCCTGATCGAGGCGCATGTCACTGAAACCGGCTCGCGTCAGGCCGAACGCATCCTCGCCAACTGGGCCGAGGAGAGGGTGAACTTCCTGCAGGTCTGCCCCAAGGAAATGCTGATCCACCTGCCCCATCCCCTGTCGGACGAGGCGATCAAAGTTCCAGCCGAATAACAGACGGCCCCCAAAAGGGGCCGTTTCGTTTTGCAGCCACGCAAGCGGGGCAAACCCATGAAACAAGCAGCAATCACCGGCCCCCGACAGGCCGCCCTCGTTGACCGCCCCGACCCCACACCCCACGCCGATTGGGTCGTGGTCAAGGTCCACGCCGCCCCAATGTGCACCGAGTATAAACGGTTCCTGACGGGTGAACCCACCGACAGCCTTGGCCATGAGGCAGCGGGCGAGGTGGTCGCCATTGCCCAGCCCGGGCGGCTCAAGGTCGGGGACCGGGTTGTTGTCATGCCCCTCTATGGCTGCGGCTGCTGTCGGCTTTGTGTGTCGGGCGATTACATCCACTGTCAGGATGTGTTGCAGGGCAATGCCTTCGCTCCCGGCGGGCCCGGCCATGCCACTTATGCACAGTACATCACCAAACCCGATTGGCTATTGCCGCGCATCCCCGATGGGGTCAGCTATGATCGCGCTGCGCTGGCCTGTTGCGGGCTTGGCGCCTCATTTGGCGCCATGCAGCGCATGGGCGTGAACGCCTTTACCACCCTCTTGATCACTGGGGCCGGTCCAGTTGGCTTGGGTGCGGTCGTGAACGCCCGCTTTCGCGGTGCCACTGCCATTGTGGTCGAAAACGCCCCCTACCGCGCTGACCTTGCGCGTCGCATGGGCGCCACCGTGCTGGACCCGGCAGATCCAACCCTGTTGGACCAAATCCATCACCTTACCCACGGCATCGGTCCCGATTGCGCCATCGACTGTTCGGGCACCGTTCAGGCCCAGCGCTTGTGCATCGATGCAACCCGGCGCAGGGGCAAGGTGGCCTTTGTCGGCGAATGTTCCGATCCGCTGGCCCTGCAGATCAGCCCTGACATGATCCGCAAGGGTCTGACCCTGATCGGTTCATGGCACTACAATCTGGCCGACTTTGGTGATCTGATGCAGGTCATCGAAGGTTCGCCGCTGCTGGACCACCTTGTCACCCACCGCTTTGCAATGTCAGACATCCAGGCGGCGTTTGATTGCTCTGTCTCCCGGCAGTCCGGCAAAATCATCCTTGACCCATGGGCATGAGGCAAATGTACAAATCCCTGAACTGCAACGCCATCGGGATCAAGGGCCTGTCCCTGCCTGATACCCTGACTCTGGCGCAGGCCACAGGCTATGCCGGGGTCGATTTTGACATGCGGCAGGCGCTGGCCCTGCCCAATATCCGCGACCTGTTTGCCGCCAGCGGGATCAAGCCTGCGCAATGGGGCCTGCCGGTGACTGGCCCGCAAAGCGAATGGGACGTCGATCTGACCGAACTGGCCGCCTGCGCTCAACTGGCCGCCGACCTTGGCTGCCTGCGCTGCGCGACATGGGTGCCGTCCTGGTCGGACAGTCGGGAAATCGAGCCTAACACTGCCTTTCACATCGAACGCCTGACCCCGGTTGCCCTCGTCCTTGCCGACCACGGCGTGCAACTGGGGCTGGAGTTTTTGGGCCCCGTAACCCTGTTTGCCAACCACGCCCACCCCTTTATCCACACAATGGACGCGATGGTGGATATGGCCCGCCAAATTGGCCCGAATGTTGGCCTGTTGATGGATGCGTGGCACCTCTTCACCTCGGGCGCGGGCCTGGGCGACCTTGCCCGGTTATCCGCCCGCGACATTGTGCATGTGCATATCAGCGACGCGCCGGAGGGCGTGCCGTTTGACCGTGTCATCGACACCCAGCGCCACCTGCCGCTGGAAACCGGCGTCCTTGATCTGCCCGGTTTTCTGCGCAGCCTTGCGGCGCTTGGCTATGATGGCCCCGTTGTGACCGAACCATTCAACGCCCGCCTGAATACGCTCGCCGCGACAAACCCAACCGCCGCCGCCCGTCAGGTATCGGCGGCGATGGACCAATTGTGGCAGCTGGCGGGTCTGTAATTCGACCCTATTCGGCCAGTTCGCCTATGCCCACAACCGGATTCTGCCCATCGGCCTTGGCGCATTTCGGACAGGTTGTTTAGCAGACCCAGACATTGCCCGCTTCATGCGCGGCGGCAGTCATCTGACCTGTGAATAGGGACCCTCAAAGGTCCGCGTAACCAAAACGCTGTCCTTGGCGCGGAGCCTCAATTGGCGCATATTGCCCTCCTTGATCAGCAACTTGACCTGATCAAGGATCCGCGCCCCCGCCACCTCGATGGTCTTGTTCAGACCTTTGGCCTTGGCGTCCGTCACTTTTTCCCTCTCCACCAACCCCGCCAAACTGGCCCAGTGCCATCGCAAACACCCTATCCCAAAGCGGATTCGCTGTCCTTGCGCCAAATCAAATCCGCGCCCGACCTTGCCGCACCTCACCATACTATCTTGACCAGACCGCGCCCCTCGGGCCAAAGCTGGGGCCATGACCAAAAAGCCCAAATCCCCACCGCCTCCGCCACCCCGCCCCCTGTGGCGCCAGGTTCTGGCGTGGTTCGCGCGCGGCACCTTGGGAATTGCAGGCTTTTACCTTCTGCTTATCCTGCTGTTTTCCTTCCTTCCGCCCCCCGGCAACATCTACCAATGGCAGGAAAGCTGGCGCTTGGGTGGCATTCAGCGCGACTGGGTCAA
>JANNAF010000055.1:0-35031 GCA_031384005.1 Rhodobacterales bacterium | reverse complement strand
GACAAGACGCTGAAGGCCATGTTGGGCGAGGAGTTTTCGGCTGCCTATCTGCGGCTGAAACGCAAGGAGTGGGACAGCTATGCCGCCCATTTCTCGCGGTGGGAGCATGAGAATACGCTGGATATCTGACGCCCACACCCGCTCCATGAAAATGCCCCGCCTGTTCAAGGCGGGGCGTTACCATTTACGAACCTGCGGCACCGGGTGGTGCGGCTAGGGGCGGATGACGACCTTTTGCATCACAGCCTCGAACCGGCGGGCAAAGCCTGCGCTGTCGCCCAAGGTCCGCGCCCAGGCGTCGCTGGCCAGATGCGCCTTCATCGCGCGGTGCAATTCGGCGTCCTGACCGATCTTGATGCCGCGCGCGACATAGTCGCGCGGTGAGGTGGCGATACATTCCGTAAGGCCAATCGCCGTCAGCAAACTGGCCGCCATCCGAGCGGCAAAGGCCGTGCCCTGCAGCGTCAGCAAGGGCAGCCCCATCCGCAGCGCATCTGACGCGATGGTGCCTGCATTATAGGGGGTGGTATCCAAAAACAGATCGGCCAGGGCCAGCCGTGCTCGGTACCGTTCGGGGTCGACCCGTGCGGCAAAGATCAGCCGGTCTGCCGCCAACCCGCGCGCCGCCCAGCGCGCCGTCAGTGCGGCCCTGCTTTCGGGGTTATCGTCAATCAGCCACAGAACAGACCCATCGACCCCTGCCAGGATATCGCACCAGCCGCCAAACATGGCCTCGGTTATCTTGTAGTGATGCGAGGCACAGCAGTAGATAAAGGCCCCCTCTGGCAGCCCCTCGGTCGCCCGGCTGACCTGTGGCAGGACCGGGGCACGGCTGTCATTTGCCTGATAGCACCCCTCGATCCGCAAGGGACGTGGTTCGTACAGATGGTCAAGTTCCTGTGGGATCGTGATGTCGTCGCACAGGATATAATCCAGTTCAGGCAAAGGGATGGGCCCGATATAGCCCAGATAGGTGATCTGCACGGGCGCCGGTTTCCAGCGCAAGACACCCACCCGCGCCCCCTTGGTCAGCCCGTTCAGGTCGATCAGGATGTCAATTTCGTCTTCCCTGATGCGTGCGGCTGCGGCCTCATCCGTCATGGCCTTGATCGGAATATGGTGGTCCATCGCCGCCACCACCCGCGCCCGTATGTCGCTGCCATCCTCGGGCGAGGCGCAATAGCCGTAAACCTCGAACCGGTCGCGGTCGTGCAGTTCCAGCAGTTCCGCGATCAGAAAGCTCATCGCGTGGCGGCAAAAATCAGTGGACAGGTAACCGATGCGGATGCGGTCATGGGCATAGCCGGTCAGTGGGGCCAGATGGGCCGCCGCCGGGGGGGCCTTGCGGCGCAGCCAGTCCTGTCCGGTGGCGGCCTGCAACAGCGGGTCGTCAAACAGGGCCAATGCGGCCAGTGGTCCACAATTGCTGGCGGCCTCCGCCTCGGTCAGGCCGGGCACGTCCAGCCGGGCCGGGGGCCAAGCCGTCATGCGTTGGCGCATATGGACGAGGTGCTGTTGCACATCGGGTTGGTGCGGCGCGATCAACAGCGAGGCGCGCAGCTCCTCGGATGCAGGCCCAAGCCGGCCCTGATTTTCCAGCACACGGCCCAGTTGGTTGTGCAATACCTGCCGCATGGCAGGTGGTGGCAGGGCGGCGCGCCATGCCCCCAGCGCCAGTTCGGTCTGGCCAGACGCCTCCAGCGCGGTGCCAAGGTTGATCGCCGCCTCGACCATATCGGGTTTCAGGCGCAACGCCTCGCGGTAGGCGGCCACCGCGCCGACGGGATTGCCGCTGCGCATCCGCGCCACGCCCAGATTGAACCATGCCGCGCAGGCCTGCACCTCGGCCCCATGGGCCGACAACCACAATTCGTACAACTGCGCCCCGTCGCCTGCCTGTTCGGCATGGCGGACAAGGCCCATCAGGTCCAGTCCGACAACCGCCCGGCCAAGATAGGCCTGTTCGCCCGAGGGGGCGGCGGCCAACCCACCGGGGCGGGCCAGAACGCGCGTCAGCACCGCCTCATCATCGGGCATCGGAAAGGGCAGGGTAAAGGGCATGGTCATGGGATCACCTCCGTATCTTGGCCAGTTTCAGCGCAGATTGGTGAACAAGAGGTGAACAGGCCCGACAATTTTTTGCCGCGCCCCGCCACCCGCCAGAGACGATTTGCCTAAAACTTTAATTTCAGTTTCCACATTCGGCGGCAGGAAACCGCAGTGGTTAATCAGATCATTCATTGTTTCATAAGGTCCCACTGCCAGCCTCTGGCCCATATTTCAGGCCAATTTGGGCTGTGGACGGGGCAGGGGCGGACGCGCCATTTGCCAGAACCAATGGAAACGGAGTGTTACATGTCGACGATATCTTCCCTCACGACGGCCCAGATCGCAGCCCTCAGCACCACGGCCATTGCGGCGCTGACCACGGCGGATATCAAGTCGCTGACCTCTGTCCAGATCCCGGTTCTTTCCACCACGCAACTGGCCGCCCTGTCCACGGTTCAGGTTGCTGCACTGACCTCGCAGCAGATGTCGGTTCTGACAACGCAGCAGGTCGCCAACCTGACGACCACGCAGGTCGCGGCCTTGTCGACTGCGGCGCTGATCGGGTTGAACACGGCAGATGCGGTGGCGCTGACCACGGCGCAGGCGGCGGCGCTGTCCTCGGCGCAGATCCGCGCCATCACGGGCGCAGCGATGGCCGAGTTCGAGACGGCTGATATCGCGGCTCTGACCACCGCGGCGCTGAAGGGTTTGACCACCACCCAGATCATCGCGATGAAATCGCAGCAGTTTGCCGCAATGTCGACTGACCAGATCGCCGCTCTTACGGCGGTGTCTGTGGGCAAGCTGGCTGGTGCGGATGTTGCGGCGCTGTCGACGGCGCAAATCGCGGCGCTGACAACGGCGCAGGTTGCGGCGCTGACATCGGTGCATGTCGCGGCGTTGACCACGGCCCAGGTGGCCAACCTGACCACGGCGCAGATTGCGGCCCTCGGCTCGGCCGGCCTGATCGGGTTGGAGACGGCGGATATCGTTGCGTTGACCACAGCGCAGGCAGCGGTTCTGACTGCGGCTCAGGTGGCGGCCCTGTCCACGGCAGCGGTTGCCAAGCTGGAAACAGCAGATCTGGCGGCCCTGACCACGACGGCGATCCGGGGGATGACCTCGGGGCAGGTGGCCGCATTGGGCACCGGCCAAGTTGTAGCGCTGACCACGGCTCAGGTGGCGGCCCTGTCGACGGCAGGCGTGCAAAAACTGACGACGGCCGGGATCGCGGCCATGTCCACGGCGCAGATTTCGGCCATGACGACCGACCAGATCAAGAACCTCAGCTCTGCGCAGATCCGAGCCTTGACGACCGCGCAGGTCGCCAATCTGACGACCGCGCAGGTTGCCGCCCTGTCGTTGTCGGCATTGGTCGGGCTGGAAAGTGCGGATATTGTCGCGATGACCACCGCCGAGATGGCGGCGATGACCTCGGGTCAGGTGGGTGCGATAGGGACGGCAGCCTTTGCCGCAATCGAAACAGCGGATCTGGCGGCCCTGACCACGGCTGCGATCAAGGGGCTTACCTCGGCTCAGATGGCGGCATTGGGCACGGCACAGGTCACGGCCCTGACCACGGCGCAGATCGCGGCCCTGTCCACCGCCGCGGTGTCCAAGATCGGAACGGCGGCCATCGCGGCCTTGTCCACGGTGCAGGTCGCCGCCCTGTCCACCGGCCAGATTGCGGCCCTGACCTCGGGCCAGGTCACAGCGCTGACCACGGCACAGGTTGCACAACTGTCGACGACGCAAGTCGCGGCGCTGACGGCTGCGGGCATTGCCGGGCTGGAAAGCGCGGATGCTGTGGCGCTGACCACGGCGCAGGCGGCCGTATTGACCTCGGCGCAGCTGGCAGCGATCAGCACCACCACGATTTCAAAACTGGAAACAGCCGACATCGCAGCCCTGACCACTACGGCGATCAAGGGTCTGACCACGGCCCAGATCGCCCAGTTGACGACTGACCAGGTGGCGGCCCTGTCCACGGCACAGATCAGTGCCCTGTCGGGCACCCAGATTGCCAAGTTCACCACCGCCGATATCGCCGCCCTGACCACGGCGCAGACCGTGGCCATGTCGACGGCACAGGTTGCCGCCCTGACCTCGGCCCAGATTGCCGCCATGTCGACGGCCCAGATCGCGAACCTGACCACCGCTCAGGTCGCTGCCCTGACGACTGTTGGGCTTGCCGGGTTGGAAACTGCGGATGTCGTGGCCCTGACCACGGCTCAGATCGCGGTACTGACCTCGGGCCAAATCGCTGCCATCCGGACTGCGGCCATTGCGCAGATGGAAACCGCTGATATTGCGGCGCTGACGACCTCGGCCATTCGCGGCCTGACCTCTGCCCAGATTGCGGCGTTGCAGACGGCCCAGATCGCGGCCCTGACCACGGCCGAAATCGCGGCCATGACCACAGCCCAGATCTCGCGCTTTTCCACGGCTCAGGTTGCGGCCTTGTCCACGGCACAGGTCGATGCCCTGACGACGGCGCAACTTGCCTCGCTGACCACGGCGCAAATCGGCGCCTTGCAGGGCAACCAGATTGCCGCCTTGGGCACGGCTTGGGTCGCAGCCCTGACGACGGCGCAGGTCCGGGCCCTGTCGACCGACAGCGTGGCGGCGCTAAGCACGGATCAGGCGGCAACGCTGACCACGGCGCAGATTGCCGCGCTGACCTCGGGTCAGGTGGCCGCGCTGACGACCGATCAGATGCCCGAACTGTCGACCGCCCAGATCGCTGCCCTGACCACCGTCAATATTGCAGGTCTTGCCAGTGCCGATGCGGCTGCGCTGACCACGGAACAAGTGGCGGTCCTGACCTCGGCGCAGATCGCAGTCCTGGGAACTGCCAGCGTCGCCGCATTGGAGACCGCGGATCTGGCCGTGCTGACCACGGCTGCCGTCAAGGGCTTGACCACGGCCCAGATGGCGGCCCTTGGGTCGGATCAGGCCGCAGCCCTGACCACGGCTCAATTGGCCGCGCTGACAATGACGCAACTTGTCGCCTTGGTCACGGGCGGTATCGCCGCCATGACGACGGGGCAGGTGGTCTCGCTGGCCAGCGCACAGATTGCGGCCCTGACCTCGGGGCAGATTGCCGCTCTGACCACGGCCCAGACCGCAGCCCTGACCACGGGTCAGATTGCGGCGCTGACCACTGCCAACCTTGCCGGGTTGGAGACGGCGGATGCGGCAGCGCTGACCACGGCGCAGGCGGCGGTGCTGACCTCGGCCCAACTGGCGGTGCTGGGGACGGACCTGATCGCGGCGCTTGAATCCGCGGATGTGGCCGCGCTGACCACGGCGGCGCTGCGCGGATTGTCGACCACACAACTGGCGGCCCTTAGGTCGGATCAGGTGTCGGCCATGACCAGTGGACAATTGGTGTCACTGACCACGGCGCAGATCCGGCAACTGGACGCGGACGGCATCGCTGCGCTGACCACGGCCAAGATTGCCGCCCTGACCGCGGCGCAGGTTGGTGCCCTGACCACCACTCAGATCGCCGCCCTGACGACGGCGCAGGCGGCCAAACTGACCACGGCCCAGATTATGGCCCTGTCCACGGCGGCGCTGGCCGCCTTGCCGACCGATGACATCGCGGCGCTGACCACGGCGCAGGTCGCTGCCCTGTCGACGGCGCAGTTCCTGTCGCTGCCAACTGCCAGCTTTGCCGCGCTGACCCCCACCCAGATTGCGGCCCTGACCAATGGCCAGATCTCTGCCATGGGCTCGGCCAATGTGGCCGCCCTGACCACCGGCCAGACGGCCGCCCTGACCACCGGCCAGATCGCCGTTCTGTCCACTGCCAGCCTGCGGGGACTGGAAACCGCAGATGTCGTGGCGCTGACCACGGCGCAGGCGGCGGCGCTGACCTCGACCCAACTGGCCGCGCTGACCACGGCGACCATTGCGGCATTCGAAACTGCGGATGTGGCCGCGCTTGGCACAGTGGCGATCAAGGGGCTGACATCGGGCCAGATCATTGCCCTGACCACCGGGCAGGTCGCGGCCCTGACGACGGGTCAGGTCGCTGCGCTGTCAACGGCCCAGATCGCCAAACTGTCGACCGAGGATATTGCAGCGCTGTCCACCGCACAGGTTGCGGCTCTGACCACGGCACAGGTTGCCTCGTTCACCTCGGGCCAGATTGCCGCCATGACCACGGCGCAGATCGCAAAACTGACCACGGCGCAGATTTCCGCGCTGACCACCGCAGCCCTGATCGGTCTGGAAACCGCTGATATCGTCGCCCTGACCACGGCGCAGGCGCGGGCCCTGACCTCGGCGCAGATCGCATCGATCTCGACCACAACGATTGCCCAGTTTGAAACCGCCGACTTTGCCGCCCTGTCCACTGCCGCGATCCGCGGCTTGACCACGGCACAGGCGGCAGCCTTGGCCACGGCACAGATTGCGGCCCTGACCACGGCGCAGGTGGCCGCCCTTTCGACGGCTGCCATGGCCAAGATCACGACCGCTGCCGTCGCCGCCCTGACGACCGCACAGGTCGCCGCCCTGACCAATGGTCAGGTGGCGGCACTGTCCTCGGGGCAGGTGGCTGCGCTGACGACGGCACAGGTCGGTGCCCTGACTGTGGGTCAGGTCGGCGCCCTGACCACGGCAGGCCTGGTCGGTCTGTCCAGTGCCGCCCTTGTCGCGCTTGGCACCACGCAGGCCGCGGGCCTGACCTCGGCCCAGGTTGCCGCAATTGCCGCCGCCACCTTTGCCCAGATCGAGACGGCGGATATCGCCGCGCTGTCCAGTGGTGCGGTCCGTGGCCTGACCACGGCGCAGATGGCGACCTTGGGTACCGATCAGGTCGCCGCCATGACGACGGCGCAACTGGCCGCGCTGAACACGGCTGTTGTGGCCGCCCTGTCGACGACCAATCTGCAGGCGCTGTCCTCGACCCAAGTTGCGGCCTTCACGGTGGGGCAGGTGGCGGTTCTGACTTCGGGTCAGGTGGCGGCACTTTCGACCGAACAGATGGCGAATATCACGACTGCTCAGGCGGCTGCCTTGTCGACGGCGGGCCTGGTGGGGCTTGGGTCGGCCAATCTGCAGGCCATGACGACGGCGCAGGCGGCGGCCTTGGGTTCGGCCCAGATCGGCGCAATCGGCGCGGCGGTGATGGCCCAGATCGAAACGGCAGATCTGGCAGCGTTGACGACCTCGGCGGTGCGTGGCCTGACCTCGGCCCAGATCGCCGCGATGGCGACCGATCAGGTCACAGCCCTGACAACCGGGCAACTGGCCGCCCTTGCAACCTCGGCCATTGCGGGCATCGGCACCGATGATATTGCTGCCCTGACCAGCACGCAGGTTGTGGCGCTGACAGCAGGTCAGGTCGCCGCCCTGTCCTCGGCTCAGGTCACCGCGCTGACGACGCAACAGGTTGCAAACCTGACGACGGCACAGGTCGCTGCCCTGTCCTTTGGCGGGCTTGCCGGACTGGAAACCGCCGATATGGTGGCGCTGACCACGGCCCATGCCGCCGTCCTAACCTCGACCCAGATCGCCGCCATCGACGCTGCCGTTCTGGCCACGATGGAGACCGCTGACCTTGCCGCCCTGACCACCGCGGCCATTCGCGGGCTGACCACTGACGGCGTCGCGGCCTTGACCACCGATCAGGTCGCCGCCCTGACCACAGCCCAATTGGCCGCCATGGCCAGCAGCCAGATCGCCGCTGTTGCCACTGCGGGGATCGAGGCCTTGTCGACCGATCAGGTCGCGGCCCTGACCACAGGCCAGATCGCCGCCATCGGGGCAGATCAGTTGGGTGCCATGTCGACCGCCCAGATCGCCAACATGACCACGGGCCAGATTGCGGCCCTGTCGTCGCTGGCGCTTGGCGGGCTTGGGACGGCGGCCATCGTCGCCCTGACCACGGCACAGGCCGCAGCCCTTGGGTCGGCCCAGATCGCGGCGCTGACCGCCTCGGTTCTGGCGCAGATGGAAACTGCCGACCTTGCGGCGCTGACCACCACCGCCATCACCGGCCTTACGACCGAGGAGGTGGCCTCGCTCACCTCGGCTCAGGTTCGCGCGCTGACCACAGCACAGCTGTCCGTTCTGACGACGTCCCAGATCGCGGCGATTGATACTGCCGGTATGGCCAATCTGCGTACTGTACAGATTGCAGCACTTACCACCGATCAGGTCGCCATCCTCAGCTCTGATCAAATCGCCGCCCTGACGACCAGTCTGGTTGCCACCATGACGACGGCCCAAATCGCCGTCCTTGCGACGGACGCGCTCTTGGGCTTGCAATCGGATCAGATTGCCGCCCTGACCACGGCGCAGGCCGCCGTGCTGACCTCGGCCCAGATCGGTGCCATCGGCGCCGCTGTGCTGGCCGAGATGCAGACGGCCGATCTGGCCGCTGTGACGACCACGGCCGTCGCGGGGCTGACCACCGATCAGGTCGCAGCCCTGACCACCGGTCAGGCAGCGGCCCTGACCACGGCCCAACTGGCCGCCCTGTCGACAACCCAGATTGCCGCCCTGACCACGGACACTGTCGCCGCAATGTCGACGACCCAGGTCGCTGGCCTGACCACGGGCCAGATCGCAGCCCTGTCGTCGGATCAGACGGGCAGCCTGACCACGGCCCAGATCGCCAACCTGACCACGGCGCAGGTTGCGGCACTGACCTCGGGGGCGCTGGCGGGCCTTGATACCACTGATATTGTCGCCTTGACCACGGCGCAGGCCGCCGTTCTGACCTCGGCCCAATTGGCCGGGCTGGACGCCAACATCGTCGCGGCCATGGACAGCGCTGATATTGCCGCCCTGTCCACCGCAGCGGTGCGCGGGCTGACCACTGAACAGATCGCAGCACTTGGGTCCGACCAGATTGGCGCGCTGACCTCGGGTCAGGTGGTTGCCCTGACCACCGGTCAGATCGCTGCCATCGGGACCGAAAGCCTTGCGGCCATGGCCACGGCGCGCACGGCAGCCCTGACCACGGCGCAGATTGCGGCGCTCAGTTCTGACCAGATGGCTGCCCTGACCACGGCCCAGGTCGCCAACCTGACCACGGCGCAGGTGGCTGCTTTGACGACGGCGGCCCTGTCCGGGATCGAAACCGCTGACCTTGCTGCGCTGACGACGGCGCAGGCAGCGGTCCTGACCTCGTCACAATTGCAGGCGATCAGCACGGACACCATCTCGGCGATCGAGGGGGCCGATTTGGCCGCACTGACCACCGTGGCTCTGCGCGGCCTTGGATCCGATGACTTTGCGGTCCTTGGCTCGGCCCAGATTGCCGCGATGACCACGGCCCAGATCGCCTCGCTGACCAACGGCAAGGTTGCAGCCATCGCCACCGGTGCCATTGCCGCCATGTCGACGGCCCAGATCGTGGCGCTGACCACGGGTCATCTGGCCAATATGTCCACCGACCAGATCGCCGCCATGACCACGGCCCAGATCGCCAAACTGACCACCCTGCAGGAAAGGGCCCTGACGACCGCCCAGATTGCCGCCCTGTCAACGGCGCAGGCGGCTGCCCTGACCACGGCGCAGATTGCAGCCCTGACCACAGCGCAGATCGCCGCGTTGGAGACGGTTGATTTTGCTGCCCTGTCCACGGCGCAGATTGCGGCCCTGACCTCGGCCCAGTTTGCCGCCCTGACCCCCTCTCAGTTCGAGGCGCTGACCTCGGCCCAGATCGCGGCCCTGACGACGGCCCAGATGTCCAAACTGACAACAACCCAGATTGCCGCCCTCAGTTCGGATCAGGTCGCCGGTTTGTCGACTGCGCAACTGGTCAACCTGACCACCGCCCAGATTCGGGCGATCGAGGTGGCCGATTTGCCCGCCATGACCAGCACCCAACTGGCGGCGCTGACCACGGCGCAACTTGTCTCCCTGACCACCGATCAGATCGCGGCGCTGGCCAGTGACCAGATCATGGCGCTGACCACGGCGCATATGGCGGTCATGTCCTCCGGCCAGATCGCGGCCCTTGGGTCGGATCAGGTCGCGGCCCTGACCACGGCGCAACTGGTGGCCATCACGCCCATCAGGCTGAACAAACTGACCACCGATGACATTCCCGCTCTGACCACCGCTCAGATTGCCGCCCTGACCACGGCGCAGGTTGCCGCCCTGACCACGGCCCAGATCGCGGCCCTGCAAACCGAGGATGTCGCAGCCCTGACCACGGCGCAGGTTGCCAAACTGACCACGGCCCAGATCATTGCCCTGACCACGGATCAGGTCGCGGCCCTGTCGACTGCCCAGATTGCGGCCCTGACCACGGCGCAGGTCAGCAAACTGGAAACCGCCGATGTCGCCACCCTGACGACCGAACAGGTCGCCGCGATGGCGACCGCGTCGGTGGCCGTACTGACCTCGGCGCAGTTGGGTGCCCTGACCACTGATCAGGTTGCTGCCCTGACCACGGCGCAGATTGCGGCTTTGGGCACTGCCGCCCTTGGCGGATTGGGCGCGACCGAGGTGGTGGCGCTGACCATCGCACAGGCTGGCGCCCTCAGCTCGGCCCAGATCGCCGTCCTTGATACGGCCACCATCGCCGCGATGGAGACCGAGGATTTTGCCGCCCTGACCAGTTCGGCAGTCCGGGGACTGACCACGAACCAGATTGTGGCACTGGATGCCGCGCAGGTGGCTGCCATGACCACGGCGCAACTGGTGGCGCTGTCGATCACTCAGATCACCCGGTTGTCGACGGATGATGTGGCGGCCCTGTCGGCGGATCAGGTCGGGGCGCTGACCACATCCCAGATCGCCAACCTGACCACGGCACAGGTGGCCGCAATCGGGTCCGATCAGATTGCAGCCCTGTCGACGGCTCAGGTCATCAAACTGACCACGGCGCAGATTGCAGCCCTGGGCACCGAACAGGTCGCCGCCCTGACCACGGCGGCCGTCGCCGCCCTGACCACGGCGCAGGTGGCCAGGATTACCACGGCGGCCTTGGGTGCGATGACGACGGACCAGATCGCTGCCCTGACCACGGCACAGGTCGGCTCCTTGGGATCAGCCCAACTTGGGGCCCTGTCGATCGATGGGGTGGGCGCCCTTGGCACCGCGCAGGTTGCGGCGCTGACCACCGCCAGCCTTGCCGGTTTGGGCACCGCCGCTGCCGTTGCCTTGACCGAGGCGCAGGCTGCAGCCCTGTCCTCGACCCAGATTGCTGCTTTCGCGACCAACGTTCTGGCGGCAATGGAAACGGCAGATTTTGCCGCGCTGACCACCAATGCGGTCCGGGGCCTGACCACCGCCCAGATCGAGGCGCTGGATGCAACGCAGGTCGCAGCCATGACGACCGGTCAGCTGGTCGCCCTGTCCGCCCTGCAAATCGCCCGGTTCGAGACAGCGGATATCGATGCCTTGTCCGTCGAACAGGTGGCGGCCCTGACCACTGCGCAGGTCGCAGCCCTTGGCACAGCGTTGGTGGCGGCGATCGGCACCGACCAGATCGCGGGGATGAGCACGGCTCAGGTCGCAAGCCTGTCCTCGTCGCAGGTGGCCGCGTTGACCACCGCCCAGATCAGCGCCTTGTCAACCTCGGTCATCGCGGCCCTCTCGACCACCCAGATCCCCGCCCTTGGAACCGAGGATATTGCCGTTCTGACCGTTGAACAGGTGGCGGCGCTGACCACGGGCCAGATCGTGGCCTTGGGCACGGCACAGGTCGCCGCCATCGGCACCGACCAGATCGCCGCCATGACCACGGCACAGGTCGCCAAACTGACCACGGCGCAGGTCGTGGCCCTGGGAACCGACCAGATCGCGGCGCTGACGGGTCTGCAACTGGCTGCGCTGACGACGGCGCAGGTTGCACGACTGGAAACCGCTGACATGGTCGTGCTGTCAGCCGAACAGGTCGCAGCCCTGACCACCGGTCAGGTCGCGGTGCTGTCCTCGGCACAGGTCGGTGCCCTGTCGACCGATCAGGTTGCCGTCATGACCAGCGACCAGATCGGCGCCATTGGCACTGCCGCGATGGCAGGCTTTGGCACTGCCGAGATTGTTGCCCTGTCGGCAGAACAGGCTGCCGCCCTCAGTTCGGCGCAGATCGCGACCCTTGGCACCGGCCTTATCGCCGCAATCGAGGCTGAGGATATTGCCGCCCTGTCCACCAGCGCCCTGCAGGGCCTGTCCACGGCGCAGGTCGTCGCCATGACCACCGGCCAGTTTGCCGCCATGACCACCGACCAGTTTGCCGCACTCACCACAACTCAGGTTACAAAACTGGGATCCGAGGATGTGGCCGCCCTTTCAGGCGAACAGCTGGCCGCCCTGACAACTGGCCATATCGCCGTGCTGACCTCGGTCCAGACCGGCGCGCTGAACACCGATCAGGTGGCAGCCCTGACCACCGCGCAGATCGCGGCACTGACCACGGCAGGTCTGGTCGGCCTTGGGTCGGACGATATCGTGGCGCTGACAACCGATCAGGCCGGTGCTCTCAGCTCATCTCAGATCACGGTGCTGACCACCGCCGTCTTGTCCCAGATGGAGGCTGAGGATATTGCCGCCCTTGCCACCGGCACCCTGCGCGCCCTGACCACCGCCCAGATCGTCGCCCTGACCACCGATCAGGTCGCGGCGCTGACCACCGCCCAGATGGCTGCCCTGACCACCGCGCAGGTCGCCAAACTGGGCACCGACGACATGGCCGCCCTGACCTTGCAACAGATCGGCGCCCTGACCACGGCGCAGATTACCGTCCTTGGCTCGGCGCAGGTCGCGGCCCTTGGGTCAGATCAGGTCACCGCCCTGACCACGTCCCAGATCGCCGCTCTTGCCACAGGCAGCCTGGCGGGCCTGAGCAGCGATGACATCATCGCCCTGTCGACCGCGCAGGCGGGTGCCCTCAGTTCCGGTCAGGTCGGTGCCTTGTCGACCGCCGTAATCTCGCAGATGGAGGTTGAGGACTTTGCCGCCATCAGCACCACGGCGATCAAGGGCCTGAAGGCGACCCAGATTCAGGCCCTGACCTCAGCCCAATCGGCGGCGCTGACCTCGGGGCAGGTGGCCGCGCTGACCACGGGCCAGATTGCCGCCTTTGGCACAGCGCAGATCACGGCGCTGTCGACCGACGCCATTGTGGCCCTGACGACCGGGCAGATGGCGGGCCTGACCACCGCTCAGATCGAGGCTTTGACCACGGCACAGATCGTCGCGCTGGAAACCGCTGATATCGGCGCCCTGACCGAGGTGCAGACCTCTGCCTTTACCTCGACCCAGATTGGGGTGATGAGCAATGATCAGGTCTCGGCGCTGTTCTTGTAACAGAGGCCAGCAGAAATGGCCGCCCCGATCACAGGGGCGGCCAGTCGACATCGGGCCAATTCAGCCATGGTTCCGTCAGACGAACTCTGCTGGGGTGATCTGGTCGGCATCAACCCCGATCAGCACAATGCGCGCCCAACCATAGACTATCAGGGTGTCGTCCCCCTGCGCCACAACCTCAATCTCGCGGGTGGTCAGGATCTGCAAATGATCCTGACCGATCTCGAAATCCGTGATCACATCGGTGTCCGCGCCGGGCCCGAACACAAAGACATCGCCCTGCGCCCCGCCCGTCAATTCATCCGCCCCGGCCCCGCCGGCGATCCAGTCCGCACCAAAACCACCCATCAGGCGGTCATCGCCAGCGCCGCCTGTCAGGCTGTCAAACCCGGTACCTCCGACCAGCGTATCGTGACCCGAACCGCCGCGCAGCACATCATCGCCCGTTCCGCCATCCAGCAAATCCTCGTTGCCCCCGCCCGCCAGCCAATCATCCCCGTCGCCGCCATATAGGCTGTCATTGGCACTGCCGGTGAAAAACTGATCATCGCCGCCATAAAGGTAAATCCGGTCCTTTCCGGGCAGGTTGGGCGCATCCACACCGCCAGCATCCCGCCGCGCAAACACCTCGGCCAAATCGCTACCGTGATAGGTCCAACAGTGCCGCATCAACAGCCTGGTCAGATCATCGCCATCCGCCACAAAGGCAGCCCACAGCACATCACCGGTTGTCTGTAACGTGGCAAAGGTGACAACATCCTGCGCCCCCTTGCGCCAGGTCAGCGCGTCAACCGCACCGCCCAGCAGCGTCTGTCCATCTGCACTCCACTCCAGATTTTGGCCCGTGATCACGTAACGCCCCTCGGCGGCCGTTTCGAACACGGCCCGCGTGTCCGAACGCGCGATCATCACGGCCCCGGCGGCCAAGGGGTTCATCTGCGCGCAAACCTGCGCCAAGTCGCCGATGAAATCGGGCGCAACTGTCACATCAATCATCATGCCTGCCTGCCTTTCCGGGTCCGAGCCCTGACGCGTGTGGCAAATCCTGCCACACAGATGGTTTCAAACGCGTGACCACCAGACGCTGGCCACCAGACGCTGGCCACCAGACTCTGGCCGGAATACCCGGTCTTTGCCCCTTTTGCCAAGTCAGCACGCGCGCAGTGCCACAGATTTTTCAACCCTTGGTTGCGCCCCTGCCCAGTGAATGTGCGGCGGCAAGGCTGGCCCCGATCAGCGGCAGCGCCAGACCAAAGGCGGTGCGGATGCCATAGGCCTCGGCCACATAGCCAAGAAGTGGTGGCCCCAGCAGGAACATCATGAACGAAAACTGTGCCAGTGCCGATATGTTCAGCGCCGCCGATCGGTCGGTGCGCTGGGCCGCCGCCGACATGGCCAGCGGGAATATGGCACTGGTCCCCATGCCCATCGCGGCAAAACCAGCCAGCGACAGATGGGGATAGGGTGAAAAGCTGACGATCAGACAGCCGGCCAACAGGATCAGCAACAACACCCGCGCCACAGTGGCGGGCGAATGGCGGTCCACAAACCCGTCTGCGAAAAACCGCATCGTCGCCTGCGACGCGGCGAAACAGGCCACCGCCACACCGGCCACAAACGGCCCAGACCCGAACACATCGCGCATATAGATGGCAGACCAGTCCATGCTCGCGCCCTCCAATATCATTGCGGGCAAGGTGACCACGACCAGCACCATGATCGGCCATGTCGGGCTGGCAAAACGCGGCCCCGCCCCGGTTGGCGCGCCGGGGCGGGGCGGGGCAGGCTGGAAATTCCACAGGCACAGCGCCACCGCCGCCAGCACAATCGGCACATTCAGCGCCAATTGCACCTGCGGGCTGATGCCCAGCCCGGCAAACTGCGCACCAAATAGCCCGGCGGCAAAGAAACCGATGCTCCAAAATGCGTGGGACCGGTTCATGATCCGGTACCCTACCAGATGTTCGACGCGGTCCGCTTCGGTGTTCACGATGATCTCGACACAGCCAATCACCATGCCCACCGGGATCAGCAAAAAGAAAAACACAGTCGGATCAGGCGCATGAACCGCAATGGCATACAAAAGCGCCGCCAGTGGTATCCCCCCCAGCAGCGCACGGCGGTATCCCCACCGATCCAAAAGCGGCGTGGCAAAGGTCAGCGCAATCAGCGTGCCAATCGGCGCCCCGATCAACCCCAGACCCAAGGCGCCCGTGGACACCCCCATGTGTGCCTGCACATCGCCCAACCGTGGAAAGATGTTTCCCATCGCAAAGGCATAGATCGCAAAGGCCGCGAACACCTGACGCGGCTTTGACAACTGAAATCCGATGCGCATGGCCGCCCCCTGAAAAGTCGCGCGTTGCTTGCGGCAAAAGCGGCCAACCCACAAGGGGCGGCGCTGCGATCGCGCCACATATCGCACCATCTGCCAACCTTGCGAATCACCCCCCGCTTTCCGGCTAGTCAGACGCCGGTTTATTCGCTAAAGTTTCCACAGATCCGGGGCAAACCCGGGCAGATCGGCAGTAACGGGCAAGACAGGCGGCACTTCATGACGGAAATGGTCTATGGATCGATGCCCTCGCGGGCACATGATCCCGTGCTACCCCGGTGGTGGCGCACCATCGACAAATGGTCACTGACGGCCATTCTGGGGCTGTTTGGCATCGGGCTTTTGCTGGGGCTGGCGGCGTCGGTGCCCTTGGCCAGCCGCAACGGGTTGCCGCAATTCTACTATGTCCAGCGCGAGGCGTTCTTTGGCTCGGTGGCACTGGCGGTCATGGTCGGGTTTTCCATGCTGTCGCCTGCGATGATCCGGCGTCTGGGCGTTCTGGGTTTTGCCGTCACCTTCGTGGCGCTTGCCGCGCTGCCGATCTTTGGCACCGACTTTGGCAAGGGGGCGACCCGCTGGTTTTCGCTGGGCTTTGTGTCGTTCCAGCCGTCCGAGTTTCTGAAACCCGGTTTCATCATCGTCTCGGCTTGGCTGATCGCGGCCTCGGCCGAGGTGAACGGCCCGCCGGGCAAGACCTTGTCGTTCTTTCTGACCATGGTCATTGTCGGGTTTCTGGCGGTGCAGCCCGACTTTGGCCAGTCCATGCTGGTGCTGTTTGGCTGGGGCGTGATCTATTTCGTGGCTGGCGCACCGATGCTACTGATTGCGCTGATCATTGGTTTGGTCTTTTTGGGCGGCACCTTTGCCTACAGCAATTCCGAACACTTTGCCCGCCGCATCGACGGCTTTTTGACCACCGATGTCGACCCGCGCAGCCAGATCGGCTATGCCACCAACGCGATCCAGGAGGGCGGGTTCTTTGGCGTCGGTGTGGGGCAGGGGCAGGTCAAATGGACCCTGCCTGACGCGCATACCGATTTCATTATCGCGGTCGCTGCCGAAGAATATGGCCTGATCCTCGTCCTTGTCATCATCGCCCTTTATTGCACCGTGGTCGTCCGCTCGCTGTTTCGCCTGATGAAGGAACGCGATCCCTTTGTCCGGTTGGCCGGGTCCGGCCTTGCCTGCATCTTTGGCGTACAGGCCATGATCAACATCGGCGTGGCAGTCCGTCTGTTGCCCGCCAAAGGCATGACCCTGCCATTTGTCAGTTACGGCGGGTCCTCGGTCATTGCTGCTGGCATCACGGTGGGTATGCTCCTGGCCTTGACGCGTACCCGCCCTCAGGGCGAGTTTGCCGATATCTTCAAACGGGGCCGCTGATGGCTCCCCTCCTCCTCATCGCCGCCGGGGGCACCGGTGGCCATATGTTCCCCGCCCAAGCGCTGGCCGAGGCGATGCTGGCCAAGGGCTGGCGCGTGCGACTGTCCACCGACGCGCGTGGCGCGCGCTATACATCGGGCTTTCCTGCCGGGGTTGAAATCACTCAGGTTTCCTCGGCCACCTTTGCCCGTGGCGGGGCGCTGGCCAAATTGTTGGCCCCGTTCAGCATCGCAGGCGGCATCCTGGGTGCCACCTTCCGGCTGTGGCGCGAAAGGCCCGCGGTCGTCGTGGGTTTTGGTGGCTATCCCACCATACCGGCCCTGTCGGCGGCGGTGATCTTGCGTCTGCCACGGATGATCCACGAACAAAACGGCGTCCTTGGCCGGGTCAACCGGGCCTTTGCCCCCCGCGTCAATACCGTGGCCTGTGGCACATGGCCCACTGCGTTGCCCGATGGTGTCGTGGGCGAACCCACTGGAAACCCGGTGCGCCAAGCCGTCCTTGACCGCGCCGGCGCCCCCTATATCGCCCCCGGTGACTATCCGATGAGCGTGGTCGTCATCGGTGGCAGCCAAGGCGCGCGCGTCCTGTCCGATATCGTCCCTGCCGCCATCGCGGCCCTTGACCCCACCCTGCGCGACCGCCTGCGCATCGCCCATCAGGCGCGCGACGAAGACTTGGCCCGGGTGACCCAAGCCTATGCCAACGCCGGTATTTCAGCCGAAGTGGCCCCCTTTTTCACCGACATTCCGCGCCGCCTGTCCGAGGCGCAACTGGTCATCTCCCGCTCGGGCGCCTCCTCGGTGGCCGATATCTCGATCATCGGCCGCCCGGCCATCCTGATCCCCTATGCTGCCGCAACCGGCGACCACCAGACCGCCAATGCCAAAGGTCTGGTCGAGGCGGGCGCCGCCACGCTGCTGCCCGAAGGTGACCTGGATCCCACCGCCCTGACAACCGCGATCACCGCCATCCTGACCGCGCCCGACCGCGCCGAACTGATGGCCCGCTCGGCACTGGCCCAAGGCCGCCCGGACGCCACCATCCGCCTCGCCGCCCTCGTCGAAGCCCTGAAGCAGGATTGACCCATGAACGCTGCCACAAAACTGCCTATGGAACTGGGCCCCATCCACTTTGTCGGCATCGGCGGCATCGGCATGTCGGGGATCGCCGAGGTGCTGATGACGCTTGGCTACAGGGTGCAAGGCTCGGATGCCAAGGCGTCCAAGATCACCGACCGCCTTGTGTCGCTTGGCGCCACGGTGTTCGAGGGGCAGTCGGCCAGCAACATCGGTGATGCCGCCGTCATCGTGATCTCCTCTGCCATCAAAAAGGGCAATCCCGAACTTGAGGAGGCCCGCCGTCGCAAACTGCCCGTCGTCCGCCGCGCCGAAATGCTGGCCGAACTGATGCGGATGCGCTCCAACATCGCAATTGCTGGCACCCACGGCAAAACCACGACCACCACCATGGTCGCAACCCTGCTGGACAAGGGCGGCTTTGACCCCACTGTCATCAACGGCGGGGTCATCCACGCCTATGGCTCGAACGCCCGTGCAGGGGCAGGGGAGTGGATGGTGGTCGAGGCCGACGAAAGTGACGGCTCCTTCAACCGCCTGCCCGCCACCATCGCCATCGTCACCAACATAGACCCCGAACATATGGAACATTGGGGCACCTTTGATGCGCTGCGCAAAGGGTTCTACGATTTCGTCTGCAACATCCCGTTTTACGGCCTTGCCGTTTGCTGCACCGACCACCCGGAGGTGCAGGCCCTTGTCGGCCGGGTCACCGACCGCCGCATCGTCACCTTTGGATTTAACGCGCAGGCCGATGTCCGCGCTGTGAACCTGACCTATGAAAACGGCGTCGCCCATTTCGATGTCGCCTTGCAGGGCGAGGGCCAAGGTCACAAAATTGAAAACCTGACCCTGCCGATGCCCGGCAATCACAACGTGTCAAACGCCCTGTCCGCCATCGCCGTCGCCCGCCACCTTGGCATGAAAGGGTCCGAAATCCGCGAGGCGCTGGCCGGTTTCGCAGGCGTCAACCGCCGCTTTACCAAGGTGGCCGAGGTGAACGGTGTCACCATCATCGACGATTACGGCCACCACCCGGTTGAAATTGCCGCCGTCCTCAAGGCGGCCCGCCAAGCCACCAAAGGCCGCATCATCGCCGTTCACCAACCGCACCGCTATACCCGCCTGCATTCCTTGTTCGAGGATTTTTGCACCTGTTTCAACGAGGCAGATGTCGTCGCGATCGCCGATGTCTATTCGGCAGGAGAAGAGCCTATCCCCGGCGCCTCGCGCGACGACCTTGTCGCCGGCCTGATCGCCCACGGTCACCGCCATTCCCGTGCGTTGCTGGACGAGGCCGATCTGGCCCGCCTTGTGCGCGAACAGGCCCAACCGGGTGACATGGTTGTCTGCCTTGGTGCAGGCTCCATCTCGGCTTGGGCAAATGCTCTGCCGGCCAAACTGACCGGCACGGCCGCATGACCCGCAAGCCCCTCAAATTTTCTGCGAAAATTCACTCTGCCTTTGAATTTTCGCAGAAAATTCTTTGCGCCTTTGAGTTTTCGCAGAGAATTCTCTGCGCCAGCAGGTACAGATGAGCCTGCCTCTCGTCCTGGCCGCCCTTTGGGTCATTGCGGGTGCAATCACTGCCCTGCTGCCCATGCGGGCACAGATGATCCCGGGCTTGACCCTGATCGCATTGGCCCCGGTTTTGCTGATCTGGATTGGCCTGACCCATGGCTGGCTCTGGGTCGGCATCGGTGCCGTTGCCTTCGTGTCGATGTTCCGCCGTCCCCTGAATTATTTCGCCCGCAAGGCGCTGGGCCTGCCACTGCCTGATCTGCCGCCCGAATTGCGCCCCAAGGACCCCTTGGCATGAGCCTGTCCTTGATCGCGGGTCTGCTTTGGCTGATCGTCGCCAATGTGATTGCGATGTTTCCGTCGCGCGATCATCACTGGCGCAATGCCTATATGCTTATCTGCGTCGGCCTGCCGCTTCTGGTCTGGATCGGATATGCGCATGGCTTGCTTTTGGCGCTGTTGTTTCTCGCGGGCGGGGCGTCTGTTCTGCGCTGGCCTGTGTGGTTCTTGTTGAAATGGGTCCGGTTGGGATTGGCCCGATTGGGGCGTCCAAACCAATAGGGCATACTGCCCTGTCATGGTCTGTTGCGCGTTAAATCCAAGAAAATCCGGTATAGGGATTGTAGAGGCTTTGTAGGTGGTTTCTAGGTCGCTCATCTTTTGTTAACCCCGCTACATCTTGTGTCACGCCAAACGCATGTTTGTTGCCACGGCTTGCGAACCGGCGAACGCTTGATTAACACCAATTCCATGCACACCCTCCCAATCCCCCGCGGCACCCTGACCCCAAATCGTTCCTTGTCGGACCTGACCTGGTTGCGGGTCGGTGGTCCGGCAGACTGGCTTTTCCAACCCGCAGACGAGGAGGATCTGGCGCAGTTTCTGGCTGATCTTGACCCTGCCACCGCAGTTTTTCCGATGGGTGTGGGGTCAAATCTGATCGTGCGGGACGGCGGCATCCGTGCGGTCGTGATCCGGCTTGGGCGTGGTTTTAACGGAATGGCGGTTCACGGTGACAAGGTTGTGGCCGGTGCCGCCGCCCTTGATGCCCATGTCGCGCGCCGTGCCGCCGCAGCAGGGCGCGACCTGACATTCCTGCGCACAATCCCCGGCAGCATTGGGGGGGCGGTGCGGATGAACGCGGGCTGCTATGGATCCTATGTCGCTGATATACTGGACGAAATCCGGGTTGTAACGCGGCAGGGGCAGATCAGAACCCTGACCAGATCCGACCTGCATCTGGCGTATCGCCAATCCACTCTGCCGGCCGGATGGGTGATCACACAGGCCACCTTTTCAACCACCTATGGCGATCCCGCGACACTGGAGGCCCAGATGGCCGACCAGATCGCCAAGCGGGATGCCAGCCAACCAACCAAAGACCGCTCTGCCGGGTCGACATTTCGCAACCCGGTAGGCCATTCGTCCACGGGCCGCGCGGATGATACCCATGATCTCAAGGCGTGGAAGGTCATCGACAACGCCGGAATGCGCGGCGCCCGCATCGGCGGCGCCCAGATGTCCCCGATGCACTCCAACTTTCTGATCAACACAGGTGGCGCAACTGCCGCTGATCTGGAAAATTTGGGTGAAGAGGTACGAAAAAAGGTTTACGCGGCAAGTGGTATCACACTAGAGTGGGAAATCATGCGCGTCGGCGAACCGACGGCAGAATAACAATAATAATCCGGCAAAGTCCGGTTGAGGCAGTGATGGTGGGTGGTTCTGTAACAGCAGTCCCCCGCGTGGCGGTACTGATGGGTGGGCCTTCCGTAGAGCGGGAAGTTTCGCTTGTCTCTGGGCATGAATGTGCCAAAGCCTTGCGGGTGGCAGGATATGATGCGGTCGAGCTTGATGCTGGGCCGGATCTGGCTGCGCGCCTCGCAGACATCAAGCCCGCCTGTGTTTTCAATGCCTTGCACGGCCGCTGGGGTGAGGATGGCTGCGTTCAGGGCCTATTGGAATGGTACGGGTTGCCTTATACCCATTCCGGGGTGCTGGCCTCTGCCCTCGCCATGGACAAGATGCGCGCCAAAGCGGCATTTGCCGCGGCGGGCCTGCCTGTCGTCTCCTCGATCCTTGGCACCCGGGACGAGGTCAGTCGCAGTCATGTCATGCCGCCGCCCTATGTGGTAAAGCCCAACAACGAGGGGTCCTCGGTCGGGGTCTATATCGTGCGTGAGGGATCAAACGCCCCTCGGCTGGCAGATACGATGCCCGCAGTCGTCATGGTCGAGGCCTATGCACCCGGACGCGAGATGACTGTCACGGTCATGGGTGACCGCGCCTTGGCCGTCACAGATATCATCACCGAAGGTTGGTATGATTTCGATGCCAAATACAAAGTTGGCGGCAGTCGCCATGTTGTGCCCGCCGCTTTGCCGCCCGAAATCACTGCAGCCTGCCTTGACTACGCCCTGCGCGCCCATCGCGCCCTTGGCTGCCGTGGCCTGAGCCGGACCGATTTTCGTTGGGACGAGGCGCGTGGACTGCAAGGGCTGATCCTGCTGGAAACAAATACCCAGCCGGGCATGACGCCCACCTCACTGGCGCCTGAACAGGCGGCCTTTTGCGGAATTTCGTTCCCGGAGCTTTGCGACTGGATCGTAAAGGATGCCTCATGCAATCGCTAGGTCGCACCCTGCCATTGCGCCGTGATCCGGCACCCAGTCGCTGGGCCTACCGTATGCAGCGGTTGTGGCTGACACCGGTGTTCCGTGTGACCATGCGCGTTGGACTGCCAGCTTTTGTGGTTGTTCTGGCGGCTGGGATCTATCTGTCGGATCAATCCCGGCGCGATGCCTTTGGTCAAAGCTATGCCGAGTTCAAATCCGGCGTCGAACAACGCCCAGAGTTCATGGTGGGTCTCTTGGCGATTGACGGGGCTTCTGCGGCCCTTGCGGATGCGGTCAGGGCAAAGATGCATCTGGACCTGCCGATTTCCCGCTTTGACCTTGATTTTGCTGATCTTCAACTTCGCGCTGAAAGTCTGGATGCCGTCGCCAGTGCCGAGGTCAAGGTCGGCACCGGTGGTGTCTTGCAAATCACGATCACCGAACGTGTCCCGGCCTTCGTCTGGCGGTCCGAGGCTGGTTTGATGATGGTTGACGCCACAGGCCACCGGATCGCTGGCCTTGCCGAACGTGGCGACCGTGCAGATCTGCCGCTGATTGCCGGTGCCGGTGCCGACGCGGCTGTAGATGAGGCTGCGGCATTGTTGCAGGCGGCAAGCCCGATGAAGTACCGCATTCGTGGGCTTGTCCGCATTAGCAACCGACGCTGGAACCTCGTGCTTGACCGTGACCAATCGATCCTTTTGCCATCAGAAAATCCAATTGGCGCGCTGGAAGGGCTGATCGCTTTAGATCAGGCCGAAAACATTCTGGCGCGCGACCTGGTTTCCATCGACCTGCGCAACGAACACCGACCAGTGCTGCGCCTGGCGCCCTTCGCACTTGACGAATTGCGACGCGCTCAGGGCATCGCCCCAACGGAGTCAGAAACATGACCGATCTATACCAATCCCAACGTGCCATGCGGAATATGCGCAAAGCGGCCCTGCAGCGCGGTGTCATTGCCATTCTGGACGTTGGCACATCGAAAATCGCCTGTTTGATCCTGCGATTTGACGGTTTGGAGGAGACGCGGGAAACCGACGGCGTGGGCTCGATGGCCGGGCAATCGAACTTTCGGGTGATCGGTGCTGCGACGACCAAATCGCGTGGGGTGCGGTTTGGTGAAATCACGGTCATGAATGAAACCGAACGCGCCATTCGCACCGCCGTTCAGGCTGCGCAAAAGATGGCGAATGTGCGGGTGGACCATGTGATCGCCTGCTTTTCCGGGGCCGAGCCGCGCAGCTATGGCCTGGCCGGCGAGTTGGAACTGCAAGACAGCGTTGTGACCGAACAGGATGTCGCCCGCGTTCTGGCGTCCTGCGATGTCCCTGATATCGGCGAGGGGCGCGAGGTCATCCATGCCCAGCCTGTCAACTTTGCACTGGATCATCGCACAGGGCTGGGGGATCCGCGCAATCAGATCGGCAACCGGCTGGCCTGCGATTTGCACTTGTTAAGCGTCGAAGCCTCGGTTGTGCAAAACCTGATGTATTGCATCAAGCGCTGCGATCTTGACCTCGCCGGGATCGCCTCCTCGGCCTATGCGTCGGGTATTTCAAGTTTGGTCGAGGATGAACAAGAGTTGGGGGCCGCCTGTATCGATCTGGGTGGTGGATCGACCGGCATTTCCATTTTCATGAAAAAGCACATGATTTTTGCGGACTCGGTTCGCCTTGGTGGTGATCATGTGACCTCGGACATCTCCAAAGGGTTGCAGGTGCCCTTGGCTGTCGCAGAGCGGATCAAGACCAAACATGGTGGCGTGCACGCAACCGGGATGGATGATCGCGAGATGATCGAAATTGGGGGCGACTCGGGGGATTGGGACAAAGACCGTCGTCAGATCAGCCGGACCGAACTTATCGGCATCATTCGCCCCCGGATCGAAGAAATCTTGGAGGATGTGCGGGTGCGTCTGGATGCGGCTGGTTTTGACCACCTGCCCAGCCAGCAGATTGTATTGACTGGTGGGGCCAGCCAGATCCCGGGTCTGGACGGGCTGGCCAGCCGCATCCTTGGTCAGCGGGTCCGAATGGGGCGTCCGTTGCGCGTTCAGGGTTTGCCGCAGGCGGCAACGGGGGCTGCGTTTTCATCGACGGTGGGGCTGTGCCTTTTCGCGGCTCATCCGCAGGATGAATGGTGGGATTTCGATATTCCGGCGGAACGCTATCCGGCGCGGTCGTTCAAGCGGGCCTTTAAATGGTTCAAGGATAACTGGTGACCCCCAACATCCTGACAATAGGGCGACATAACGTGGATTTCTGGCACAAATCCCCATATTTTGTGGGTTGTTGCACATTTTCACGTGACCTTAAGGCCAGTTGTGGATAGAATCGTGGATAACTCAGGCCTCAATCCGGCCTGATACTGGGACGTACCTAAAAAAGCAGCGCGTGGCAGCTGCGGTTCAACAAAAAAACGGCGGGACCTACAATGACATTGAATCTGACAGTGACCTCGCAGCGCGAAGAGTTGAAGCCGCGCATCACAGTATTCGGCGTGGGCGGCGCCGGTGGCAATGCGGTCAACAACATGATCGACAAGAACCTTGAGGGGGTCGAGTTTGTTGTGGCCAACACCGACGCGCAGGCGTTGCAGCAAAGCAGGGCCCATTCCAAGATTCAGATGGGCCTGAAGGTCACCGAAGGTTTGGGTGCCGGTGCGCGCCCGACCGTTGGCGCCGCAGCCGCCGAAGAAACGATTGAGGAAATTGTCGATCATCTTGCCGGTGCGCATATGTGCTTTATCACCGCGGGTATGGGCGGCGGTACCGGGACCGGTGCTGCCCCGATCATTGCGCAGGCTGCGCGTGAACTGGGTGTGCTGACAGTTGGTGTCGTGACCAAGCCCTTCCAGTTCGAAGGCAACAAGCGGATGAGGCAGGCTGAAGAGGGGATCGAAGCCCTGCAGCGGGTCGTTGATACCCTGATCGTCATTCCGAACCAGAATCTGTTCCGTCTTGCCAATGAGCGTACCACCTTTACCGAGGCATTCGCGCTTGCCGACGACGTGCTGTACCAAGGTGTCAAGGGCGTCACCGACCTGATGGTTCGCCCCGGCCTGATCAACCTCGACTTTGCCGATGTCCGCGCCGTCATGGATGAAATGGGCAAGGCGATGATGGGCACGGGCGAGGCGACCGGTGAAAACCGCGCTGTTCAGGCTGCCGAAAAGGCAATTGCCAATCCGCTGTTGGACGAAATCAGCCTGCACGGCGCCAAAGGTGTGTTGATCAATATCACCGGTGGCTATGACCTGACGCTGTTCGAACTGGACGAGGCGGCCAATATCATCCGCGAAAAGGTCGATCCTGATGCAAACATTATCGTCGGCTCGACGCTGGATACCAGCATGGAGGGCACGCTGCGTGTGTCCGTTGTCGCGACAGGCATTGACATCAAAAAGGCAAATGTCGAGGCACCCGTTGCGCGCCGCTCGATGGCAGCCCCGCTGACCCCCTTCGTGGCACCGGCCGCGCCAGAGCCAAAACGCGAAACGCCAATGGCATTGACCACTCCTGCGCCCAAGCCCGCAGCACCCGCGCAATATGTTGAGGAAGCGAGCCTTTTTGATGAGGCCGACTTTTCAACCCAAACCGAGGAAGTCGAAGCCGACGAAGTTCCGGCCCCGGTTTACCGGCCGCAAGCGGCTGTCGAACGCCAGGCCCCTGTCGTCGCCCGCGATGCCGAGGCTGCCAGCTTTGTGGCGCCCCGTCCACGCGCTGCCGGCACCCCGTCTGCCGAAGCCTTGGCGCGCCTGCAAGCCGCCGTCAGCCGGTCACCGGCACAGCCGATTGCGCGCCCCGCAGCCCCGGCCCAAACCTCCGCAGCCCGGCAACCCGCAGCCAAACCGGCAGAGCGGCCGCGTTTTGGGATCGGCAGCCTGATCAACCGCATGGCGGGCGGTCATGCCGAAGCGACGCCTGATCGCACCGCCGTGGCACGTCAGCAACCGCCCGTGACATCGTATGACGATGAGGCAGAACATTCAGCCGATCAGGAACGCATCGAGATTCCTGCGTTCCTGCGCCGTCAAGCGAACTGAAACATCACCACAATGTTTGAAAAAGCCCGGGCAGCAGTCCGGGTTTTTTTCGTTACATTTCATGCGCTTGGGTTTGGATGAACGTCTGTTACAGTTGGTCACAAAGAGTGAATTGTGATTCACGGTCATTGATCTTAGCTAAGGTTAACACAAGCCATGGTGGGCTTGGGATAAAGCAGAGGCCAGGGTTTGCAAAACACGGTAAAATCAGCGGTGACGTTCCATGGATTTGGACTGCACAGTGGCGCTGCCGTGACCATTTCGGTGTGCCCGGCACCTGCAAACCATGGCATCTGGTTTCGCCGCACGGATCTGCCACGGGGTGACACACTTGTCGCTGCACGCTGGGATTGTGTGGTGCCATCCCGTCTTTGCACCCTGATATCCAATGCAAATGGCGCCACAGTTTCGACCATAGAACACATCATGGCGGCCTTGGCGGGGCTTGCGATCACCAATGCACTGATCGAAATTGATGGACCAGAGGTACCGATCCTTGATGGGTCGGCGGCACCTTTTGTGTCGGCAATATTGAACATCGGCATCCAGGAACAGTTTGCCCCGGCGCGTGCGATCAGGGTTCTGAAAACCGTCGAAGTGCGTGACGGCGAGGCTTTGGCCCGCTTGGAACCCGCTGAAATGCTAGAGATCGATTTCCGCATCGATTTCGCTGAAAGAGCCATCGGCCGCCAATCGCGTCGCTTGAACATGGCAAATGGTGCCTTTGTGCGGGAACTGTCCGACAGCAGAACATTCTGCCGCCAGTCGGATGTCGATGCCATGCGGGCCAAAGGGCTTGCCTTGGGCGGAACACTGGAAAACGCAGTTGTCTTTGATGGCGAAAAGATATTGTCGCCGGGCGGCTTGCGCTACCGCGATGAACCCGTGCGCCATAAGATGTTGGATGCGTTGGGCGATCTGTCATTGGCCGGGGCGCCGTTGTTGGCGCGCTACACGGGAATCAAGGCAGGCCATGCCCTGACCAACCGTTTGTTGCGGACCTTGTTTGCAACCCCCGGTGCGATGGTCTTTGATGACTGTGACCGCTTTGCCGGCGGAAAACTGCCCGGCGTGGGCGTAAATCGGGCGGACCTGCCAGCCTTTGCATAAGGCGACCCGAAACCTCGGTTAAGGTGGCGTGAAAGCCGTTTTGCGCCCCGGAATTATCTGTGTTAGGACAAGCCAAACACATGGTCCGTGATGAACGGTCCAGTTCGGTTTGGTTTGAGGATAGACGCAAGATGGCAGGCGGTAGGGCAGGGGTAGCGCTGAAATGTGGTTTGGCGCTGCTGGTGGTAACCATGGCTGCCTGTGCCCCAGCGCCCAAGACTTTGCCTCTTGAGAATTACACCGCAGAGGAAATTTTCAAGCGCGGTGAGTTGGAGCTGGAAGTCAACGAAAAGCCAAAAGATGCTCTTTTGTACTTTCAAGAAACCGAGCGGCTGTACCCCTATACCGAATGGGCCAAGCGGGCCCTGATCATGCAGGCTTTCACGCTGCACCGCACCAAAAACTATGAGGAAGCGCGCGTCGCTGCCCAAAGGTTTCTGGATTTCTACCCGGGCGATGAAGACGCGGCTTACGCTCAGTATCTGATGGCACTCTCTTACTATGATCAAATCGACGAAGTGGGCCGCGATCAGGGTTTGACATTTCAGGCCCTGCAGGCGCTGCGCGTCGTGATCGAACAATACCCAGACAGCGAATATGCCAAATCCTCTATCCTCAAGTTTGATCTGGCGTTTGATCACCTTGCGGCCAAGGAAATGGAGATTGGCCGCTATTACCTCAAGAAACGGCACTACGCCGCTGCCATCAACAGGTTTCGGGTCGTTGTGCAGGATTTCCAGACCACGACCCAAACGGCGGAAGCGCTGCTGCGTCTGGTTGAAGCCTATGTTGCACTGGGTCTGAATGAGGAGGCGCAGACGGCAGGTGCCATCCTCGGGTTCAACTACCAATCCAGTCCCTTTTACCAAGACGCCTTCAACCTGTTGAAAAACAAGGGGCTGGCCCCCGAGGCGCAGGGAACCAGTTGGCTGTCGACGATCTATCGTCAGATGATCAAGGGTGAATGGCTGTGACCAAGGTGCGCAACGGATGCCCACCCAATGGGATGGGCCATGCTCCGCACGCTTAATATTCGTGACGTGCTGATCATTGATCGTTTGGAACTGGCGTTCGAGCCGGGGCTGAATGTGTTGACCGGTGAGACAGGGGCAGGCAAGTCCATTCTTTTGGATGCATTGGGTTTTGTCCTTGGTTGGCGTGGCAGGGCCGAACTGGTGCGCTCAGGGGCCACACAGGGTGAGGTGACAGCCGAGTTTGATCTGCCTGCAGGCCACGCCGCCCGGTCAATCCTTGCCGAGGCCGGGTTGGAGGCCGAGGATGACCTTGTCTTGCGCCGCATAAATTTTGCCGATGGACGCAAGTCAGCCTTTGTCAACGACCGTCGCGTCTCGGGCGAGGTTTTGCGCGATCTGTCCGAGGTGCTGGTTGAACTGCACGGGCAACACGATGATCGCGGATTGCTGAACCCGCGCGGTCACCGCTCACTGCTGGACAGTTTCGCAGGCCATGACCTGTCCGACCTGCGTGCTGCATGGCGGGCGCGTTCGGCAGCGCGTGCTAATCTTGTGGCGGCTGAGGCGGCTGTCGCAGCCGCGCGGGCCGAAGAAGACTTCTTGCGCCACGCCGTGGCCGAGTTGGACAAGCTGGCCCCCGAGCCCGGTGAGGATGCTGTCCTTGATGTGCGTCGCCGCAGGATGCAGGGCGCTGCACGTGTGCGCGCCGATATCGTGCGTGCCCATAGCGCCCTTGGCGACGGCGCCGAGGCCGCGTTGCAGGACGCCCAACGCTGGCTGGAGGGCGCCTCCGATCAGGCCTCAGGGCAGTTGGACGGGGCACTGGCCGCGCTAAGCCGCGCCTTGATTGAAGTGTCGGATGCACAGGCCGGGGTCGAGGCGACGTTGGCGGCGCTGGATTTCAACCCAGCCGAGTTGGAGGCCCTGGAGGAGCGTCTGTTTGCCATTCGTGCCATGGCGCGCAAACATTCCGTTTTGCCAGATGATCTGGGAACCCATTTGGCGACGATGCGCGCCAAGTTGGATGCGTTGGACAGTGGTTCCAAGGGTCTGAAGGCGCTGACCAAGGCTGTCAATGACGCTGATGCCGAATACGCCCGTCTGGCGATCATTGTCCGCATGACCCGCCTCGAGGCGGCGCAAAGGCTGGACTATGCCATGGCAGCAGAGCTGGCACCGCTGAAAATGGAACGGGCGCTGTTCAACACCAATCTGACGGATGCCGATCCCGGACCCGACGGCACAGATGCGGTTACCTTTACGGTTGCCACAAACCCGGGTGCACCATCTGGACCCTTGAACAAGATCGCGTCTGGCGGTGAATTGAGCCGGTTCTTGTTGGCACTAAAGGTGTGCCTGACCGGGGCGACACCGGGCCTGACCATGATCTTTGACGAGATTGACCGCGGCGTTGGTGGCGCCACCGCCGACGCAGTCGGGCGCCGCCTTAAACATCTGTCTGGGTCCGGGCAGGTCTTGGTCGTCACACATAGCCCTCAGGTGGCCGCCTTGGGCAACCATCACTGGCGCGTGGAAAAACGGGTTCTCAACGAACAGACGCTGTCGACAGTGGTTTCACTGGATCGCACGGCCCGGATCGAAGAGATTGCGCGCATGTTGGCCGGTGACACGGTCACCGATGCAGCGCGTGCGGCCGCGATGGCGCTATTGGGTCAAGACTGAAAAGCTCAAGGATACCGCGCGCCACCCGTCTGCCCGGGCCAGCAACACTGCGGTCAACATGGCACCAAACCGGGCGATTTCGGTTCCGTGCTCGTCTCGGGCACCGATGACGACAAAACGTTGATGCACAATTGCCCCGCCCGGCCCCAACAGGCGCAACTGATTCCTGCCGGTCACAATGCGCGTTGTGGCAAAGGTTCCGCCAAACTCTTGGTCAAACAGTCGCTTCGCTTCGATGGACGTCTCTGCCAATGCGCCGGTCAAGGTGACCATCTGCACGTCCTCAGCCAGCAGTGCGGCAAGCGCGGCACTGTCTTGGGCGGCGAATGCTGCGGCAAAAACCTTCGGAAAACTTTCAGGCGTCATGTCTTGGCAACTTGGGCCATCTCGATCGCCAGATCGCCATAGCCCGTAAAGCGCCGTTCATAGGCAAGTCCCAAACGTTGCGCGCAGTCGCGTGCTTTGGCCTCAAGGGACGGGTCAACGGTTTGCGCCTGGTAGACCAATTTGGTGTAATTGCCAAAGTACATGTCACGCAATTCGGGGTGGCGGTCCAAACCCATAGGGCGCCAGACAAAGGCGTCGAACTGGCGAACCAGAAAATCAGTCAGATAGAATGCAGTAAACTCTGTCTGGGACTGCTTTAGGAACACATCGTTTCCTTCAAAAAACGAATAACAATGTGGACCTGCAAGCATCTGAACACCCAGTTCCTTGCATTTTTCGAACAAAAGGCCGCCCGTTCCGCAGTCTGCATAAAGGATGAAAATCGTTTTGTAATTGTCGCGGTGTTCCCCGACTGCCCGGACAACCTCGGCCGTGATCTTGTCTGGGTACAAGTGCAGTTTTGCAGGCAGGCACTGCAAATCCATGTGGTCCCATTGGTTCAGACGCTTGAGAGCCAAGACCTCATGGGCAAGCGCACCACAAGCAATCAGCAAAATCCGCCCCTCATGGGTCGGGGCTAGTCCGGCCTCGGTCAGTTCAGTGTCGTCCAGCGTCACCATTTGCCCCGCCTGACCAAAAGTGATGCCAGAACTGCGGCAAGACCAAGCCAGACAAGGTTGATGCCTGCCGCCCATATCAAGGCGATGGTGGCCCCGGCCACGGCGATGACGGTTAGGACGAGTGTGGCAAAGACGTAAATGGGCATGTGATCCTCCACCTGTCAAAATGGGCATCGCTGAGCTGTTTGCCAAGCCCAAAGAAAAGCCCCGGGCGTGAGCCCGGGGCAATGCTGGATTGCAGATCGATTAGACGTTCGCGCGATTGTGTTTGCGGGCCATATAGGCCTTGGCCGTTTCCACAGCCACAGCGGCGTCACGGCAATAGGCATCTGCGCCGATGGCCTTGCTGAACTCTTCGTTCAGGGGGGCGCCGCCAACCAGCACGATGTAATCGTCCCGCATGCCCTTTTCCTTCATCGTGTCGATGACGACTTTCATATAGGGCATCGTCGTGGTCAGCAGGGCGGACATGCCAAGGATATCGGGCTTTTCGGACTCAATCGCCTCGAGATACTTTTCAACAGAGTTGTTGATCCCCAGATCCTTGACCTCGAAACCGGCCCCTTCCATCATCATTCCGACAAGGTTTTTGCCGATGTCATGAATATCGCCTTTGACCGTGCCGATCACCATTTTGCCCATGCGCGGCGCGCCCGTGGCGATCAACAGCGGCTTGAGGATTGCCATGCCACCCTTCATCGCGTTGGCGGCCAACAAGACCTCGGGCACAAACAGGATGCCGTCGCGGAAGTCGGCACCGACGATGGTCATGCCTGCGACCAGTGCTTTGGTCAGCGTGTCATAGGGCGTCCAGCCGCGCGCGATCAGGATATTGACCCCGTCTTCGATCTCTTCCTTCAGACCGTCGTAAAGATCGTCGTGCATCTGCAGCACAAGTTCATCGTCAGACAGATCAGAAAGAATGATTTCTTCGTCGGCCATTTGGGCACTCCTTGGGCAGGTTAACTGTCAATGCTCTGAAAGGCCGGATCAGACTTTTCGAATTGCGACATGCGCCGGATGAAAGCCGACAAGAGGCGTCGGCACAAGCCGGAAAACACCCGTCGCCACAAGCGTTTGTGCTGAATGGTCCGAAACTTGTAAGGTTTAGCTTGAAACGCTTCCGTTGTTTGTGTTCATGAAATGTTCTATAATCATTGCATGAAGGAAACCATCACCTCTTTGCGACCCGGTCAGCGCCTTCGCGCGCGCGGAGCCGCGACCAATGCGGCAGGCCGTTTTGAACCTACAATGACAGAGGCCTTTGATGATGGCTGGGACTTGCCCGCGGATGAGCGGACTGTGCCGACCGAAGTGCGGCTAGAGCGACCCCGGTCTGCCATCACCTACAATCGGTCGCCAGACTTGCCGTTCGACAGGTCGATCAACCCGTATCGAGGCTGCGAACACGGCTGCATCTATTGCTATGCCCGGCCGTCACATGCGTTCTTGAACCTGTCGCCTGGGTTGGATTTCGAAACCAAACTGATCGCGCGTCCCGGTATCGGGGCGGTGTTGGAAGCCGAGTTGTGGGCGAAATCCTACAATGTGGCGACTGTTGCACTGGGCACCAACACCGACCCCTATCAACCCTGTGAAGTCGAGCATGGTGTGATGCGTGAGGTTCTGGAGGTGTTGGCGGCATTTCGTCACCCCATCGCCATCACGACCAAGGGCACTTTGATCGAACGCGACATCGGTCTTCTGGCCCCCTTGGCGGCAGAGGGTTTGGTTCGCGTCGGACTCTCGATCACAACGCTTGACCCCATTTTGGCGCGCCGGATGGAGCCGCGGGCACCGCACCCGCAGCGGCGGTTGGAGACGGTGCGACGATTGACCGCTGCGGGTATTCCGGTGCGCATCATGGCCGCACCGATGATCCCGGGATTGAGCGACCATGAGTTGGAAGCGATCCTTGAGGCTGGTCAACTGGCCGGGGCCACGGCGGCAAGTTTCATCACATTGCGCCTGCCGCTGGAGGTGTCGCAGCTGTTTCAGGATTGGCTCGCGGCGCATTACCCTGATCGTGCTGCCAAAGTCATGGGGCGTGTCCGCGAACTGCATGGCGGCAAGGACTATGATCCTGCGTGGGGCAAGCGGTTTCGCGGCGAGGGGATTTGGGCCAATCTGATGGCTCGACGGTTCAAGGTTGCCACTGAACGGCTGGGCTTCAACAACCAACAACCCGCCCTGCGCACCGATCTGTTTCAACGGCCGACACGCAAGGGCGATCAGTTGAGCCTGTTTTAGCCGCGCCGCCCGCGCCGCTCACGCTTGGGGTCACCCGATGTGTCGCCTGTTCCATCCGACGCAGAGGAAAACGCGCCCAGTTTGGCCTGAATGTCGTCCACCGTCGGACGCGGGCCGCGGGGCCGCGATTCCAGCGCGTGGCGCATGGCTTTCAGATGCTCTGGCATTGTTCCGCAGCAGCCACCAATAATCCGGACCCCCGCATCGCGTGCCAAAACCGCATATTCGCCCATCAGTTCCGGGGTTCCATCATAGTGGATATGACCGTCATGATACTTTGGAATACCCGCGTTGCCCTTAGCGATCAGCGGCCTTGCACTGCCCGCCGCCTCAAACCCCAGAATGGTGCGCATCAGGTCCGATGCGCCCACACCGCAGTTTGCGCCAAAGGCGATCGGCGGATTTGGCAGCTTTTCGACCATCCCGGCCATTGCCGCTGACGTAATGCCCATCATCGTGCGCCCGGCGGTATCGAAACTCATCGTCCCGCACCACGCCATTCCGGCCAATGCAGCGGCCTCGGCCGCAGCGGCGTATTCTTCGAATGCGGACATCGTTTCGACCCAAAGGATGTCTGCCCCCCCCTCTTTCAGGCCCACCGCCTGCTCGTGAAAGATCTCCACAGCCAAAGCATGGGTCATTGTGCCCATCGGTACAAAAATTTCGCCCGTCGGGCCTACGGATCCGGCCACAACGACAACACGGCCCGCCGAATCCGCAATTTCGCGACCAAGAGAGGCTGCCACCCGGTTCAACTCGACCACACGGCCTTGGGCATTGTGCAGTTTCAATCTGGCAGCGTTTCCGCCAAAACTGTTCGTCAGAAAAATGTCCGACCCGGCATCCACGGCGGCCTTGTAAAGCGCGCGGATGTTCTGGGGTTTGTCAGTGTTCCAGAACTCGGGTGGTTCGCCTGCTTCAAGGCCCATGTTGAACAGGTTGGTTCCCGTGGCACCATCGGCCAACAGCCAGTCCCGATTGGACAACAGCTTGGAAAGTGCGTCTTGTGTCACGGCAGCCTCCTGCATCAAAACTCGTTCATCAACTGGGTCTTGGCCACAATCAGCAGTTCCGACATTTTGGCGCGGATCTGATCCGCGCTGGCCTTGGCCCCCAGATCGCCGGCAACCTTGCGGACCACGTCCTCAATCCCGGCCTCGGCAAAATCGGCGTTGACCACTTCCATCGCATAGGCCAGCACATCGTCGCCCGACTTGCCCAAGAGGTCAGCCGCCCAAATTCCCAGCAGTTTGTTGCGACGCGCCTCGGCGCGGAACTGCATGTCAGCATCGTGGGCGAATTTCGATTCAAAGGCGGTTTCGCGGTCGTCAAAATTGCTCATGATCAGCCCTCTGTTTGGGAAACGGTTCGTCACTCATATGCCTGTGCGACGTCCATCCTGCAAGGGCCTGCAAGGCAGTCTTGCGAGGTTGGGGCCTATGGCCTATAGGGCTTGAGAATATGCACAGGCGCGCAGCGCAGGTGCTGTTGGGGTTTTGGAGAGACTATGGCACGGCGTAAAAAGGTCTACGAAGGCAAGGCCAAGATCCTGTACGAGGGCCCCGAACCCGGCACATTGGTGCAGTATTTCAAGGATGAGGGCACGCCAATGCCTTCGGCGCCCCAAGGCAACCCGGCGCAGGCCGAGGGCAAGGGCGTTTTGAACAACCGGCTGTCCGAGTTTTTCATGACCGGCCT